>NZ_LNCQ01000037.1:0-41363 GCF_002831785.1 Allobosea sp. FBZP-16 | reverse complement strand
CGGCACGGCGCTGGCGCTCGCGGCGGCGCGGGCCGGGCGGCGCGTCGTGCTCTGGGCCCGCGACGCGGAGACAGTGGCGAGCCTGCGCGAGAAGCGCGAGGCGCCGCGGTTGCCGGGGGCAAAGCTACCCGAGGCGATCGAGCCGACTTCCGACATCGCGCTGCTGGCCGGGGTCGAGGCGCTGATCCTGGCGGTGCCGACCCAGGCCTTGCGTTCGGCCGCGACGCTGCTGGCGCCGGCGCTGCCGAAAGGGCTGCCGGTGATCTCGGCCGCCAAGGGCATCGAGCAGGGCAGCGGGCGCTTCACCACGCAGGTCATCGCCGAAGCGCTGCCGCAAGCTTGTCCGGCGGTGCTGTCGGGGCCGAGTTTCGCCGCCGACATTGCGCGCGGATTGCCGACGGCGCTGTCGCTAGCCTCCGCCGACGCCGCTCTGGCCAAGGCACTGGCGGAGGCGCTGAATTCCTCGGCGCTGCGCCTCTATCACAGCAATGATCCGCGCGGCGTCGAGATCGGCGGTGCCGCCAAGAACGTGCTCGCCATCGCCGCCGGCATCGCCATCGGCCTCGGGCTCGGCGAGAGCGCGCGGGCTGCCCTGGTGGCGCGCGGATTTGCGGAACTCCGCCGCTTCGGCGAGGCGCATGGCGCGCAGGCCGAGACGCTGATGGGGCTGTCGGGGCTGGGCGACGTCGTGCTCTCCTGCGCCACGGCGCAATCGCGCAACTTCGCCTATGGCCAGGCGCTGGGGCAGGGCAAGACCCCTACTGACGCGTCCGGGGGCAGGCTCGCCGAAGGCGCCTTCACAGCCTCCGTGCTGGTCGAGATGGCGCGTGCGGAGGCGATCGACATGCCGATCGCCGAGGCCGTATCAAGCATCATCGCTGGGGCAGTCGGGGTGCGCGAGGCCGTCGCCGAGCTGCTGGCGCGGCCGGTGCGGGCGGAGAACTGAGCGGAGAGGATATGCATGGCGAATGACTGGTCCGATCTGACGAAGCGCGTCGCGCGCGGCATCGCCGAGGTGCGCAAGACCACGGGGGCCGAACTGGTGGCCGAGAGCCAGCCGGTGCCGCTCGCCGGGCGCATTGCCCAGCGGGTGATCGAGCTGCGCCGCCGGCGCGCCGAGGACACGCATCGCTTCGTGCTGATCCTGCCCTTCGGCGAAGCCGAGGTTCGCGTCGAGCTCAGCCCGCAGGACTATGCCGGGCTGACGCGCGAGATGGTCAGGTTCTGGAACGAGAATGGCGAGGCGGCATCGCGGCCGCCGGTGCCCCTGAAGGAAGAGGACGAAGGCTGATGGCGCACTGGCTGATCAAATCGGAACCGTCGGTCTACTCCTGGGACGACCTGGTCAAGGCCGGCGCCAAGGGCACGCATTGGGACGGGGTGAAGAACCACACCGCCAAGCTCAACCTGATGGCGATGAAGACCGGCGAGCAGGTCTTCTTCTATCACTCGAACGAGGGTCTCGAGGTCGTCGGCATCGCCGAAGTCATCAAGGAGCACTATCCCTGGACCGAGGCCGGCCCGCCCTGGGTGTTGGTCGATTTCAAGGCGCTGAAGCCTTTGCCGAAGCCGGTTTCGCTCGCCGCCGTCAAGGCGGAACCGAAGCTCGCCAAGATGGCGCTCGTCACCTCCTTCCGCCTCTCGGTGCAGCCGGTGACGGACGAGGAATGGGCTCTCATCTGCAAGATGGGCGGGCTCTGACAACCACGATTTCCGCCGAAAGTCGCAGCAACGAAAGTGCGAGCCCGCGGCGCTTGTCGGCGTGATGTCGCGCCCTATGATGCGACCAACTTGAAAAAGGCCGGTCGGATCGCGGTGGCATCGCCGTCGCGATCTGCATGCCGGCCCCGATGACGGCCGAAGTCCGGGGAGACGCCTGTTATGACCGAGATGATCTACGACGTGCCGGCTTCCTGGGCGAAGAAGGCCTATCTGAACGACGCCAAGTACAAGAAGATGTATGCGGCCTCGATCAAGGACCCGGACAAGTTCTGGGCGGAGCAGGGCAAGCGGATCGATTGGTTCAAGCCCTACACCAAGGTCCGCAACGCCAGCTACAAGCCGGGCAAGGTCTCGATCAAATGGTTCGAAGACGGGACCACCAATGTCGCCTTCAACTGCATCGACCGGCATCTTGCGACGCGCGCCAAGCAGACGGCGATCATCTGGGAAGGCGACGACCCCTCGGAGTCGAAGAAGATCAGCTACGGCCAGCTCTATACCGAGGTCTGCAAGTTCGCGAACGTACTGAAAGCCAAGGGCGTCAAGAAGGGCGACCGGGTCACGATCTACCTGCCGATGATCCCGGAAGCGGCCTATGCGATGCTGGCCTGCGCCCGGATCGGGGCGATGCATTCGGTGGTGTTCGGCGGCTTCTCGCCGGATTCGCTGGCGAGCCGCATCGAGGACTCCGATTCGAAGATCGTGATCACCGCCGATGAAGGCCTGCGCGGTGGCCGTGCCGTGCCGCTGAAGAAGAATGTCGATGCCGCCGACGACAAGGTGAAGGGTGGCATCGCGACGGTGATCGTGGTCAAGCGCACCGGTGGCAACGTCACCATGAAGGACGGCCGCGACGTCTGGTATCATGACGAGATCGCCAAGGTGTCCGGCCATTGCCCGCCGGTCGAGGTCAAGGCGGAGGACCCGCTGTTCCTGCTCTACACCTCGGGCTCGACGGGCAAGCCCAAGGGCGTGCTGCACACCAGCGCCGGCTATCTCGTCTACGCCGCGATGACGCATCAATACGTCTTCGACTACCATGACGGCGACATATACTGGTGCACCGCCGATGTCGGCTGGGTCACCGGTCACAGCTACATCCTCTACGGGCCGCTCGCCAACGGCGCGACCACGCTGATGTTCGAAGGCATCCCGACCTATCCGACGATCTCCCGCTTCTGGGAGGTGATCGACAAGCACAAGGTCAACATCTTCTACACCGCCCCGACCGCGATCCGCTCGCTGATGGGCGCCGGCGAGGAGCCGGTGAAGAAGACCAAGCGCAAGTCGCTGCGGCTGCTCGGCTCGGTCGGCGAGCCGATCAATCCCGAGGCCTGGGAGTGGTATCACCGCGTCGTCGGCGAGCGCCGCTGCCCGATCGTCGACACCTGGTGGCAGACCGAGACCGGCGGCATCCTGATCTCGCCGCTGCCGGGTGCGACCAAGCTCAAGCCCGGCTCGGCGACGCGGCCCTTCTTCGGGGTCAAGCCCGAGCTGGTCGACGCCGAGGGCAAGGTGCTGGAGGGCGCGGCCGAGGGCAACCTCGTCATCGCCGAGAGCTGGCCCGGCCAGATGCGCACGGTCTATGGCGACCACAAGCGCTTCGAGGAGACCTATTTCGCGACCTATCCGAACAAGTACTTCACCGGCGACGGCTGCCGGCGCGACGCCGACGGCTATTACTGGATCACCGGCCGCGTCGACGACGTGATCAACGTCTCCGGCCACCGGATGGGCACGGCCGAGGTCGAATCGGCGCTGGTGGCGCATCCCAAGGTCTCGGAAGCGGCCGTGGTCGGCTACCCCCACGACATCAAGGGGCAGGGGATCTACGCCTATGTCACGCTGATGGCCGGCGAGAAGCCCTCTGCCGACCTGAAGAAGGAGCTGGTCTCCTATGTCCGCAACGAGATCGGCCCGATCGCCTCTCCGGACCTGATCCAGTTCGCGCCCGGCCTGCCCAAGACCCGCTCCGGCAAGATCATGCGTCGCATCCTGCGCAAGATCGCCGAGGACGAGTTCGGCGCGCTCGGCGACACCTCGACCCTGGCCGATCCGGCCGTCGTCGACGACCTGATCGCCAACCGGCAGAACAAGCGAAAGGCGGGCTGAGGCTCGGGCGGCCTCAGGCTGCCCTGACCCGATCGGCCACGACCTGACCGGCGAGCCCGTGCTCGCCGGCGACGCCGACCCGGTTTCGGCCCTCGGCCTTGGCCATGTAAAGCGCCTGATCGGCTGCTTCGATCAATATCTTCCAGCCAGGGCCATCGCGTCGGCCCGTGGCGACGCCGAAGCTCGCAGTGACGAGCACTTCGGTGCCGTCGTCGAGCGCGATCGCCTGCTCGGCGATCGCCGCGCGCAGCGTTTCCGCGATCCGCGCCAGCGTGCGCAGGGAGGTGCTCGGCAGGACGATGGCGAACTCCTCGCCGCCATAGCGCATGACGAGGTCGTTCTTGCGAACCATTTCCACCACCAGCCCCGCCGTGGCCCGCAGGACCTGATCGCCGGCGATGTGGCCATAGGTGTCGTTGATCAGCTTGAAGCGATCGATATCCATCAGGATCAGGCCGGTTTCGACAGGCAGGTCGGCGAAGCCGGAGTCGTCCTGGCCGAGGCGATCGAACGTGCGGCGGTTGAGCAGGCCGGTCAGCGCATCGGTTTCGGCCTGCACCTTCAGGCGCTCGGTGAGGCGCAGGCGCTCGCGCAGCTTGAGGCGCAGCGATTCAAGGGCCGCGAACAGCTCATGAATCTCGCCGCCATGCCTGCTGACGCGCGTCGGCTGGTCGAGATTGCGTTCCTCGGCGAGTGCCACGATGTGGTTGCGGGCCTGCAGCAGCGGGTGGAAGATGCGCCGGCGCGCCAGCACGAGCAGCAGCAGATTGGTGAGGACGATCAGAACGGTGAAGGCCACGAGGAACTGAAGCCAATGGACGCTGTTCGCCCGGGTGGCCCGTGCATGCGCCAGCATATCGTCGAGGAAGCCGTCACGCAGGCGTTCCAGCGGCGCCATCGTCGGAACGTACTGCAAGGTCATCTGTTCGGTGGTGACAGAATAGTGGCCCGTCTTTCCCTCGGCGCTCAGCCGCGCGATGAGATCGAGCCCGTCGCGGAAGTAACGGATTCTCGCCTCGCCGACGGCGGCGACCAGCTCGGGCGCGTCGGCGTGCAGGGCAAGCTGGTGTTCCAGCGATTGCCAGATCTGCAGGACGCGCCCATGAGTCAGGATGAGTTCGTCGTAAGCCGTCGCGGAGAGCGGCTGGCGCGCAGCGATCGACGGGGCGAGAAAGGATCCGAGGCGCCCTGCATACTCGCGCAGATCGCCAAGCATCAGCCCGGTCAGGGCATGCCCCGTCAGCGAGATGTCGTGTTCCATCAGCTCGGCCATGGCGGCGAGCACCACTGGCCGCATCGTCTCGACGACCCCGAACATGCCCGCGATCACGCTGCGGATCTCGGTGGTGTCGCGCTCGGCCAGTGGCCGTGCGCTCAGCCGATCCGCTGCGCGTCTTGCCGTGGCGAGGCTGGCGCGGAGGTTGTCCAGCTTGTCGCGATCGACGAGACGCCGGGTGATCTCACTACCGTCATCGGGTGTGATCTCGGCCAGGGCCTGATCGCTCACTGTGCGGAATTTGGCGAGCTTGCGCGCGGCAGGGCCGTCCGCCGCCGGCTCCTCGCCGAGCACGCTGTTCATCGGGCCGCGTTCGGCCGAGAGCCGGTTCGCTGCTGTCAGCACTTTCCTGTAGAGCGTCAGCGCCTCGAGATTGCGGCTGGCACGGACATAATCGCTGCCGAGAATGGTGATCAGGCTGAGCGCCAGTGCAAGCGAGAGCGCGAGCAGGACCATGCAACCCAGAACGAGCTTGGTATCGAGGCTGGCGCCCGAGCGCGGGCGAATGGCGGCTCGCAATTCGAAACGATTACTCAAAGCTAATGTACGCTTCCGACAGGCACGTTGCCGTTGCGTGAGCTATCGAAGCTGGCGATTGAGATTCAGTAAACTCATTGCCGCCAAAAGCCGGCTTCAGCCTTCGCCGGGCTTGCGGCGGCCCTTCCGGCCGAGCTTCCTGCCATAGAGTTCGAGCTTGTGGCGGACGATCTCGTAGCCAAGGTCGGCCGCGATCTTCGCCTGGAGCGCCTCGATTTCGGGCGAGGAGAATTCGACGACCTGGCCGGTCTCGACATCGATCAGATGGTCATGGTGCTGCTGGTCGGCGTGCTCGTAGCGCGAGACGCCGTCCTCGAAGGCATGGCGCTCGATCGCGCCCTGCGTCTCCAGCAGTTTCATCGTGCGATAGACGGTCGAAAGCGACAGCGTCGGGTCGTGCAAGAAGGCGCGCGTGAAGATGCCCTTCGCATCGGGATGGTCATCGGCCTCGGCCAGGACCCGCAGGATCAGCCGGCGCTGCTGGGTCATGCGCAGGCCCGCCTTGCGGAGCTGGTGCTCGAATTCCGTTACGCGCTGGTCGATTCCTTTCATGCGCGAGAGGTAGCAACCCTGAGACGCATTTGCAAAAATGACTTGTCGCAATTGGGTTGCAATTGCGTTGACAGATGCAAATAGTTTGCAATAGCGTTGTATCAATCGCTGTTCGCTATCGGAGAGACCATGCCCTCGCGCCGCTGTTTCCTTGATCTCGTGGCAGCTGCGACGCTGACGCTTGGCTTCGCCGTTTTCGCTAGTAGCGCCCTGGCACAGGCCGCGCCGGGCAAGCCGCTGCGCGTCGTCACGACCTTCACGGTGATCCAGGACATCGCCCAGAACGTCGCCGGCACGGCGGCGATCGTCGAGTCGATCACCAAGCCGGGGGCAGAGATCCACGATTACCAGCCGACTCCGCTCGACGTGGTGAAGGCACAATCGGCCGATCTCGTGCTCTGGAACGGCATGAACCTGGAGCGCTGGTTCGAGAAGTTCTTCGACAATGTGAAGAACGTTCGGAGCGCGGTGGTGACGGACGGCATCGCGCCGATGGGCATCAAGGACGGACCCTATGAGGGCAAGCCCAATCCGCATGCCTGGATGTCGACGGCGAGCGCGCTGATCTATGTCGAGAACATCCGCAAGGCGCTGGCCGACGCGGATCCGGCCAATGCCGCGACCTATGCCAAGAACGCCGCCGACTATGCGACGCAGATCAAGGCGATCGACGCGCCCCTGCGCGCCCGACTCGACAAGGTGCCGGCCGAGAAGCGCTGGCTCGTCTCGAGCGAGGGCGCCTTCAGCTATCTGACGCGCGACTATGGCTGGCGCGAAGCCTATCTCTGGCCGATCAACTCCGACGAGCAGGGCACGCCGCAGCAGGTGCGCCGCCTGATCGACCTCGTCCGCAAGAACAAGATTCCGGCCGTGTTCAGCGAGAGCACGATTTCGGACCGTGCCGCCAAGCAGGTCGCGCGCGAGACCGGCGCCAAATATGGCGGCGTGCTCTATGTCGACTCGCTCTCCGATGCGCGCGGCGCGGTGCCGACCTATCTCAAGCTGCTCGAAGTCACCGTCGATACCATCGCGAAAGGGTTCGGCCAGTGAATCCGCGGACCGCCGAGATTCGCCCGGGGCAGGGAGCGACGCCGTCGATCGTGGTCAGCGGCGTCACCGTGCGCTACGCCAATGGCGTCACCGCGGTGAACGATGCCTCCTTCGCGCTCGGCCCCGGCACGATCTGCGCGCTGGTCGGCGTCAACGGCTCAGGCAAGTCGACGATCTTCAAGACGCTGATGGGCTTCCTCAAGCCGGCGCAGGGGCTGGTCAGCATCGCCGGTATGGAGGTGCGCGCGGCGCTGAAGCGCGGCCTCGTCGCCTATGTGCCGCAGGCCGAGGAAGTCGACTGGACCTTCCCGGTGCTGGTCGACGACGTCGTGATGATGGGGCGCTACGGCCATATGGGCTTCATGCGCCTGCCGCGTAAGGCCGATCGCGAGGCGGCCGAGCTGGCGCTCGAGCGCGTCAACATGCTGGAGTTCCGCCGCCGCCAGATCGGCGAACTCTCCGGCGGCCAGCGCAAGCGCGTCTTCCTGGCGCGGGCGCTGGCGCAGGGCGGACAGGTGATCCTGCTCGACGAGCCCTTCACCGGTGTCGACGTCAAGACCGAGGACCAGATCGTCGGGCTCATGCGCGAACTCAGGGCGGAAGGCCGGCTGATGCTGGTCTCGACCCATAATCTCGGCTCGATCCCGGATTTCTGCGACCAGGTCGTGATCGTCAACAAGACCGTGCTCGCGGCCGGGCCGACCGAGACGACCTTCACCCAGGACAATCTGCAGCGGGCCTTCGGCGGCGCGCTCCGGCATTTCCGCCTGGAGGGCGCGAGCCTGCATGCCGACGCCGACCAGCGGCGCGTCACCGTGATCACCGACGACGAGCGCCCGCTCGTCTTCTACGGCGATCGCGATCATGAGAAGCCCGCCGCCGGCAGGAAGGACGGGCAGCCGTGATGGAGCTCCTGCTCGAACCCTTCGGCTATCAGTACATGGTCAAGGCGATCTGGGTCTCGGCTCTGGTCGGCGGCGTCTGCGCCTTCCTGTCCTGCTACCTGATGCTCAAGGGCTGGTCGCTGATGGGCGACGCGCTGGCGCATGCGATCGTACCTGGCGTCGCGCTCGCCTATCTCTTGAAAGTTCCCTACGCCGCCGGCGCCTTCTTCTCCGGCCTGCTGGCGGCGCTTGCCATGGCGCTGGTCAGGGTGCGCACGCAATTGCGCGAGGATGCCGTGATCGGCATCGTCTTCACGACGTTCTTCGCCGTCGGCCTGATGATCGTCTCGATCAACCCGACCTCGGTCAACGTCCAGTCGATCGTGCTCGGCAACATCCTCGGCATCTCCGACGAGGACGTCGTCCAGGTCGCGATCATCGCCTTCGTCTCGCTCGCTATCCTGCTACTGCGCTGGAAGGACCTGATGCTGGTCTTCTTCGACGAGAACCAGGCGCGTGCGGTCGGCCTGTCGCCGACGCGGTTGAAGATCCTCTTCTTCGTGCTGCTTTCGGCCTGCACCGTCGCGGCGCTGCAGACGGTCGGCGCCTGCCTCGTCATCGCCATGGTGGTGACACCCGGCGCGACCGCCTATCTCCTGACCGACCGCTTCGGGCTGCTTATCGCAATTGCGGTGACGATGGGCGTCGTGACGTCGGCGGTCGGCGCCTATGCCAGCTATTTCCTCGACGGCTCGACCGGCGGGCTGATCGTCGTGTTCCAGACGCTGCTCTTCCTCGCCGCCTTCCTGTTCGCACCCAAACACGGCCGCCTTGGCGCGCGCCGGGCCGCCAGCGTCGGAGGCCCGGCATGAGCCTCGTTCAAACCTGGCTGCTCGCGCCCTTTGCGCACGAGTTCATGCTGCGCGGCCTTGCGGTCGCAGTGATGGTCGGCCTCGTCTGTGCCGTGCTGTCCTGCTTCCTCGTCCTCAAGGGCTGGTCGCTGATGGGCGATGCGGTCTCGCATGCGGTTCTGCCCGGCATCGTGCTCGCCCATATCGCGAGCCTGCCGCTCGCCATCGGCGCCTTCGCGGCGGGCCTCACCTGCGCCTTCGGCATCGGCTATCTCAAGGAGAACAGCCGGGTGAAGGAGGACACGGTGATGGGCATCGTCTTCTCCGGCATGTTTGCGCTCGGCCTCGTGCTCTTCGTCAAGGTCGACAGCGACCAGCACCTCATGCACATCCTGTTCGGCAATATGCTGGGCGTGACCTGGGGCGACATCGCCGAAACGGCGCTGATCGCCTTGCCGGTCGCCGGCTTCATGCTCGTCAAACGACGCGATTTCCTGCTACACGCCTTCGACCCCGCACATGCGCGCGCCATTGGCCTGCCGGTTAAGGCGCTGCATTTCGGCCTGCTCGCCATGCTGGCGCTGACCATCGTCGCGGCGCTCAAGGCGGTCGGCATCATCCTGGTCGTCGCCATGCTGGTCGCGCCCGGCGCGATCGGCTTCCTGACGACGCGCCGCTTCGACCTGATGCTCCTGACCGCGATCGCGGCGGCGGTGACGTCGAGCGTCTTCGGCACGATCCTGAGCTTCCATCTCGATGTCGCGACCGGGCCGTGCATCGTCGTGGTGCAGGCGGTTCTCTTCCTGGCGGCGTTGGCGCACAGCCTGTGGCGCGCCGGACGGCGGCGGATGGCGGCTGCCTGAGCTCAGGCAGCCTGCGCCGGCTCGCTGTCCTCGATGCGGCTGACCTCGACCCACTGGTTGAGGCACTGGCAGAAATGGCCGCTGGTCAAGAAGGCGATGTCGGCCGCGTCGCGCCCAGCCGCGATGCGGACCATGCCGTCGACCGGTGCCAGCCGCGTCGGATCGACCAGCCACCACTGGCCGTCGAGATAGACCTCGAAGACGGCGTGGAAGTCCGGCGGAGCGAGATCGGCTGCATAGACGCTGACGGCGCGGGCCGGCAGATTGAGCGCACGGCAGAGCGCGATGGCGAGATGGCTGAAGTCGCGGCAGACGCCGGCGCGGTCGATGAAGGTCTGCTCGGCCGTGGTCTGGGCGTTGCTGACGCCATGGATGTAATCTACGTGCTCCTGCAGCCAGTCGACCACGGCGAGCACCTTGGCGCCGCCGGCCTCGATGTCGCTGAACTCGCGCTGGGCGAAGCGCATCAGGTTGTCGGAGGGGCAGAAGCGGCTCGGCAACAGATAGGGCAGCACCTCTGCCGGCAGTTCGGCCCAAGCGTGCTGGCGCGCATCGGCGTGCAGCAGGCGGCGTGTGCCGTTGTCGATCGTGCCCTGATACTGGATCGAGACCTGGCCCGACAGCACCCCGCGGAAGCGGCGCATGCCGGTGTCCGCATCCAGGTCCCGGATCAATTCGGCGGGCTGGTCGATCAGCAGTTGCTCCGAAACGATGGTCTGATCCGGGGACCGCGCCGGCTCGATCGCGACGATCACCGGCGTTTCATGGTCGAAGCGATAGACCAGGGTGGCGACGACCTTCAACTTCACATCCTGCTCCTTGCGATTGCCGACGCGCGTCAACGTGACGAGGAGCAGGAAGTTCCGCGATTCCCGCGACAACGGCGCGACAGTTGGGCGCCGTCGTCGCGCGCCGTCAGCGCTTGGTCAGGAAGGCCATGAAGGCGGCCTGTGCCTCGGCCGATTTCAGGCGCTCGCCGAAATGGCGTGCCTCGGTGCCGATCGTCTCGGCCACGGCGGCGGCGCTGCCGCGCTTCAGCAACGACTTGGTCAGCGCGACCGATTGTGGCGGCAGCGCCGCCAGCGCCCTGGCCTTCTCGAGCGCGGCCGCCAGCGCGCCGCCTTCGTCGGTGACGCCGTTGATCAGGCCGGCGTCCTGCGCGACCTCGGGCCCGAAGGGCTCGCCCAGCATCAGCAATTCGGCGGCGCGCTTGCTGCCGGCGATCAGCGGCAGGAGATAGCTCGAGCCGCCTTCCGGGCAGAGGCCGAGGCTGACGAAGGGCATGCGGAAACTGGCGCTGCGTCCGGCGAAGGCGAGATCGCAATGCAGCAGCATGGTGGTGCCGATGCCGACGGCGAAGCCTTCCGCCGCAGCGACAATCGGCTTCTTCGCCGTCGAGATCGCGGTCAGGAAGTCGATGGCAATCTCGGCGCCGACGCCGGTCGCGGCAGCCGCAGCGAAATCCTTGATGTCGTTGCCGCTGGTGAAGCAGCCGCCGGCGCCAGTGAGCACGACGGCGCGCACCGAGGCGTCGGCATCAGCGGCGGCAAGCGCGTCGATCAGCCCCTGATAGGTGGCGCGGTCGAGCGCATTGCGCCGATCGGGCCGGTTCATGGTGATCTGCCTGACGCCCTCGGCCAGGGTCTCGCTCAGAACGGTCTCGGTCATGCAAACCTTCTCGAATGTCCTTCCTGCCGGAAACGGGCGGCAGACGATGGGGGAGCCGCTTGCGCCGGTCAAGGAAGCCCTTAGGCTCGCGGCATTGCGGGGCTCCCGTCATTATTTTAAGTTTCAACTAATTCAGCGGTGCGGTTGCGCTGCGAGCAGGACAGGGTGGAGATCGCATGCCTACCGTTACGTTGACCCGCCAGGGCGAGATCGCCATCGCGACGCTCGACAACCCGCCTGTGAATGCGCTCTCGGCTGCGCTGCGGAATGATCTCAACAACGCGCTGGCGCAGGCGATGGCCGATCCGGCCGTGACGGCACTGGTCATCGCCGCCAAGGGCCGCGCCTTCATCGCGGGCGCTGATATCAGCGAGTTCGGCAAGCCTCCGGCCCCGCCGATCCTGCCGGACCTGCTGGCGGCGATCGAGGATGCGCCGAAACCTGTGGTCGCTGCGATCGAGGGCGTCGCATTGGGCGGCGGGCTGGAAGTCGCGCTCGCCTGCCATGGCCGCATCGCGACGCCGGCCGCGAAGCTCGGCCTGCCGGAGATCAAGCTCGGCCTGATTCCGGGCGCCGGCGGCACACAGCGCCTGCCGCGCCTGATCGGAGCGGCCGCCGCCTTCCCGATGATGCTCTCGGGCGAGCCGATCCCGGCGCAGAAGGCGCTGGCGCTCGGGCTGGTCGACAAGCTCGTCGAGAGCGATGCCGTCGGTGCAGCGATCGCGCTGGCGCAGGAGCTGGCGGACGAGGGCGCGCCTGCGAGGACCGGCGCGCGCACCGACAAGCTGACCGGGAGCGAGCGCGAGGCTTTCGAGGCACTGGCCAAGGATGCGCTGTCGAAATCGGGCGAGATGCCGAATGTCGCGGCGCTGGTCGAGGCGGTGCGGGCGGCGCTGACGTTGCCGCTGGCGGAGGGGCTTGCGACCGAACGGGCTCTGTTCGTGAAGCTCCTCGGCGACGAGCGCTCCAAGGCGCTGCGCTATGTCTTCTTCGCCGAGCGCGAGGCGGCGAAGGTTCCCGGCATCGACGAGAGCGTGAAGCCGCGTCCGATCGCGCGCGCCGCCGTGATCGGCGCCGGCACCATGGGCGGCGGCATCGCGATTTGCTTCGCCAATGCCGGCATCCCGGTGACGCTGATCGAGACCACGCAGGAGCAGGTCGACAAGGGCCATGCCCGGGTGCGCGACACCTATGGCTTCTCGGTCAAGCGCGGCTCGATGACCGAGGCGGTGCGCGAGCAGCGCATGGCGCTGATCACGCCGGCGGTTGGGCTCGCCGCCGCCGCCGAGGCCGACATCGTGATCGAGGCCGCCTTCGAGGAGATGGGTGTCAAGCGCGAGATATTCGGGGCGCTCGACGCGATCGCCAAGCCGGGCGCGATCCTCGCCAGCAACACCTCCTATCTCGACCTCGCCGAGATTGCCGCCGTGACGAGCCGGCCGGCGGACGTGCTCGGCATGCATTTCTTCAGCCCGGCCAATGTGATGAAGCTGCTGGAGATCGTTCGTCCCGCCGGCGTCGCCAACGACGTCATCGCAACCGCGATCGGCCTCGGGCGCAAGCTCGGCAAGGTGCCGGTCGTGGTCGGCAACTGCTTCGGCTTCGTCGGCAACCGCATGCTGGAGGCGCGCACCCGCGCCGCCGAGCGCCTGCTCGTCGCCGGTGCCATGCCGCATGAGGTCGACGCGGCCTTGACCGGCTTCGGCTTCAAGATGGGCCCTTTCGCCATGTCCGATCTCGCCGGCAACGACATCAGCTGGCGCAGCCGCAAGGCACGCCGCAAGAGCGCGGCAGTGGCCGATGCGATCTGCGAGCGCGGCTGGTTCGGCCAGAAGACCGGGCGCGGCTATTACCGCTATCCCGAAGGCGCGCGTGCCGGCGAGCGCGATCCCGAGGTCGAGGGGCTGATCGCCGAGGTTTCGGCGAGCAAGGGCGTGACCCGGCGCAGCTTCACCAGCGAAGAGATTCTGGCGCGGCTGCTCGACCCGATGGTCAACGAGGGCGCGCGCATCCTCGACGAGGGCATCGCCACGCGCGCCGGCGACATCGATACGGTCTGGCTCAACGGCTACAACTGGCCCGCCTGGCGCGGCGGGCCGATGCATTGGGCTGAGAGCGTCGGACTGGCCACCATCGTCGAGCGGCTTGAGCAGCAGGCGAAGGAAAGCGGCGATGCCTCGCTCGAACCCGCGCCGCTGCTGCGCAAGCTCGCGGCCGAGGGCAAGGGTTTCACCTCGCTCCGCGCCTGATCCGTCAAGGCTCCTCGGCGGCGAAGCCGAGGGGGATCGCCGTGGTCGACTTCAGCTCCTCCATGGCGAACATGGAGGTGACGTCGCTGAGCTCGATGCGCGAGATCAGCTTCTTGTAGAGTGCATCATAGGCGGAGATGTCCGAGACATAGGCCTTGAGCAGATAGTCGATATCGCCGCTCATCCGATAGAAGTCGACGATCTCGGGCAGGTCGTGTACGGCGGCGTGGAAGCGCTCCAGCCATTCCATCGTATGGCGCGCCGTCTTCACCGCGATGAAGACGGTGACGCCGGCCTTCAGCTTGGTGCGGTCGAGCAGCGCGACGCGCCGCCTGATATGGCCTGCTTCTTCCAGCTTTTGGATGCGCCGCCAGCACGGTGTCGGCGACAGTCCGACCGCCGCCGCGATCTCCGCCAGCGGTTGGCTCGCATCCTGCTGCAGCAGGGCGAGAATGCGCAGATCGAAGGTGTCGAGCCTGGCCACGGCGATGGATCTCCTCGGAACAGAATATCACTCGCTATCTACGAGCGGAAATTATTTTCTCATATCGAGAACTATATTGGTATCAGTTTCTAATTTTGCGGTATTTTTAGCGGCGGATCGCAAACCGTTCCCACCGGGTCCGGCCTATCATCCTCCTGTCATTCGATGCGACGGGGGATCAGGGACATGCAAGGCTTTCTCGGCGAGGAGCGGAGCGGCGCGGTGCTGAATGCCCTGCAGACCCATGAGGGCACCTGCTCGCGCGACTATCTCGCCGCGGCCCGTGCCGTCCTCAACGAGCTCGTTGCTATCCCCGACCTGATCCAGGCCCTGCCGCTGCTGCGTAAGCAGGGCGGCTATGCCCGCAACCTGCTCGCCGGCAACGAGGCCGTCAGCGTCTGGGCGATGGTCTGGGGCGAAGGCGCCACGACCTGCATCCACGACCATCACTGCTCGTGCTGCTTTGGCATGGTCGCGGGCGCCCTGACGGAAACCTGGTATCGCGCCATCGATGCCAATCGCGCCGTTCCGACCGAGGAGCATGAGCGCCAGGCCGGCTATGTCGCCTGCATGCTGCCGACCGGGCCGAACATCCACCGCATGCAGAACCGCGGCGTGGGCGATGCGATCTCGATCCACATCTACGGCTACGACCACCATCTGCACGATTCCTCGGTCGAGACCGAGTATACCGCCGTCGCGGGCTGAGGCGCGGGGCGCGCCCTAATCCAGCCAGCTGGTGAAGCCCTCGACCGGCTCGCGCTCCGGCACGAGCCGGTTTGCCGGCGCGTCCGGATCGGCCTTGCCGATTGCGATGCCGCAGACCACGACCTCGCTCTGTGGAATGGAAAGCTCGCGCCGCACGATTCCATGAAAGCTGGCGAAGATCGCCTGCGGGCAGGAGTCGAGATCATGACCCTGCGCCGCGATCAGCAAGGTCTGGACGAAGGCGCCGAGATCGAGCCAGGAGCCGATCTCGAGATCGCGGTCGACCGTCAGCATCAGCGCGACCGGCGCGCCGAAGAAGCGCAGGTTCGCCTCGGTCTGGCGGCGCATACCGGCATGGTCGCCCTTGGCGACGCCGAGTAGGCCGTAGAGGTCCCAGCCGACCTTGCGGCGGCGAGAGAGATAGGGCTCGCGGAGGGTCGCAGGATAATAGCGATACTCCTCCTCACGCGGGGAGGGATCGTCGAGCGCGGCAACCAGCGCCGTCTCCAGCTTCGCGCGGGTCCTGGGGCCGAGCACGCGCAGGCGCCAGGGCTGCATATTGGTGCCGCTAGGCGCCTGCGCGGCCAGTGCGATCAGGCGGCGCACCAGTGCCGGATCGACGGGATCGGGCAAGAAGGCGCGCACGGCGCGGCGGCTGGCGATGGCCTTCTCGACCGCCTCAGCCGCCGCTGCACTCATGCGCTGAGCGGCTGGCGCGCCGCGAGGAAGGCCTCATGCTCGCGGATCAGCCCGCCATCGAGCGCCTTGGCGATCAGCTTGCGGGTGTTGTCGAGGCCGTAGATCGCAGCGAAGGAGCCGAAGCGCGGGCCCTGATCCTCGCCGAACATCACCTGGTAAATCGCCTTCCACCAGTCGCCGGAGACGCCCGGCCGCTCCGGCGTCGCATTCTTGGCGCTGAGGTTCTGGTAGCGCGGGATGGCGCGGGCGACGTCGAGGGCCGCATCCTGAACCTCTTCGGCGCTCGCACCTGCCGGCAGCGCGGCGAGTGCCGCGTCCAATGCTAGGAAGGCGGCGCGTTCGGTCTCGTCGGCCGGGCGGTAGTGCTTGGCCGGCTTCACGAAGTCTCTGAAGTAGGCGAGCGCGTAGCCGACGAGCGCATCGAGCCGCGGATGTGTCTGCGGCGAGATGCCGGGCGCATAGCGCTGCAGGAAGCCCCAGAGCACCGCCTTGTCCTCGGAGTTCGCGACGGCGACGAGGTTCATCAGCAGCGAGAACGAGATTTGCGTGCGCACCGCATTGTCGCCGGCGCCGGTGGCGACCACCTCCGGCTGCGGCGGGGTGCCGGCATGGATGTGCCAGACCGGGTTGCCGAGCCGGTTCTTCCAGTCCTGCCGATCATAGCCGCCCAGGAACTGCATGTAGTCGTCGACCGCGCGCGGGATCACGTCGAAATGCAGCTTCTTGGCCTCGCGCGGGCGCGAATACATGAACAGCGCCAGCGACTCCGGCGGGCCATAGCTCAGCCAGTCTTCGATGGTCAGGCCATTGCCCTTCGACTTCGAGATCTTCTGGCCCTGCTCGTCGAGGAAGAGTTCGTAGTTGAAGCCCTCCGGCGGCGTGCCGTCGATCGCGCGGGCGATCTGCGAGGAGACCTTGACCGAGTCGATCAGGTCCTTGCCGGCCATCTCGTAGTCGACGCCGAGCGCGACCCAGCGCATCGCCCAATCCGGCTTCCATTGCAGCTTGGCATGGCCGCCGGTCACCGGCGTGGTGAAGCGCTCGCCGCTCTGCGGATCGGTCCACGTGATGGTGCCGGCCTCGACATCGCGCGCTTCGATCGGCACCTGCATGACGATGCGGGTCTTCGGATGGATCGGCAGGAAAGGCGAATAGGTCGCGGCGCGCTCCTCGCGCAGGGTCGCCAGCATGATCGACATGATCTTGTCGAAGCGGGCCAGCATCCTGAGCAGGGTCGCGTCGAACTCGCCGGCGCGATAGGCGTCGGTCGAGGACTTGAACTCGTAGTCGAAGCCGAACTGGTCGAGGAAGGCGCAGAGCCGGGCATTGTTGTGCCGGCCGAACGAGTCGTGCGTTCCGAACGGGTCCGGCACCTCGGTCAGCGGCTTGCCGAGATGCTGAGCCAGCAGCTCCTTGTTCGGGACGTTGTCCGGCACCTTGCGCAGGCCGTCGAGATCATCCGAGAAGGCGATCAGCCGGGTCGGGATCGCGCCGTCGGTGAGCACCTGGAAGGCATGGCGCACCATCGAGGTGCGCGCGACCTCGCCGAAGGTGCCGATATGCGGCAGGCCCGACGGACCGTAGCCGGTCTCGAACACCACCTCCCGCTTGCCCGATTTCTGCAACCGCGCCACGAGCTTCTTGGCTTCCTCGAACGGCCAGGCGGCCGAGACGCGGGCGGCTTCGATCAGCGCGGGTTCGAAAGCGGGCATTTTGGCTAGAGGTCTCGCAGGATAGGGCAGGGAAGGGCGCGGTTTCGCAGATATGCGCGTGCGGTGCAACAACCGGGACGCCATCTGCCGGCAAGATGGAAAACGCCTGCCTGAAAAAGCGGCAGACAACCCCGCCCGGTCGATTGACTCACAAGAGAGCCCCGTTAGCGTCGTCGTACAACATAAGCAGGGGTCGGCTTCGATGGTTCGTGAGGTGAAGTGGGGGCATTCCGGCTCGCAGCGGGCCGGCAAGGGTTTGGCGTGGGCGCTCAGCCGCCGCGTCGCGCTCGCCGGCGCGGCTGCGCTGGCACTGGGGGCGATGTCGCCGGCGAAGGCGCAGACCGCGGTCAAGTTCACGCTCGACTGGGTGTTCCAGGGGCCGACCTCGCCGTTCCTGGTCGCGCTGGAGAAGGGCTACTACAAGGCCGAGGGGCTGGACGTGACGATGGATCCCGGCCAGGGTTCGGCCGGCGCGGTCCAGCGCGTCGCCACCGGCGCCTACGATATCGGCTTCGCCGATGTGAACTCGCTGATCGAGTACAACGCCAAGAACGCCGGCAAGGAGATCCTCTGCGTCTTCATGGCCTATGACTTCCCGCCCTTCGGCGTGCACACGCTGAAGAAAACCGGCATCACCAAGCCGGCCGATCTCGCCGGCAAGAAGCTGGGCGCGCCGGTATTCGACGCTTCGTTCCGGCTCTTTCCCGCCTTCGCCAAGAAGGTCGGCATCGATGCCAAGAGTGTCAATCACGTCAACCTGACGCCGCAATTGCGCGAGCAGTCGATGGTGCAGGGCACGGTCGACTTCATCAGCGGGCACTTCTTCTCCTCGGTGCTCGACCTCAAGGCGCGCGGTGTGAAGCAGGAGGACATCGTCTCCTTCAATTACTCCGACTACAAGATGGACGTATACGGCAACGGCATCATCGTCTCGCCGGCCCTCGCCGAGAAGCCTGAGGTAGTGAAGGGCTTCCTGCGCGCCACGGCCAAGGCCTGGAAGGAGGTCGCCGCCAATCCGGCTCTCGGTATCGCCGCCGCCAAGAAGCGCGACCCGCTGATCGACGAGAAGCTCGAGACCGAGCGCCTCGACCTGTCGCTGAAGATGAATGTGCTGACGCCCTTCGTGAAGGAGAACGGCATGGGCGATGTCGACCCGGCGCGCTTTGCCCGCTCGGTCACCGACGTTGCCGACGCCTTCGGCCTGCCGGCCGCGCCGGCACCCGACAAGGTGTTCACCAACAAGTTCCTGCCGCCCAAGGCGGAGCGCATGGTCGCGCCTTGAGGCGTTGATCTCAGCCGTCATGGTCGGGCTCGACCCGACCATCTCCTGGAGACTCCTGGTCCTGAGATTCTCGGGACAAGCCCGAGAATGACGCCCTCCATGCCGGCTTCCACCGACAGCCCTCTCGTCGAACTGCGCAAGGTCAGCCTCGCCTATGGCAGCGGGCCTTCGCGCATGCTGGCGCTGGAGGATGCGACGCTCGACATCGCCAAGGGCGAGTTCATCGCCGTGGTCGGCCCCTCCGGCTGCGGCAAGTCCACGCTGATGAAGCTGGTCACCGGGCTGCTGCCGCCGAGCGGCGGCGAGGTCCGCGTCCACGGCCAGCCGGTCAAGGGCCCGATCCGCGGCGTCGGCATGGCCTTCCAGGCGCCGACGCTGATGCCTTGGCGCACGACGCGCGACAACATCCTCCTGCCGCTCGAAGTGGTCGAGCCGCACAAGCGCCGCTTCCGGGCGAACAAGGGCGAATACGTCGAACGAGTGGAAAAGCTGCTCGCCTCGGTCGGCCTCGGCGGCTTCGGCGACAAGTTTCCCTGGCAGCTCTCCGGCGGCATGCAGCAGCGCTCCAGCCTGTGCCGGGCGCTGGTGCACGAGCCCGAGATCCTGATGCTCGACGAGCCCTTCGGCGCGCTCGACGCCTTCACCCGCGAGGAGCTCTGGGGCGTGATGCAGGCGCTCTGGCTGGAGCGCCGCTTCACCGCCGTGCTGGTGACGCACGACCTGCGCGAGGCGGTCTATCTCGCCGACACCGTCTATGTGATGAGCCGCCGGCCCGGACGGATCGTCAAGATCAGCAAGATCGAGCTGCCGCGCCCGCGCACGCTGGAGACGACCTTCACCGCCGAGTTCGTCGACATCGTCCACGATCTGCGCGAACGCATCCATATGGAGCATGCGTGATGCGGCCCCGGCAGGACCAAGGTCATGACTGATCGGCAGAGGCAGATCCTGCTCGTTGCCATGCCCTGGCTCGCCATGGCGGGCCTGCTGCTGCTCTGGGAACTCGCCTGCATCGTCTTCGACGTGCCGGAGATCCTGGCGCCGAAGCCCTCCCGCATCTTCGAGGTGATGATCCAGCGCTGGGACATCCTGCTGCGATACTGCCTGGAGACCTTGTGGACGACGGCGATCGGCTTCGTGCTGGCGATCGGCTTCGGCGTTCTGCTCGGCCTTGCCGTCGGTGCCTCGCCCTTCGTCTATTCCGGGCTCTACCCGCTGCTGATCGCCTTCAACGCGGTGCCCAAGGTCGCGATCGTGCCGATCCTGATGATCTGGCTCGGCGTCGGCGCCTTGCCGGCGATCATCACCGCCTTCGTCATCTCCTTCTTCCCGATCGTGGTGAACGTCGCGACCGGCCTCGCCACGATCGAGCCTGAGATGCGCGACGTGATGCGTTCGCTCGGCGCCAGCCAATGGGAGATCCTGACCAAGGTCGGCGTGCCGCGCGCCATGCCCTATCTCTTCGCCAGCCTGAAGGTTGCGGTGACGCTCGCCTTCATCGGCTCGGTGATCTCCGAGACGGTCGGCGGCAATCGCGGCATCGGCTTCCTGATGCTCTCGGCCGGCGCCCGCAACGATTCCGCCACGACCTTCGCCGGCCTCTTCGCCATCGCGATCATGGGCGTGCTGATGTACGCCGCCTGCGCGCTGGTCGAGCGCCGGATGACGCGCTGGGCGTTCAGGGGCGAGATCGTCGGCTGAGAGGCGGTCGACCTCTCCCGTCATTGCGAGGAGCGAAAGCGACGCAGCAATCCCAGGGGCCCCAGAACTCTACGCCCTTCTGAATTGCTTCGCTTCGCTCGCAGTGACGATCGAAGTCGGAGCGCTCTCGCTAGTGACAGCGCGGCTGCGCAACAATATACAGTCAATCCATTCAGTGCTTCGCCTCGTTACGGATCGCATCGATGGATTGGCTCCCGGATCTGACCCAGAGCGACAAGCCGCGCTATCTCGCCATCGCAGACCGCATCGCTGCCGACATCGCCGCGGGAGCGCTGTCGGCGGGTGACAGGCTGCCGCCGCAGCGTCGGCTGGCCGAGGCGCTCGCCGTCGACTTCACCACCGTGGCGCGCGGCTATGTTGAGGCGCAGCGGCGCGGCCTGGTCGAGTCGAGGGTCGGGCAGGGCACCTTCGTCAAGGCGGTGCCGACGAAAGCCGTGGCGCCGGACAGAGACTCGATACCGCGCGTATCCGCGCCGGAGCTTGTCGACCTCTCGATGACCTTGCCGCCGGAGCCCGACGATCCGGCACTGGTCGCCCGGCTGCGGCAGGGCATGGTCGAGGTCAGTGAGCGACTGGTCAGTCTGCTGCGCTATCAGCCGCTCGGTGGCTCGCCAGCCGACAAGGCTGCTGCTGGGCTCTGGCTCGGACGGCGCGGGCTTGCCCCCGCCCCTGAACAGCTCTTCGTTGTGCCGGGCGCGAATGCGGCGCTGCTGGCGATCCTGAGCGCTCTCGCCAGGCCGGGCGATGCGGTGATGTGCGAGGCGCTGACCTATCCCGGCATCCGCTCGATCTGCGCCCAGCTCGGCCTGTCCCTGACCGGGCTTGCCATGGATGGCGACGGTCTCGACCCCGACGCCTTTGCCGAGGCTTGCGGCCGCCTGAAGCCGAAGGCGCTCTATCTCAATCCCGTGTTGCAGAACCCGACGACGATCACCATGCCGGAACGGCGACGCGGGGAGATCGCAGCGATCGCCCGCCGGCATGGCGTAGCGATCATCGAGGACGATGCCTATGGCTTCCTGCCGCCCGATGCGCCCGCTCCCTTCGCAGCGCTGGCGCCGGAGCTGACCTGGCACATTGCGGGCCTGTCGAAATGCCTTGGGGCCGGCTTGCGGCTCGCCTATGTCGTGGTGCCGGATCTCCGTTCCGGCTGGTCCTTCGCCGCCGCGCTGCGGGCCAGCAGCATCATGGCCTCGCCCCTGACCGCGGCGCTTGCGACGCATTGGATCGAGGACGGCAGCGCCGATGCGCTGCTTGCCTTCGTCAGGGCGGAGACGGCGGCGCGGCAGCGACTCGCCGCCGAAATCCTGCCGGCGGGCTCGAGCCGCGCCGATCCGCTCAGCTTCAATCTCTGGCTGGAGCTGCCGCAGCCATGGACCCGGGCCGCCTTCGTCGGGCAGATGCAGGCGACCGGAATCGGCATCGTCGCCAGCGATGCCTTCACCGCGAAAGGGCCGGCGCCGGAAGCTGCCCGCATCTGCCTGGGAGGGCCAATCGGCCGAAAGGCGCTGGGCGATGCGCTCGCCTTCATGGCGCACGCACTGGAGCAGGCTCCGGAAGCGAGTGTCCGAGCGCTCTGATCGGATCGGGACTGTGCCCAATGCATAGGGTGCGACAGTGCTGCATACGCATGAATATTGACTGCAATCAATATCGGGATTATGTGGCTGTCAATCTCTGGTGAATGCAGTCAATTTCGTTGCTTCACCGTCAGGAGGACGACATGGCACATCAGCATTGGCCGGCGCTGTCTCCGCTCAAGACCGGCCTGCGCGGCCGCTGCCCGCGCTGCGGTGAAGGACAGCTCTTCGACGGATTTCTGACGCTAAAGCCGCGTTGCGAGGCCTGCGGGCTCGACTATTCCTTCGCCGATCCGGCGGATGGCCCGGCCTTCTTCGTGATGATGTTCGTCTGCGTGCCGGCGGTCGCCTTCCCGCTCTGGCTGGAGCTGAGCTACCAGCCGCCGACCTGGGTGCATCTGGTCACGACCTTGCCGCTGGTGCTGCTGACCTGCATCCCGCCCCTGCGGCCGCTCAAAGGTTGGCTGGTCGCATCGCAGTATTTCTACAAGGCCGAGGAAGGGCGCCTCGCCAAGCCGAGCCAGCCCGCCAGGGATGATCAGAACGGGCTGACCGGGAAAAACCGGATGAACAGCCTGGCATAGGTGCCGTCGTCCCAGAGGCCTTGCAGCGCGTAGTCGATCGCCCGCTTCAGCGCGAGATCGTCCTTGCGCAGCAGGAAGCCGACGCCCTCGCCGAAATAGCGCGCTTCGAGATAGGGGCCGCCGGCGAAGGCGAATTCGTTGCCGCCACGGCCGGCGATGCTCAGCGCCAGCGAGACCCCGTCTCCGAAGACATATTCGGCATCGCCGCTGCGTAGCATGGCAAGGGCCGCCTGCAGGTCGGGTGCTGTTCGGCGCTGGATGAACGGGGCGAGGCGCTCGAGGAAGGCCTCATGCGCGGTGCTCGCGACCACGGCGACGCGGGTGCCGCGCAAGCTCCCCAGTTCGAGGTCCGCACGGGCATTGCCCCGCGTCGTCAGCAGCCTTGCGGGCGAGCGGTGATAGATCTGGCTGGCGGCGAAGCGGGTGCGCAGTTCGACAGTGACCGGGATGGCGGCGGCGAGCACGTCGCCGCGTCCCTCGGCGAGGGAATCCAGCAAGGTGTCGAAGCGGCGCGCCTGGATGGTGCAGCTCAACATCAGCTTCTCGCAGACGGCTCGTGCGAGCTCGACGGAGAATCCGGTGACGCCGCCTTCCGGCGTGGCGAAATGCATCGGCGGGAAATCGTCGTCGGTCAGGAAGCGGATCACGCGCGGCGGGCCGGGATCGGGCCGCTCGACCCTGACATTCGGGTCCCAGTAGTTCGGCACCACATAGGTTGCGGCCGGCTGCGCCTGGGCCTTCGCTTCCGCTGAGGGCAGGAGCAGCAATGCGGCGAGGGCACTGGTGGCCAGGGCGTTGGCGAAGCGGGCGAACATCGCCTGTATCTGGCGTCAGGGCGGGGCGGGGATCAAGGGGGACCAAGTGCGTCATTCTCGGGCGGAGCGAAGCGCAGGCCCGAGAATCTCCTGACGAGGTGGCGCCGATCGGAGCCTCCTCCAGCCTGCGATGCTCGGGTCAGGCCCGAGCATGACGCACGTCATTCACCCCAGCGCCGCGGCCGTCGCCTTCGCGCCCTTCTGGAACAGGCTGTCGAGATGGCCGGCCACGGCCTGCGTGAAGCGCTCCTCGCGCGGCAGGTCCTCGCCGAAGATCGCGCCAATGCCGAACAGGGCCGTGCTCAGCGCCACGGCATCGCGGCCGAGCGCCTTGGCGCGGATCGCGAATTCACCGGCAAGCGGGTCGCGCACATCGATTTCAGCGCCCGTCTCGTCGGTGCCGGTGACATAGGACATCCAGGCGGCGACGCCGAGGGCAAGGTGATCGATCGGCGCGCCGGCCTTCAGCCGCTCGCGGATGGTGCCGAGCAGGCGCTGAGGCAGCTTTTGCGAGCCGTCCATGGCGATCTGCCAGGTGCGGTGCCTGATTGCCGGGTTCTGGAAGCGGGCGAGCAGGTCACCGGCATAGGTCTTGAGGTCGACGCCCTGCGGAGCAGGCACGGTCGGAATGATCTCGTTCCACAGGCCTTGCAGGAAGCGCGCGAAGACCGGATCACGGCTGGCCTCTGCGACCGTCTCGTGACCGGCGAGATAGCCGAGATAGGCCAGGCTCGAATGCGCGCCGTTGAGCATGCGCAGCTTCATGAACTCGAACGGCGCGACCTCGGAGACCATCTGCGCACCGACCGCATCCCAGCGTGGCCGGCCGGCGGCAAACACGTCCTCCACCGCCCATTGCCGGAAGGGCTCGCCGATCACCGGTGCGGCATCGTCGAGGCCGAGCAGGCCAGCGACCTCGGCGATATCGGCCTCGGTGGTCGCCGGCACGATCCGGTCGACCATGGTCGAGGGGAAGGCGCCGTTGGCTTCGATCCAGGCGGCGAGCTTGTTGTCGCGCAGGGCGGCGAAGTCCCTGATGAGACCGGCCAGGACATGGCCGTTCGAGGGAAGATTGTCACAGCAGAGCGCAGTGAACGGGCCAAGACCCGCGGCCTTGCGGGCGGCGAGACCTGCGACGATCAGGCCGACGGCCGAGCGCGGCGCAGCGGGATTGGCGAGGTCGTGGACGATGTCGGGATGGTCGGCCTTGAGCTTGCCCGTTGCCGGATCGTGGCAATAGCCCTTCTCGGTGACGGTGAGCGAGACGATCTTCGTCTCCGGGGCGGCGAGCTTCGCCACGAGCGCCTGCGGGTTCTCGGGCGCGACGAGCACGTCGAGCACCGAGCCGATGACGCGCAGCTCCGGCCCGGCGGGAGCGCGCTTCAGGAAGGTGTAAAGCCCGTCCTGCGGTTTCAGCCTATCGCGCTGGTCGGGACGTTGCAGGCTGGCGCCGACGATGCCCCAGGCGCCGAACTCCCGCTCAAGCGCGTCGTCGGTGAATTCGCAG
The DNA here is from genome assembly GCF_002831785.1 of Allobosea sp. FBZP-16. Taxonomy (NCBI): domain Bacteria; kingdom Pseudomonadati; phylum Pseudomonadota; class Alphaproteobacteria; order Hyphomicrobiales; family Alloboseaceae; genus Allobosea; species Allobosea sp. FBZP-16. Next base: position 16,506 of record NZ_LNCQ01000037.1, on the reverse strand, counting down.
AGATGGGCGCGGGTGAAGGCGCCGAGGCCGAGATGGACGATGCCCGGCTGGAGCTTGCTCCGATCATAGCTCGGACGCCTGACGGCGGCCGGGAGCGAGGCAAGGGTGGCGGAGGACAGACGGGTCAATGGAACAGCCTCGGCAGCCAGAGGGAGATGCCGGGCACATAGGTCACCAGCAGCAGCACGGCAACAGAGGCGCCGTAGAACGGCCAGATCGTGCGCATGGATTCGCCGATCGAGATCCGCCCGATGGCGCAGGCGACGAACTGCACCGAGCCGACCGGCGGGGTATTGAGGCCGATGCCGGCATTGAGGATCAGGATCACGCCGAAATGGATCGGGTCGACGCCGAAGGCCTTGACCACAGGCAGGAAGATCGGCGTGCAGATGATGATCATCGGCGCCATGTCCATGAAGGTGCCGAGCACCAGCAGGATGATGTTGATCATCAGGAGGATGACGAGCGGGTTGTCGGAGACCGCCTTCATCGCCGCGATCGTCGCCTGCGGCACCTGCAAGAAGGCCATCAGCCAGCCGAAGGAGCCGGCGGCGCCGATCACCAGCAGCACCATGGCGGTGGTGCGGACCGCGCCGAGCGTCGCCTCGACGAAGGCCGTCCAGGTCAGCTGGCGATAGACCAGGATGGTGACGAGGATGGCGTAGACCACAGCGACGCAGGAGGATTCGGTCGCGGTGAAGACGCCGGAGCGGACACCGCCGAAGATGATGCCGATCAGCAGGATGCCGGGCAAAGCGAGCACGACATAGCGCCCGACAGCGGCGAAGCCGGGGAAGGCCTCGCGCGGATAGCCGCGCTTTACCGCGACCGCCCAGGCAGCGACCATCAGCGCGCCGCAAAGCAGCAGGCCAGGAACGACGCCGGCGGTGAAGAGATCGGCGATCGAGAGATTGCCGCCCGCCGAGAGCGAATAGATGATCATGTTGTGCGAGGGCGGGATCAGCAGCGCGATGATCGCCGCGTTCGCGGTGACGTTGACGGCGTAGTCGGCGTCATAGCCGCGCTTCTTCATCTGGGGGATCATCAGGCCGCCGACGGCGGAGGCATCGGCCACCGCCGAGCCGGAGATGCCGCCGAACAGCGTGCAGGTGACGACATTGACCTGGCCGAGGCCGCCGCGCAGATGGCCGACCAGGCTCGCCGCCATCTGGATCAGGCGCTCGGCGATGCCACCGCGGATCATCAGGTCGCCGGCATAGATGAAGAACGGGATCGCCATCATGGCGAAGGCATTCATGCCGGAATTCATCTGCTGGAAGACGACGACCGGCGGCAGGCCCATATAGGCGACGGTCGCGACCGAGGCGATGCCGAGGCAGAAGGCGACGGGCACGCCGATCAGCAGCAGCAGCGAGAAGGTGCCGAAGAGAACCCAGAGTTCCATGGTTCAGACCTCCTGCTCGGAGCCGAAATGGCCGAAGCCGAGCGGGGCCTGCTTCTCGCCGGTGACGAAGAGCAGCATCTTCTCAAACGCAAAGAGGGCGATCAGCGCGCCGCCGGCGGCGATCGGGACATAGTCCCAGCCGCGCGAGATGCCGATGATCGGCATGCGGTCACTCCAGGTGCCGGCGGCGAGCTGGCTGCCATAGACGAGCATGGCGATGCCGAAAGCGCAGACGAGGCCCTCGCCGATCAGGATCAGAGCGGCGCGCAGGGGCGGCGGCGACATGGCGAGCCCGACCTCGAAGCCGAGATGATCGCTCTCGCGCACGCCGACGGCGGCGCCGAGCAGGATGAACCAGGACATCAGGAAGAGCGAGCCGGCCTCGACCCAGATCGGCGTGTCGTTGAGGACATAGCGGCCGAAAACGCCCCAGGCGACCATGATCGTCATCAGGACGAGACCGGCGCCGGCGGCGAACAGGGCGTAGAGGCTGAGCTTGGCGCCGAGGCGCGTGAGAGACGCGGTGAAGGCGTGCATGGGATGTCCGAGACTGATGTCGGTTGCTTGTGCTCAGCCCTCATCCTGAGGAGCCGCGGAGCGGCGTCTCGATGGATGCTCCAGGAGGCTCCGGAACCAACTGGAGCATCCTTCGAGACGCGATCTGCGATCGCTCCTCAGGATGAGGGCTTTGGAAAACGGGGCGGCCCGAAAGCCGCCCCGTCGTTCAGCTCACTTCACCGCCTGGATCGCGGCGACCATGTCCTTGAGCTTCGCGTCGGTGACGAACTTGTCGTAGACCGGCTTCATCGCGTCGATGAAGGGCTGCTTCTCGACAGTGTTGATCTGCGCGCCGCCGGCCTTGACCTTGGCTTCCGAGGCCTTTTCGCGCGCGTCCCAGAGCTCGCGCATCTTGGCGACGGATTCCTTGGCGGCGGCCTTGATCAGCGCCTGGTCGGCGGCATTGAACTTGTCGAAGCTCCTCTTCGACATCACCAGCACCTCTGGCGAGAGCGAGTGCTCGGTCACCGAATAGAACTTCGAGACCTCGAAATGCCGGGTCGATTCATAGGACGGCCAGTTGTTCTCGGCGCCGTCGATGACGCCGGTCTGCAGGGCCGAATAGACCTCGCCGAACGGCATCGGCGTGGCGTTGGCGCCGAGCGCCGAGACCAGCGCGACGAACATATCGGACTGCTGCACGCGGATCTTCATGCCCTTCATGTCGGCCGGGCTGTTGATCGCCTTCTTGGAGTTATAGAAGGAGCGCGAGCCGGAATCGTAGAAGGCGAGGCCGATCAGGTCGTGCTTCTCGAAGTCCTTCAGGAGATTGTCGCCGATCGGCCCGTCCATGACCTTCCGCATGTGGTCGACCGAGCGGAAGATGAAGGGCAGGGACGGCACGTTGGTCGCCGGGATCAGGTTGTTGAACGGCGCCATGTTGATGCGGTTGATGTCGATGACGCCGAAGCGCGTCTGGTCGATCGTGTCCTTCTCCTGGCCGAGCTGGGCCGAGTGGAAGACGTTGATCTTGATGCGGCCCTGCGTGCGCTCATCGAGCAGCTTGCTCATATGGCGGACGGCCTCGACCGTCGGATAGTCGGTCGGGTGGATGTCGGTCGAGCGCAGGGTGACGTTTTGCGCCTGAGCCGAGGTCGAAAGCAACGCGGCGAAGGCGACGCCGGCGAGCGCGGAGAAACTCCGTCGATTGAGCATGGTCTTGTCCTCTCCCCAATAAAATCGCCGGCTTATTCCGGTCGTTCTTGTCCCCTGACGGGAGCCACGCCGGCACGGCCGGCGCGGCGATCTCTCACAGAAATTCCGTCCGCATCGGTGTGAAGGAATCGATCAATTGCCCGGCCTCGACGTTGACGACGCCGTGGACGAGGTTCTCGGGCACAAAGAAGGTATCGCCCGCAACAAGCCGGCTGGTCTTGCCGTCGATGGTGACGTCGAAGACGCCGCTCTCGACATAAGAAGCCTGGCGGTGCGGATGCTGGTGGGCCTTGCCGACCGCGCCCTGCTCGAAGGCGACGCGCACCACCATTAGATCCGGCCCATAGGCCATGATCTTGCGCTTTACGCCGGGCTCGGTCGGCTCCCAGGCGATGTCAGCGTCGTGCTGGAAGAAGGAGTTGAGACGGTCGCTCATCGGGCCAGCCAGCCTCCGTCGACGGGAAGGATCGCGCCATGGATGTAGGCCGCGGCATCGCTCGCCAGGAACACCGCCGCGCCGCCGATATCGGACGGCCTGCCCCAGCGGCCGGCCGGGATGCGCGCGAGGATCGCGGCGTTGCGGTCGGGATCGGCACGGAGCGCCTCGGTATTGTTGCTCTCGACATAGCCGGGGGCAATCGCGTTGACATTGATGCCCTTGGCCGCCCATTCGCAAGCGAGCAGCCGGGTCAGCCCAGCCAGCCCGCTCTTGCTCGCCGTATAGGAGGCAACGCGGATGCCGCCCTGGAAGGAGAGCAGCGAGGCGATGTTGACGATGCGCCCGGTGCGTCCGGCGGAGAGCGCGGCCTTGGCGAAGGCCTGGGCCAGGAAGAAATTGGCCTTGAGATTGAGGTTCATCACCTCGTCCCAGTCGCTCTCGCTGAAATCGAGCGCGTCGGCCCGGCGGATGATGCCGGCATTGTTGACGAGGATGTCGAGCGGGCCGGCCAGTTCCGCGGCCTGCTCGATAACCCGTGCTGCAATGCCCTGCTGCTGGAGATCGACCTGCAGCGCGAAGCAGATCCCACCCGCCTCCGCGATGAGCTTCTCCGTCTCGGCCATGCTCGAGCGTCCAGCCGCGACGACCTTCGCACCAGCCTCGGCGAGCGCCACCGCGATACCCTGGCCGATGCCGGTATTGGCGCCAGTCACTAGCGCCGTGCGGCCGTCCAGCGAGAAGGGCGAAGTCGTCGCCATCAGCGCAGTGTCTCCACCGGGGCGGCGTCCATGTCGGTGAACTCGACATTATCGCCGGCCATGGCCCAGACGAAAGAATAGTTCGAGGTGCCGCAGCCGCAATGGATCGACCAGTTCGGCGAGATCACCGCCTGCTCGTTGGCGACGAGGAGGTGGCGGGTCTGCTGCGGCTCGCCCATGAAGTGGAAGACGCGGTGGGCGGGGTCGAGGTTGAAGTAGAGATAGGCCTCCATCCGCCGCGTATGGGTGTGGCAGGGCATGGAGTTCCAGACCGAGCCCGGCTCCAGCGCCGTCATGCCCATCACCAGCTGGTTGGTGCCGGTCGAGTTCGGCATGATGTATTGCCGGATGGTGCGCTTGTTCGAGGTCTCGGGCGAGCCGAGATGGATGGTGTTGGCGTCGTCCTTGCGGATGAGCTGATGCCTGGCCTCGCGATGGGCCGGGGCGCTGGTCAGGTAGAACTTGGCGGGGTTGGCCGGGTCGGTGCTGGCGAAAGACACCTCCTTTGCCCCGAGCCCGACATAGAGCGCGTCAAGGGACGGCAGCTCGAAGCGTTCGCCGTCGACGCTGACCGAGCCGGCGCCGCCGAGATTGATCACGCCGAGCTCGCGGCGTGCCAGGAAGAAGGGCGTGCCGGTCGGCGGGAACGGATCGAGCGTCAGCGGCTTGGCCGCCGGCATCGCGCCGCCGACGATCATGCGGTCGTAATGGCTGTAGGTCAGTGCGACCTCGCCCGGCACGAAGATGCGCTCGATCAGGAAATCCTGGCGCAGCGTCTCGGTGTCGTAGCCGCGCACATCACGGGGATGCGCGGCCTGGCGTTCGTCGATGGTCCTGGTGGCGCTGGTCACAGCCGGTAGGCCTCCTTGGCCAGGCGGTAGGCGAGATCGTGGGCGACTTCGGCAGCCTCGTCCTCGTCGAGGCGGTGCTCGGCGACGAGCCTGGCGAGGTAGTGGCAGTCCATCCGGCGGGCGACGTCGTGGCGCGCGGGGATCGAGAGATAGGCGCGCGTGTCGTCGTTGAAGCCGACGGTGTTATAGAAGCCGGCGGTCTCGGTGGTGAGCTCGCGGAAGCGCAGCATCGCCTCGGGCGCGTCGAGGAACCACCAGCCCGGTCCGAGCTTCAGCGCCGGGTAATGGCCGGCGAGCGGGGCGAGCTCGCGCGAATAGCTGGTCTCGTCGAGGGTGAAGGCGATGACGGTGAGGCCACGCTCATTGCCGACCGCGTCGAGCAGCGGCTTCAGCGCCGAGACATAGTCCATGCCGCGTGGGATGTCGGAGCCCATGTCGCGGCCGAACTGCTCGAACAGATGCGGGTTGTGGTTGCGATAGGAGCCGGGGTGGATCTGCAGGACGAGCCCGTCATCGAGGCTCATCTTCGCCATCTCGGTCAGCATCTGGCCGCGGAAGACGTCGGCATCCTCGGCCGAGAACTTGCCCTTCAGAATCTTGCCGAAGAGTTTTTCGCACTCGGCCGTGGTCAGGTTGGCGGTGCGGGCCGTGGCGTGGCCATGGTCGGAGGAGGTCGCGCCGCGCTCGATGAAATAGCCGCGGCGCTTGCGATGGGCTTCGAGATAGCCGGTCCAGCTCCCGACATCCTCGCCGGTCAGTTCGCCGAACTGGTCGAGATTGTCCCTGAAACCCTCGAATTCGGGGTCGACGACGCTGTCGGGACGGTAGGCGGTGACAACCTTGCCGCCCCAGCCGGAATCCCGGATCATGTCGTGCCATTTCAGCGGGTCGAGCGCGCCTTCGGTCGTGGCGATCGCCTCGATCTTGAAGCGCTCGAACAGAGCGCGCGGGCGCATCGCGTCCTGCTCCAGCTGCTCGGCGATGCGATCATAGATGCGGTCGGCGCTCTCGGCCGAGAGGCGTTCGGTGATGCCGAAGATCGAGAAGGCGGCGTGCTCGAACCAGAGCCGCGTCGGCGTGCCCCGGAACAGGTGCCAGTTGCTGGCGAAGAGCCGCCAGATCTGGCGCGGGTCGCCCTCGATCTCGCCGCCATCCTTGCGGGCGATGCCGAGCTGTTCGAGCTTGATGCCCTGCGAATAGAGCATGCGGAAGATGTAGTGGTCCGGCTTGACGAACAGCGTCGCCGGATCGGGGAACGGCTTGTCCTCGGCGAACCAGCGCGGGTCGGTGTGGCCATGCGGCGAGATGATCGGCAGGTCGCGGACGCCGGCATAGAGGCGGCGCGCAATGCCGCGCGTCACCGGCTCGGCAGGCAAAAGGCGATCGTCGTGCAGCAGCATCGCTGGCGTTTCCTCTGTCGGCCGGACCATAGGGCCGGCGCTGGTGATGTCAATATACTAATATACTAGTATGCGCCGCCTGGCCGTGTTACGTCCTGATTGGCCGCAGAGCGCGCATCGTGGTCCAATAAGGCGGTGATCATGGCCGGGATAGGACGATGTCGGAGGCGTTAGGGATAGGCGAGACTGGAGGCTCGCGCCGCGAGCGCAAGCCGCAGCGTCTGGCCGGAGCGTCGGCGGGCCGCGCCACGGCCGCCTCCGTCGTGCAGGACGAGCTTCGCCGCGAGATCCTCGACATGGTGCTCCGGCCCGGTGTGCCGCTGTCCGAGAAGGACCTGACCGCCCGCTTCGGCATGAGCCGTACCCCGGTGCGCGAGGCCTTGATTCGGCTGAAGGAGGAGGGGCTGGTCGAGATCTTCCCGCAGGCCGGCACCTTCGTCGCCCGCATCCCGGTGGGAGCGATCCCCGAGGCGGTGTTCATCCGCCAGGCGCTGGAATGCGCCACGGTCGAGGTGCTGGCGCGCACGGCCACCGCCGAGGACATCGCCCGGCTCGATGCGACGATCGCCGTGCTGCACGAATCGCATGAGGCCGATGATCAGGAGCGCTTCCACCTCGCCGACGAGGATTTCCACGAGGCTCTCGCCGACATCGCCGGCTATCCCGGCGTCTGGAAGCTGGCCCAGGCAGCCAAGAGCCAGATCGATCGCTGCCGGCGGATGACGCTGCCGGTGCCGGGGCGGATGGCGATGGTGATCCGCGAGCACCTCGCCATCCTCGACGAGATCAGGCGGCACGATGCCTCGGCCGCGGTCGTCGCGATGCGCCAGCATTTGGGGACGCTGCTGCCCGACCTGGTGCACCTCAAGGCGAGCTATCCGGATTATTTCGTCTAGGGCAGTCTTCGTGAGCCCTCGTCCTGAAGAGCCGCGTAGCGGCGTCTCGAAGGATGCTCCAGATGGTTCACGAGCCTCCTGGATCATCCTTCGAGACGCAGCCTAACGGCTGCTCCTCAGGATGAGGGCTGGTGGGCATGCCCGCTCTTGCCTCCCGCTTGCCTCCCGCGCCATCCTGCGCCGCAACAACGATGGAGGCGGACGATGACGACGCGGCGCGATCTTCTGGCGGGAGCGGGCCTCGCCGCGCTCGCAACCCAGCTTCCGTTCGCCGCGCTCGCGCAGGCCAGAGACAGCGTCACCATCGGCATGACGCTTGAGCCTCCGACGCTCGATCCGACCTCGGGCGCGGCGCAGGCGATCCGCGAGGTCGTGCTGCAGAACATCTTCGAGGGGCTGGTGGCGATGGACCGCACCGGCAAGCTCGTACCTGCGCTGGCGCAGAGCTGGACGCTCGCGCCCGACAATCTCACCTACACCTTCAAGCTCAGGCCGAACGCCCGCTTCCACGACAGCACGCCGCTGTCTTCGCGCGACGTGAAGTTCTCGTTCGAGCGCGCGGTCGCGCCCGACTCGACCAATGCGCAGCGCTGGATCTTCACGCCGATCGAGAGCATCGAGGCGCCCGATCCGATCACCGTCATCATCAAGCTGAAGCAACCGACGGCGAACTTCGTCTATGGGCTCGCATGGGGCGATGCGATCATCGTCTCGCCGACAACGGCAGCGAACAACAAGACCAACCCGGTCGGCACCGGCCCGTTCAAGTTCGCGCGCTGGAACCGCGGCGACCGGCTCGAACTGGCGCGCAACGACGAGTACTGGGGCGCCAAGCCTTCGCTCGCCAAGGCGGTCTTCCGCTTCATCTCCGATCCGCAGGCGCAGGTCGCGGCGCTACGTGCGGGAGACATCGACGTCTTCACCAATCTCTCGGCGCCGGAAGCGATCCCGCAGCTCAAGGCCGATCCGAAGCTCAAGGTCACGCTCGGCAAGACCGAGGGCGAGACCATCCTCGCGATCAACAACGCGAAGGCCCCTTTCAGCGATATCCGGGTGCGCCAGGCAATCTCGCATGTCCTCGACCGCAAGACGATCGCGCTCGGTATCTACGGCTTCGATCTCGACTATATCGGCAGCCATTTCTCGCCGCTGCATCCGGCCTATGTCGACCTGACCGGCACCTACCCGGTCGATCTCGCCAAGGCGAAGGCCCTGCTCGCGGCGGCCGGCTTCCCGAGGGGCTTCGAATGCACGCTGCGTTTGCCGCCGCCGGCCTATGCCAGGCGCGGCGGCGAGATCATTGCTGCGCTGCTGGCCCAGATCGGCATCACCGCCAAGATCGAGCCGCTGGAGTTCCCGCAATGGCTGGAACGGGTGTTCAAGAACAGGGATTTCGACCTGACGATCATCTCGCATACCGAGCCGCTCGACATCGCCAACTACGCCCGCGACGACTATTACTTCCAGTACAGGAATCCCGAGTTCAAGGCGCTGATCGAGACGATCGACCGCACTGTCGACGAGGCCGAGCGCAACAAACTCTATGGCGACGCCCAGCGCATGCTGGCGCGCGATGCCGTCAACGGCTTCCTGTTCATCCTGCCGAAGATCACCGTGACCAGGGCCGATCTGGAGGGCATGTGGACCGACTGGCCGCTGCCGCTGACGCCGCTGGCGGAGGTGAAGTGGCGGTAGGCGGTTTCGCGAGGACGACCGGGACATCCGCGGGGAACCCCTCTCCCCGATGGGAGAGGGGCAGGGGGGAGGGACCGCCGCCGATCGACAAACGGAGCGTGGCCGTTGCTCCATCTACTGATAGGGCAGGCCCTCATCCCTACCCTTCTCCCACACGGGAGAAGGGTTCCCCGCGTATCTCAAATCCGTTTCGCGTCGCCTCGCTCGGTCAGAGCCAGCGGAGCAACTGATGACCGCCTACCTGCTCCGTCGCCTCCTCTCCTTCGCCGCAACCCTGCTCGGCGCGGCGATCGTCATCTTCCTCGTGCTGGAGATCCTGCCGGGCGATCCGGCAGCGGTGACGCTCGGACTCAATGCGGCGCCGGAGGCGCTTGCGGCATTGCGGGCGGAGATGGGGCTCGATCAGCCGGCCTTGCTGCGGTTCTTCTCCTGGATCGGCGGCCTCGTCACCGGCGATCTCGGTCTCAGCTACACTTATCGCGTGCCGGTGACGCAACTGATCGGCGAGCGCATGGTGGTGACGCTGCCGCTCGCCTCGATGGCGATCCTGCTCGCTTCCGCCATCGGCATCCCGCTAGGCGCGCTCGCCGCGGCCAATCACAACCGCGCCGGCGATGCGGCGGTGATGGTTTTCGCGCAGGCCGGGCTCGCCATCCCGAATTTCTGGTTCGGCCTCCTGCTCGTGCTGGTCTTCGCCGTCGGCGCCGGCTGGCTGCCGGCCGGCGGCTTTCCGGGCTGGCAGGCCGGGCTCGTACCGGCGCTGAAATCGCTGCTGCTGCCGGCTGTCGCGCTTGCTTTGCCGCAGGCGGCGATCCTCGCCCGCGTCACCCGCTCGGCCATGCTGGAGACGATGCAGGAGGATTATGTCCGCACCGCCCGCGCCAAGGGCGTCAGCCGGCGGCGCACCATGCTGCGGCATGTGCTGCGCAATGCGCTGATCCCGGTCGTCACCGTGCTGGGCCTGCAGTTCTCGGTGCTGCTGGCCGGCGCGATCATCATCGAGAACGTCTTCGCCCTCCCGGGGCTGGGGCGCCTCGTCTTCCAGTCGATCGCCCAGCACGACCTGATCGTGGTCAAGGACCTGGTGATGCTGTTCTCAGGCCTGGTCGTCTTCATCAACTTCGCGATCGAATTGCTCTACGGGCTGATCGACCCGCGCCTGCGGCAGGCGTCATGAGCGTCGTCGCGCCACGTTCGCGCCCGCGGCGCTGGTGGGCTTCGCCGTCCTTCCTGACCGGCCTGCTGCTCAGCGGGCTCGTCGTCGCGATGGCGCTGATTTCCTATCTCTGGACGCCCTACGAGCCGACCCAGATGGCGATCCTGAAGCGCCTGCGGCCGCCCTCGGCCGAGCACTGGTTCGGCACCGACCAGTTCGGCCGCGACGTTTTCTCGATGATCATGGTCGGCGCTCGCAATTCGCTGGCGGTGGGGCTGGGCGCGGTCGGGCTCGGCTTGACGGTCGGCAGCGCGCTCGGGCTGATCGCCGCCATCCGGCGCGACGGCCTGCTCGACAACCTGATCATGCGCATGGCCGATTTCAGCCACGCCTTCCCGGCCGTGCTCTCGGCGATCATGATCAGCGCGGTCTGGGGCCCGGGCATGATGAACGCGGTGATCGCGATCGCGCTGTTCAGCCTGCCCTATTTCGCCAGGTTGGCGCGCGGGGCGGCGCTGCAATGCTGGGCGCTCGACTATGTGCTGGCGGCGCGTGCTGCGGGGCTCACGGAGATGGCGATCACGCGCCAGCACGTCCTGCCCAATATCGCCGGCGTGCTTGTGGTGCAGGCGACGATCCAGTTCGCGCTCGCCATCCTCGCCGAAGCCGGCCTGTCCTATCTTGGCCTCGGCACGCAGCCGCCGGCTCCCTCCTGGGGCCGGATGCTCAACGAGGCGCAGACCTTCATGGCGGCGCAGCCCTGGCTCGCAATCTTCCCCGGCGCGGCGATCGCGCTTTCGGTGCTGGCCTTCAATTTGCTGGGCGACGGGTTGCGCGACGCGGTCGATCCGCGCATGCGCCGTTCCCGGGACTGATATGACGATGCTTGCGGAGTTCAAGTCATGATCGAGTTCGCCGATCTCAGCGCCGTCGACATGCTCCGGGCCTTCCGCTCGCGTGAGCTCTCGCCGGTCGAGGTCACGGAGGCGGTGATCCAGCGCGTCGCGCTCTGGGAGCCGGCGCTGAAGGCGCTCTACGCCTATGATCCCGAGGGCGCACGTATCGCTGCGAAGGAAAGCGAGGGCCGCTGGCGCCGCGGCGAGGCGCTGGCGCTCGACGGCGTGCCTTGCACGATCAAGGAGAACATCGCGACGAAGGGCACGGCAGTGCCGCTCGGGACGGCGGCGATGGAGCTCGCCCCCGCTGCTGCGGACGCGCCGCCGGCGCAGCGCCTGCGCGAGGCCGGCTGCGTCATCTTCGCCAAGACGACGATGCCAGATTACGGCATGCTCTCCTCCGGCCTGTCGAGCTTTCACGAATTGGCGCGCAACCCGTTCGATCTCACGAAGAACCCGGGCGGTTCTTCGGCCGGTGCGGCGGCCGCCGGCGCAGCCGGCTACGGTCCTTTCCATGTCGGCACCGATATCGGCGGCTCGATCCGCCTGCCGGCCGGCTGGTGCGGGCTGGTCGGCCTCAAGCCGAGCTTCGGCCGCGTGCCGATCGACCCGACCTATTACGGCCGCGTCGCCGGGCCGATGACGCGCACGGTCGCCGATGCGGCGCTGATGATGCGCGAACTCTCCAAGCCTGACGAGCGCGATCCGATGAGCCTGCCGCCGCAGGAGATCGCCTGGACCGATCTGGAGCGCGAGCCGCGCGGGCTGAAGGTTGGGCTCCAGCTCGAAGCCGGGATCGGCCTGCCGGTCGAGCCGGAGGTGCGGGCGGCGATCGTCAAGGCGGCCGATGCCTTCCGGCGGGTCGGTGCAATCGTCGAATTGGCTCCGCCCTTCCTGACGCAGGACATGCTCGACGGGCTCGACGACTTCTGGCGCCAGCGCGCCTGGGCCGAAATCGGCTCGCTACCGCGGGAGCGGCAGGACAAGGTGCTGCCCTATATCTACTCTTGGGCCGAGCGCGGTCGCTCGCTCACCGGCGCGCAGGTGCATCGCGGCATGAGCCAGATGCTGGCGATCCGCCATGCGGCGCTGAAGGCGATCGCGCCCTTCGACTATGTGCTCTCGCCGGTCTCGCCGGTGCCGAGCTTTGCCGCCGAACTGGCCTCGCCGACCCACGATCCCGAGCGGCCCTTCGAGCACATCGTCTTCACGGTCGCGGCCAACATGTCGGACCAGCCGGCGATCTCGGTCCATGCCGGCATGGCGGCGTCGGGCCTGCCGATCGGCCTGCAGATCACCGGCAAGCGCTTCGACGATCTCGGTGTGCTGCAGATGGCGCGGGCCTGGGAGAGGCTGCGGGGGCAGGGACCGGACTGGCCGCGGACGCCGCCGGCTCGCTGAACCGTTCTGGAACCACAGGCCTCATCCTGAGGAGCGCTCCGCAGGAGCGCGTCTCGAAGGATGCTCCAGGAGGCTCCGGAGACAACTGGAGCATCCTTCGAGACGGCCGCTCAAGCGGCCTCCTCAGGATGAGGGCTGTGAATGGGAGTCTCTCAGGCCTTCTTCGGCTTCTTCCCGACCGTGTTCAGTGCAACGGCAGCCTGGATGAGTGCCGCCAGCGCAGCCTCGTCGATCGCAGCGCCCTCGTGGATGTCGATGGCGCGCCTGGTGTTGCCGTCGAGGCTGGAATTGAACAGGCTCGCGGGATCGGGCAGCGCGGCGCCCTTGGCGAAGGTCAATTTCACCACGGCCTTGTAGGTCTCGCCGGTGCAGATGATGCCGGCATGCTCCCAGACCGGGACGCCGCGCCATTTCCAGGTTTCCTCGACCTCGGGATCGGCCTGCCGGATGACGGCGCGGACCCTCGCGAGCGTCGCGCCGCGCCAGTCCGTCAGTTCCGCGATCCGGGCGTCGATCTGCTCCGAGGCCGAGGCTTCGGCTTCCGGCTTCGGCGCCGCTTTCGTGGTCTTGCCAGCCACGGCTCGGCTCCTAGCCTTGCGCCCGTCGCCCTTGGCGCCAGCTGGCGGCATAGGGCAGGGCGAACATGGTGAGGCCGGAGAACATCAGCAGGAACAGCGGCGGCAGCGGGGAATAGACGATCCAGGCCGGCGGCTGCCCCAGCGCCATGGCGACGAAATTGGCGATCACCGTCGCGGTGAAGATGAGGGCGAGCCAACGATGGCCCTGCCGGATGACGTTGTTCCAGGTCAACGGAACCTCCTTCTTGAGATGAGAGCCAGGGCGAGTGTTCAGGCTTCGCGCGCCAGCAACTCTTCCAGCTTGCCGAGAAACTCCTGCCAGCCGGCTTTGGCGCCGCCGAAGGCCTGCTTCTGCTCCGGCCGGAAGCCGGCCTGCTCCATGCGCAGCAATGTGCCTTTGGGCGTCGGTGTCAGGGTGAAGGTCACCGTGCTCTTCAGGTTGAAGGCCGGATCGTCATGGGCGAAATCCCAAGTGTAGGACAGCATCCGGTTCGGCTCGATGTCGAGGACCTCGCAATCGAGCACGCCGCCCCATTCCCCGCGCAGGTTGAAGCGATGGCCGACGACCGGCGCGAAATCGTTCTTCATCAGCCATTCCGCGATCAAATGCGGCTGCGTCAGCGCGCGCCAGAGCTTTTCCGGCGGATGGGCGATCTCGCGCTCGACGGTGACGGAGCGGGTCAGTGTGGCGGCGGTCATTGGTCCATCCTTGCCAGCAGATTTTCGAGGTCGTCGAACCGCGCCTCCCAGAACCCGGCCATCTGGCTGGTCCAGTCGATCAGCGGTCTGAGCGCGCCGAGCTGGGCGCTGTAATGGGTCTGGCGGCCGGCCTGCCGGTCACGCACAAGCCCGGCCTGCTTGAGCACGCCGAGATGCTTGGAGACGGCTGGCTGCGACACACCGGCCTGCGCGGTCAGCGCCCCGACGGTCAGCTCGCCATCACGGCACAGGCGCTCGAAGATGGCGCGCCGCGTCGGGTCGGCGAGCGTCCTGAACAGCATGTCGTGGGAGTCTGGCATTACAATCGATAACCCGTTGGCTATGGGTTTATTCATAACCAGAGAGATATGAGTTGGTCAAGCGCCTTCGCGGGCAAAGCAGAACGGGGGTGTGACAGGGGCGCTGGACCAGTTCGCGCGGCTCACGCAGGATGCGCCCGAAACTGCGGGGACCGATGCAGTCTACGCGCCCCGCCATCCCGCCTTCGAGGACCTCACCATGGATCTGATGCTGAACGGCAAGCGCGCTCTGGTCACGGGCGGCAGCAAGGGGATCGGCCGTGCCATTGCGCGGCAGCTGGCGCTAGAAGGCGTCGATGTCGTCATCGCGGCGCGCAACCAGGCGGAGCTCGATGCCGCCGCGGCCGAGCTGGCGAAGGAGACCGGCCGCAACATCGTCGGCCTGACCGTCGATACGCAGGACGATGCCTCGGTGAAGGCGGTGGTCGCCGGCACCGTTGCGGCGCTGGGCGGGCTCGACATCCTCGTCAATGCCGCGGCCAAGCCCGGCGGTCAGGCAACGCCGCCCAAGCTCGCCGAGATCACCGACGCGCTCTTCTTCGACGACGTCAACGTCAAGGTGATGGGCTATCTCAGGATGGCCCGCGAGGCGGCGCCGGTGATGGCGACGGGTGGCTGGGGCCGTATCATCAACATCAGCGGGCTGGCGGCGCGCCTGACCGGCTCGACCATCGGCTCGATCCGCAATGTCGCGGTGGCGGCGCTGACCAAGAACCTCGCCGACGAGCTCGGCCCGCAGGGCATCAACGTCACCGTGGTGCATCCCGGCACGACGCGGACCGAGAAGACGCCGGGCGTGGTCGCGGCACGGGTGGCGGCGTCAGGGCTGGCGCCCGAAGAGGTCGAGCGCCGCATGGCCGCCAATGTCACGATCGGCCGGCTGGTCGACATGGCCGAGGTCGCCGACATCGTCGCCTTCCTGGCCTCGCCGCGCAGCGTCGCGATCAATGGCGACGCGATCGCCTGCGGCGGCGGCTCGAAGGGCGCGATCCACTACTGAGTGCCGCGCCCTCGGCTTGATCAGAACAGCGCGGTCGGCGCGACCTCGGCGATGATCATCAGCGCGAGCCCGAGCGCGCCGAGGCCGACGCCGGTCCAGGCAAGCAGGGCGACGCCGGTGATGATCGCCGCGGACGAGACCACGATCGCGATCTGCAGCAGGCCCGAGACGATGTCGTATTTGTCGTCGCGAGCGCTGGAGATGTCACGCTTGGCCTCGGCCGCCTTGGCGCGGACGATCAGCTCCTTGCGGCCTTCATTGGTCTCGGGTTCGGACTCATAGCGGGCGATCGTCGCCTTCCAGCCGTCTATGCGCTTCTGCAGGCGCTCGCGCACGGCCGGGTCGGTGGTGCCGGCGAGCTCGACCTCCATCGCGTCGGCGGCGGTGCGCAGCGTCGTGCCGCGGATCGTCTTGGCCTGGAAGAAGGCCCAGAGATTGGAGGCTTCGATGTTCTTGGCGAGCGCGTCCTGCTCGGCGTTCTTGCCGCCGATCTCCGAGAAGGCGAGCAGGAGCGCGAGAATGCCGATCAGGAGCGCGATGCGCTTGTTGACCTTGCTGGTCGGCTGGTTGTCTTCGGTGACGTCTGGTGCAACTGAGGCCATCAGTGATTCCCCCCGGAAAGGCCGCGCCTGATGCCCGGTGCGCGTGACGGAATCAAGACGAATTTACCGAAGGTAAGCGGTTATCCCCGGGCGCGCGGATGGGCGGAATCATAAGCCGCGAGCAGGCGGACTGAATCGATGCGGGTGTAGATCTGCGTGGTCGAGAGCGAAGCGTGCCCAAGCAGTTCCTGGATGGCGCGCAGGTCGCCGCCGCGGCCGAGCAGGTGGGTGGCGAAGGAATGGCGCAGCGCATGCGGCGTCGCGCTGCCCGGCAGTCCGAGCGAGCCGCGCAGGCCCTCGACCGCGAGCTGGATGATGCGCGGCGAGAGCGGCCCGCCTTTCACGCCGACGAAGAGCGGCCCCTCCGGCGCCAGCCGCCACGGGCATTGCGCGAGATAACCGCCGATCGATTCGACCACCACCGGCAGCACCGGCACCATCCGGGTCTTGCCGCCCTTGCCGAGCACCGTCAGCGCATCGGCGGTGCTGAGCGGTGCCTGCGAGCGCTTGAGGCCGAGCGCCTCGGAGATGCGCAGGCCGCTGCCATAGAGCAAGGAGAGCACGGCGGCGTCGCGCGCGAGAACCCAGTCGGGCCGCTCCTCGCCGGCGCGGCTGTCGGCTTTGGTCACGGCCGCGGCGGCCTTGGCGTCGAGCGGGCGCGGCAGGCCCTTGCCGAGCCGCGGTCCGCGGGTCGCGG
>NZ_LNCQ01000038.1:0-797 GCF_002831785.1 Allobosea sp. FBZP-16 | reverse complement strand
AAGGCGCTGGAGCTCCAGGTCGCGATCAAGAGGAGCAGCCGATGAGCCATCGCGACATGCTGGCGAAGATCCACATCGCCAAGAAGGACCTGGCGCTCGACGACGACGCCTATCGCGGCCTGCTGCAGCGCGTCGCCGGCGTCGGCAGTGCGCGCGATCTCTCCGATCGTCAGGCCGATTCCGTCATCGCCGAGCTGAAGCGCCTGGGCTGGAAGCCGAAGGCTTCGGTGAGGGCGCCGGCGCAGCGCGCGGATTTGCGCAAGCTCTATGCCTTGTGGGGCGCACTGCAGGCCGGACCGCTCGATCGCGACGCCCTGCGCCGCTGGGTTGCAACCCGGTTCAAAGTCTCGGCGCCCGAGTTTCTGAAGCCGGACCAGGTCCGCGAGGCGATCGAGCAGCTCAAGGCCTGGCAGAAGCGGGTGACGGCATGATCCATGTCACCGACCATGCCTTGGTCCGCTTCCTCGAGCGCTCCGGCGCCCTCGATGTCGAGGCCGTGCGCCAGGCGCTGGCCAATTCGCTGGCACGGGCGAGCCGAGCCGCCCAGCGCGTCGGCATCGACGATTACGAGATCGTGGCGGACGGGCTCCGCTACGTGGTCCGCGAGGGCATCCTCGTCACGGTCACGCCGCCGGAGAGGTTCCCGCCGCGATGACGACGTTGCCGCCTCCCACGGATGAGATCGCGCGCCTGGTCGAGCTGATCGGCCCGGAGGCGGCGCTGCGCCTGGTCGAGGCGCGCGGCGGCGCCCGGGTCTATGTCTGCGATCCCGCCGCCGGCGGCGCGATCGTCGACAT
>NZ_LNCQ01000039.1:0-1249 GCF_002831785.1 Allobosea sp. FBZP-16 | reverse complement strand
TGACCTGCCCCCCGGAAGTTCCCTCGCTGTGATGTAGAGTCTGCCCAACCTGAGAAGGAGCAGACGAGATGAGGAAAAGCCGTTTTACCGAGGCGCAGATCATCGGGATGATCAAGGAACATGAGGCGGGTTTGCCGACCTCCGAGCTTTGCCGGAAGCACGGGTTGAGCCCCGCGACCTTCTACAAGCTGAAGGCCAAGTATGGCGGGATGGACCTGTCGGACGCAAAGCGGCTGAAGCAGCTCGAGGACGAGAACGCGAAGCTGAAACGCCTGCTGGCGGATGCGATGTTGGACAACGTGGTTCTGAAAGATCTGTTGGGAAAACCCTGACGACACCGATGGCGCGGCGGGACGCGGTTCTGCGGGCGATGAAGGGTCATCCGATCTCTCAACGCCGGGCCTGCGTCCTGATCGGTGTCGATCCGAAGACTGTGCGGCGTGAGCGGCCGCCCGATAACCCGGAAATCCGTGAGGAGATGCACAAGATCGCCGAGAAGCGTCGTCGCTTCGGGTATCGGCGTGTGGGCATCATGCTGGAGCGCAAAGGCATGATCATGAACGAAAAGAAGCTCTACCGCATCTACCGGGAAGAGGGTCTGTCAGTGCGCCGCCGTCGTGGCCGCAAACGGGCACGCGGCAGTCGGACACCAATGCCGGTGCCGCTGCGGCCGAACCAGCGCTGGTCCCTGGACTTCCTGTCCGACACGTTCGGGGCATGCCGCAAGTTCCGCATTCTGGCGGTCAACGACGATTGCTGCCGCGAGAACTTGGCCCTGATTGCCGACACCAGCATATCGGGGGCCAGAGTGGCGCGAGAACTTGACGCCTTGGTTCGCATCTACGGCAAACCGGCTTGCCTCGTCAGCGACAACGGAACCGAGTTCACCAGCAAGGCGATCCTGAAGTGGGCCAACGAGAACGGCGTCGAATGGCATTACATCGATCCCGGCAAGCCGCAGCAGAACGGCTACATCGAGTCCTTCAATGGCAGCCTGCGCGACGAATGCTTGAACGAGGAGATCTTCGACAGCCTGGCCGATGCCCGCCGAAAGCTGGCCCTGTGGCGCTACGACTACAACAACGTCAGGCCGCATTCCTCACTGGGCAATCGGAGTCCAGCAGAAGCGCGCCGGGCGCTTGAGCAATCTGAGGGCTCCGCGCCCGGCGCGCTTGCCCAACCCGAAACCGACCACTATCAACCCCAAGGACTCTCGTTATGAACGAGGGAACTTCCGGGGGGCAGGTCA
>NZ_LNCQ01000040.1:6658-203960 GCF_002831785.1 Allobosea sp. FBZP-16 | reverse complement strand
CGCCGGGCTCGCGGCGATGGGTGCAGCCGTCGGCGGCGCGATCCCGTTCTCGGACCAGATGCCGGCCGGGCTCGTTCCCGTTGCACTGGCGCAGGGTCTACCGCCCGCCTCCGCCGTCCCGTCCGCGGCCCCGGCGACCGCCACGCCGAAGGGCCCGGAATTTCTCAATTTCCCCGGCAAGGCCAAGGGCCTTGTCCTGCTCGGCGACCGGCCGCTCGTCGCCGAAACGCCCGAGCACATGCTCGACGACGATACCACGCCGATCGAGAAGTTCTTCGTCCGCAACAACGGCCAGACGCCCGAGCCTTTCACCGAGGGCGACGCCTGGGAATTGACCATCGATGGCGAGGTCAACACGCCGCTGACGATCAAGCTCGGCGAGCTCAAGCAGAAGTTCACGCACAAGACCTTCCGCACGGTGCTGGAATGCGGCGGCAATGGCCGCTCGTTCTTCCAGCCGCAGGCACGCGGCAACCAGTGGACCAATGGCGGCGCCGGCTGCGCCGAATGGACCGGCGTACCGCTCGCCGACGTGCTGCAGAGCGCCGGCCTGAAGTCGACCGCCGTCCACACCGCCAATTACGGCGCCGATCAGCACCTATCCGGTGATGCGAGCAAGGATGCGATCTCGCGCGGCGTGCCGATCGCGGCGGCGCTGGAGCCGCATGCGCTGCTGGTCTGGGCGATGAACGGCCAGCCGCTGCCTGCCATCCATGGCGGGCCGCTGCGGGTGATCATTCCCGGCTTCCCGGCCTCGGTCTCGCATAAATGGCTGAAGCGGATCGCGATCCGCGACAAGGTGCATGACGGCCAGGGCATGGGCGGCACCTCGTACTCCGTCGCGATCAAGCCGATGATCCCCGGCGGCAAGACCGACGACTCCAATATGCGCACCATGACCGACATGCCGGTGCGCGGCATCATCACCAATCCGGCCAACGGCACGCGCCTGGCAGCCGGCACACGCAGGCTCGCGCTGCGCGGCGCCGCCTGGGACGGGCATGAGGGCGTCTCGCGCGTCGATGTCTCGATCGATTTCGGCGCGACCTGGCAGCCGGCCAAGGCGGCCGAACCGCGCAACCGCTATGATTGGCGGCGCTGGACCGCCGAGGTCGAGCTGCCGTCCGACGGCTATTACGAGCTTTGGGTCCGCGCCACCGACAGCAAGGGCCGGGCGCAGCCGCATGTCGCCGGCGGCTGGAACCCGCAGGGCTACGGCGCCAACCCGATGCACCGGGTCGCGGTACTGGTCGGTTGAACGCCGTGATCGCACGTATCGGCCGCGCCGGGCTCATGCTCGGCACGGGCCTGCTGCTCGCCACGTCGATGGCGCTGGCGCAGGCCCCTGCTCCGTCGGAGGAGACGCCGGAGATGTTTCCGGCCGGCCCGAACCGCGACGAGGCCTTCTATGCCTGCGTCGCCTGCCACAATTTCAAGCTGGTCGCGGCACAGGCGATGAGCCGCGAGAAATGGGGCGAGACGCTCGACTGGATGGTGAGCAAGCACAACATGCCGGCCCTCCCTGCGGAGGAGCGCGGCAAGGTGCTCGACTATCTCGCCAAGGTCTTTCCGACCAAGGCGCCGGCCCAGCAGGGCGGGTGGAAGAACCCGTTCCTGAACTGAGGCGACGCCTTCCGGTCAGAACAGCTTGAGTGCGACCACGCCGGCGACGACCAGCGCGATGCCGAGCCAACCGGCCGGGCGAATGCGCTGGCCGAAGGCGAGCGCGCCGACCACGGCGGTCAGCACCAGGCCGACGCCACCCCAGACGGCGTAGGCCACCGAGAGGTCCATGCCGCGGATCGCCTGCGCCAGGGCGGCGAAGGCGCCGACGACGCAGAGCACCCCGAGGGCGCCGACGAGCCGGCGCTTCAGCCCGTCGGAGATCTTGAGCAGGCTGGTGCCGATCACTTCGAGGATGACGGCAAGTCCGAGCCAGGCGAGCGCGAAGGCTTGCGCGGAGGCAGCGAAGGTCACACCAGCCTCCGCTCATCCTCCCTGGGTGCCGCAGGGTCGGCGTCGTGACCGACGCCGCGTTCCAGCAGCACGATGCCGCCGATGATCAGGGCCAGCGCCAGGATGCGCGGGACCGTCAGATGCTCGGCGAAGAAGGCATGGCCGATCAGGGCGATGCCGACGATGCCGAGGCCTTCCCAGACCGCATAGGCGACGGCCATGGGAATGACCCGCAGGGCGACGCTGAGCAGGGCGAAGGACAGTCCGATCAGCGCGAGCGGCAGCACCGCGACGAGGACCGGGCCCGCGACGAAGGCCTTGAGAGCCGACGTCGCAAGCAGCTCCACGGCGATGGCCGCGAGCAGGATCAACCAATGAAAAGACATAAGTCACACAGGGGCGCTGGCCCGGGGCGCAGGCGCCGCGGGTGCGGCGTCTGCGGGGTGCGCATCGTTAGCGTTCAAAAGACGATGTTCGAGATGAAGGGAGCGCTCAGGCTTTCGCCGAAGGCCAGCACATCGCCAAGCCCAAATCACCGGAAATACCCGTGGGCAAGGTCAATGAAATATGTGCTTCTCAGACACTCATCGCGGCGTTAAGTGCCTGAATCTAAGCTTTTTGTCAACTCGATCGCGACTTTCTGTGCCTTGGACACTATTTTCGTGGCCGCGAAACCCTCGGCTAATACCTTGAAGGCCCGAGTGAAAATCGACCTTTCGATAGGTCCGAAAAAAGACGCCCCGACGATGCGGTTTCAGCCGTCTTCGATGGGCTCAAATCGCCTCAAATCCCGATCGCTTCCGCAGAGTCCGATTAAGTCTTCCGAGAGCAATTTGCGCTAGGTGACGAGAGCTTTCAGCGCGGCGGGCGAGCCCGCATTCCCTGCGCGAGGACTGGACGAGATGGGCGCTTTCGACGTTCGCGACCTGATCAAGGCGGATTCTACCGGCCCCGCATCTGCAAGCGGAGCATCGGAGGGCACGCGGACCTTCCACCCGCTGGCCGAACGCATCGCGGCGATGCCGGTCAAGCAGACGCTGTCGCCGGTGCTGATCGAGGGGCTGGTGCGCCTCGCCGACATGCTGGTGATCCTCGGCGTCGGCGGGCTCGTCTTCGCCCTCTACGTCGCCGGCAAGGTCGACTACGCCCTGCCCTACCAGGTCACGGTGCCGCTGGTGGCGGTCGGCGCACTCGCCGTCTTCCAGGCGCTCCACCTCTACCATGTCAGCGCGTTGCGCAATTTCATCGGCATCGCGGTACGGGTCGCAGCCGGCTGGACGATCCTGTTCCTGCTGGCGCTGGCCGGCTTCTTCTTCCTCAAGGTCGGTGACCAGGTCTCGCGCGTCTGGCTCGCCGCCTTCTATGCCGTCGGCCTCGTACTGCTGCTGGCCGAGCGGCTGACAGCCTCGCTGATCGTCCTTCGGCTCACCCGGATGGGCCGGCTCGAACGTCGCACAGCGATCGTCGGCGGCGGCCCCGCCGGCGAGGAGCTGATCAAGGCGCTGGAGGCCCAGCGCGACACGGGGCTGCGCGTCTGCGGCGTCTTCGACGACCGCAATGACGATCGCTCGCCCGATCTCGTCGCCGGCTACCCCAAGCTCGGCACGATCGACGATCTCGTCGAGTTCGCGCGCCGCACCAAGCTCGACCTCGTGATCTTCACCCTGCCGATCTCGGCCGAGGCGCGGCTGCTCGCCATGCTGCGCAAGCTCTGGGTGCTGCCGATCGATATCCGGCTCTCGGCCCATATGTCGAAGCTGCGCTTCCGGCCGCGCTCTTATTCCTATATCGGCGCGGTCCCCGTGCTCGACGTGTTCGACCGACCGATCGCCGACTGGGACATCGTCGTCAAATGGGTGTTCGACAAGGTCGTCGGCACGCTGGCGCTGATCGCGCTGTCGCCGCTGATGATCGCGACCGCGATCGCCGTCAGGCTCGACTCGAAGGGTCCGATCCTGTTCCGGCAGAAGCGCTACGGCTTCAACAACGAGATGATCGAGGTGCTGAAGTTCCGCTCGCTCTATCACGATATGAGCGATTTTGCCGCCGCCAAGCAGGTCACCAAGGACGATCCGCGCGTCACCCGCGTCGGTCGCTTCATTCGCAAGACCTCGATCGACGAGTTGCCGCAGCTGCTCAACGTCGTGTTCAAGGGCAATCTCTCGCTGGTCGGCCCGCGCCCCCACGCGATCCACGCGACCGCATCGAACCGCGCCTATGAGCAGGTCGTCGACGGTTACTTCGCCCGCCACAAGGTCAAGCCCGGCATCACCGGCTGGGCGCAGGTCCATGGCTGGCGCGGCGAGACCGACACCGAGGACAAGATCCAGCGCCGCGTCGAGCATGATCTCTATTACATCGAGAACTGGTCGGTGCTGCTCGACCTCTACATCCTGATCAAGACGCCGTTCTCGCTGATGACCAAGAACGAGAACGCCTATTGAGCACGCTGGCGCACGACCCGGGGCTCGGCCGGCGCCTCCGGATTTCCCACGCCGCGCTGCAGCGCGGCGCGCTCTGGCTGCTGACCGCCTCCAGCTGGGTCGCGATCATCGAGCCCTCGCCCTATGAGATCGCCTTCCTGCTGGTCCTGGCGGTGTTCGTGCTCACCGGTCTGCGCCTGTCGCGGGCGCTGCTGCCGCTGGCGCTGCTGCTGCTCGGCTTCAATCTCGGCGGCGCCATCTCGCTGATCCCCTGGATGAACGATCCGGATGCGGTGCGCTTCATCGCCGTCTCCTTCTACCTGATGGTCACGGCGATCGTGCTGGCGGCCGTCATGGCCGACGACACGCAGGCCCGGCTCGAGGCGCTGAAGCGCGGCTATCTGTTCGCGACCTGGTGCACCGGCCTGCTCGCGATCGTCGGCTATTTCGACATTGCCGGCCTTGGCGACCATTTCACGCTGTGGGGCCGCGCGACCGGCACGTTCAAGGATCCGAACGTGCTCGGCCCGTTCCTGGTGCTGCCGATCGTCTTCGTGCTGCAGGATATCCTGGTGGGACGGCGCGGGCTCGTCGGCGGCCTCACCCTGATCAGCGTGCCGCTCGCTGCTCTGTTCCTGACCTTCTCGCGCGGCGCCTGGGGCAATCTCGCGGCTGCGGTGCTGCTGATGGCGGGCCTGACTTTCCTGACCGCGGGCACGGCCAGGATGCGGGCACGGATCGTCGCGCTGGCCCTGACCAGCCTCGTGCTCGCCGCCGCCACCCTGGCGATCGCCCTCTCCTTCGACGTGATCCGCGAGATGTTCGAGGTCCGGGCCAGCCTCGACCAGAGCTACGATCTCGGCGTCACCGGCCGCTTCGGTGCGCAGCTGCGCTCGATCCCGATGCTGCTCTCCGAGCCCAACGGCTTCGGGCCGCTGCGCTTCCGCTGGCTGTTCCTCCAGCAGGATCCGCACAATGTCTACATCAACGCCTTCGCCTCCTATGGCTGGCTCGGCGGCTTTTCCTGGCTGGCGCTGACCGTGGCGACCTGCTGGGCCGGCTGGTGGCTGGTGTTCCGGCGCGGCCCGCTGCAGGGCCAGGCGATCGCGGTTTGGTCGGTCCTCTTCGTCACGATCCTGCAGGGCTTCCAGATCGACACCGACCATTGGCGCCACTTCTACTTGCTGCTCGGGCTGATCTGGGGCCTTGCAGCCATTGCGCGTCGCCCGGGCGCTGAGACCGCGCCATGACCGGGAAGACGGGGGAAGCCCGGCAGAACCAGGCGATCCAGGTGCTGCGCGGCGTTGCGGCGCTGCTCGTCGTGATCGGCCATGCGATCCATGAGACGCAGGCGATGGGCAGCGCGCTCGGGCGCGCACCGCTCGACGGCTCCCTGCTGCGATGGAGCACGGGCGTCGACATCTTCTTCGTCATCTCCGGCTTCATCATGGTCTACAGCTCGACGCAACTGTTCGAGCGCCCCGGCGGATGGCGCAGCTTCCTCTGGCGCCGCTTCGTGCGCATCGTTCCGCTCTACTGGCTGCTGTCGACGCTGTTGCTGCTCGGCGCCCTCGTCGCGCCAAGGCTGCTGAACGTGCCGATCGACGATTGGCGGCATGTGCTGGCCTCCTATCTCTTCATCCCGTCCCTGCGGGCGCCCGGAGAGATCCGCCCGGTCATGGCGCTGGGTTGGACGCTGAACCTCGAAATGTTCTTCTACGTGCTGTTCGCCTGCACGCTCGCCTTGCCGATGCGCCTGGCCGTGCCGGTGCTGACGGCGATCCTCGCCGTGCTCGCCGGGGTCGGTCTCGCCTTCGAGCCGACGCAGGTCCAGCTCGCTTTCTGGACCCAGTCGATCATCCTCGAATTCGCCTTCGGCTGCCTGCTGGCGCTCGCCTATCTCGGCGGCCTGCGGCTGGGCGCGCCGACGGCGCTCATATTGGCCTGCGCCGGCATGGCCGGCCTGGTGCGATGGCCCGCTCTGGCCGATCAGCAATGGCCGGACGCGCTGCGCTGGGGCGTGCCTGCCCTGATGATCGTCAGCGCCGCGGCCCTGCACCGAGGCGCCAGCACGGCGCGCGGGAGGCCGTCACGGCTGCTCGGCCTCGCGGTACTGCTCGGCAACGCCTCCTACAGCCTTTACCTGGTACACCCCTTCGTACTGCGCCCGCTGCGCAATCTCTGGACGCAAGCCATTGGCGGTGCGCTTCCGCTGACGGCCTATGTCGTGGTCGCGACGGCAGCCTCCTGCGTCACTGCCCTGCTGCTCTACC
Source organism: Allobosea sp. FBZP-16 (assembly GCF_002831785.1). Lineage (NCBI taxonomy): Bacteria > Pseudomonadati > Pseudomonadota > Alphaproteobacteria > Hyphomicrobiales > Alloboseaceae > Allobosea > Allobosea sp. FBZP-16. The sequence goes on along the minus strand of NZ_LNCQ01000040.1, from coordinate 197,308 downwards.
GCTATGCGGAGCAGCCTTTGCTGCGGGCGATGCGGAGCCGGCGGCCGGACGGAGCCGGCGAGCGCGAAGCGCGCTCGCCCCTGCCTGCTCAGCGTTCCTTGCGAACGACCACATAGGCATAGGTCGTCACCAGGCGCCAATCGGCCTTGGCGGCGAGCTTGTTGAAGGCCGCATCGAGGCCACGCAGGCCCGGCATCCGCTCGAAGTAGCCGCTGCCCCAGAAGGGCTGGACGTGGACGTCGCGGAAGCCGGCCCGCTGGAGCATCGGCTCCAATGCCGCGCGGCTGCCACGACACTGATCGTAGAAGGCCGGGAAGACCGGGTCGTCGCCGTCCTGCCGCCGCGCTGGGAAGAGCGCATGCATGATGGCGCGCGAAGCCGCCTTCGGCAGGATGTGATTGAGCGCGAAGACCGGCGCCCAGAGCGTCGGCATGAAGGCGAGCCCGATACCGCCCGGCGCCAGCAAGGCATGGATGTTGGCCCAGGCACGCTCAACGTCATGGACATGCTCGAACACCATGCGCGAGATAATCATGTCGTAGCCGCCGCGGGCGACATCCGGCTCGGACAGATCGCCGGCGATGTCGAAACGCGCGGTGCGCAGCCCTTTCGGCGTCAGCGCGAGCTCCCCCGCATCGATGTCGTTGACGATGAGGTCGAGCCCATGACGGCGCGCGTCCTCGACGGTGAAAAGCGGATCGCGGCCGCCACCGATCTCGCAGAGCCGCCTCAGGCCGAACTGGTGCATCAGCGCCAGGATCGTCGCCTCGTAATGGTCCCAGGCCCAGTTGGAATGCCAATCGGGCTGGAGCCCGGCGAAGAAGCTCTCGATCGAGCCCCTGTCCACCGCCGCGGCATCCTGCGACCGCAGCGGCCGACGTTCGGTCAGCGCCATCGACATGACGATATGTCCCGCTTCCTGCTGTGAGGCCCCGACCCTGCGCCCGCTGCAGGGGCCGCGCAATCGAAGTCTTAAGGGAGGGTTAACAGACGACGAGGCCACTCGCTCCGAAAAGGGACATCGCCGACTGACACCGCCAGCCTTCAATCGCACTCGGTCAAATCGCCATTGCCGGCCTTGTGGGTCTGGCATGTCGCCGGGCCCGTCCGCTCCCGCGCGCAAGCGGACAGCGCGAAAGCGAGGAAGGCGACGATGGTTCTGGCCGGACGGAACGGCATGGAAGCGCGCGGCTGGCTGGCGGACATGTCCGCCAGTTGGCAGTGCCTGAGCCTGTCTCGTTCAGGACGCGCCAATGCGGGCGGCCAGGCTGCCTCGCGCAAAACCGAGATGAAAGAAGAAAATGGTCGGAGCGAGAGGATTCGAACCTCCGACCCCTTGTCCCCCAGACAAGTGCGCTAACCGGGCTGCGCTACGCTCCGACGGGTCGGCTTATAGAGCGCACGACGCCGCGATGCAACGCGGCAATTGCCGGATCGGGCCGCTGGATTCACAGCTACCTGTCGTCATGCGCAGGGGTGCGACCTCGGCCGGCGTGATGCCCCTGCGTCCGGCATGGCGGACGATGGTGCGCACGAGCCCGGCAAAGACGGTCGCCAGCGGCAGGGCCAGCGCTGCGTTACCCTCCAGCGCAAGCCAGAGCGAGGCGGGCAGCGTCGCAATCGTCGCGACGACGAGGAGAGTGCTGGTCATGCCGTGTCCACTCCGGCCCAGGACCGCCGCTGCGGCCTGCTCGACTGCTCCTCGATAGGCTTCGCACCGCGGCCAGGCCACGCTTCAGCCAGCCAAATATGCCAAGGACTTTCCGGGTGCGTGCATGCACGAGCGTCAAGCCACCTTCGGCACTGGACGCCGGCAGGTGGGCACCGGCCCCTGGCCCATCAGTTGCGCCGGACGCGCTGATCGTTTCGTGCCTTCGCCGAACACGCGTCCGGCTCGTCAAGCGCTACCGGCGGTGGCGATGCCGCGATTCCGACCAGAGCGAACCCCCATGGATTTGCGGCCTGCGTCAGCGTCCTCGCGACGATCCGCGCCTGCGCGCTGGCATATTCGGCAGCCTGATCGCTGACCCGGCCAGCGATCGCCTCGAACAACTGGAACATCATCGCTTTCGCCTCCGTGCCGCAGCGCGGCGTCGCAGGGACAACGCGCGAAAGCGGCACAGGTGCCACCGTACCGCGATAATCTCGGTGCCTTGCCCGGCGTCTTGCAGCATGCTGAGGCGCCTCGAACCAGGGGAAACGCCATGATCCGCCCGGCCCTGCTCGTCCTGTCCGGCCTTCTGCTCCATCCAGGCGACGCCAGCGCCTCGCTGTTCTGCCTCGTCCCGGAAACGGCCGACGGGTTCGTCGCCCTGCGCGCCGCGCCGGGCGCACAAGGCCGGCTGATCCTGCGCATGAGGGCCGGCGACGAGGTCCAGATCATCGAAGGCGGCCGCGGCGGCTGGAGCAAGGTCAGGCATTGGCCCGGCGATACCAGACTGGCGAAGGGCTATGAGGGCTTCAGCGAGGGCCATGTCGCGCGCCGTTTCCTTAGGGATTGCGGCTGAGCGGCGGGCCGGGCCGCTGCCGAGTGCGGCCGCCTGCCGCATGAGCAAAAGCCCGCAACGGCAAGATTCTGTTAACGTACTCCGTTCAAATGAGGTTCACAGAGTGAAGGTTATCTTCATGATACTGGCACCAATTCATGGAGGCCCCGTCATGACCCTGGACTGGCGCAACAGCCTGATGCTCGGCTTCATCGCGGCCGTGTTCGTCACCTGCCTGTTCGGCCCCTATATGATCTCGGTTATGCTCGGCGGGCTCGGCCTGACGTGCTATCTCACCAAGCACGCCAGGCCCGGAGCCTGAGCCCGTCTCACGCCGCGAGCGCGAGGCGCTGAGCCAACCAATCCCGCACCAGCCCCAGATCCGCCTGTGACAGGCCGTGACCGGTCGGCAGGCTGCGGTGCTCCACCGAAGCTCCAGCCCCGGAGAGCGTCGCCGCCAATCGCGCCGCATTCTCCTCCGGGATGATCGGATCGAAGCTGCCGGAGATAATCAGCACCGGCTTGGCCGCCAGCGTCACCACAGGCGGCTTGGCGAAAGGCGACATCGCCCGCAGCAGCACCGCTCCCGACAGCACCTCCGGCCGCAGCAGCAGCATCGCGGCGGCGATGTTGGCGCCGTTCGAGAAGCCGAGCGCGATCGGCGCCGACAGCCCGTATTCCGCGCGCGCCTGCTCGACGAAATCGGCGAGCTCATGCGTCCGCCGGATGAGATCGTCCTCGTCGAAGACGCCCTCGGCCAGACGGCGGAAGAAGCGCGGCATGCCGGCCTCCAGCGTCCGTCCGCGCGGCGAGAGCAGCGCCGCGCCCGGCGCGACGGTGCGCCCGAGCGGCAAGAGGTCGTTCTCGTCACCGCCGGTGCCGTGCAGCAGGAGGAGCGGCGCCGGGCCAGGCGCAGTCGCCGGCTCGAAGCGGTGGATGAAGGTTTCGGACGCACTCATGGCATCCCTCCTTTCACAGTGAACATCCAGCGAGGGGCGCCCCGCCCGAAGGCGGAGCGCATTCATTGATCAGACCAGAGCCGGCAGGACGGCCTCGATCTCGGCGCGACGCATCTCGTACCGCGCCGGCAGCTTGAGCGCGCCGCCGAGGTCTTCTGCCGGCTCGTCGATGGCGAAACCGGGCGCGTCGGTCGCGATCTCGAACAGCACGCCGCCGGGCTCGCGGAAGTAGACGGAGCGGAAATAGTTCCGGTCCCTCTGCTCGGTGGGGCGCAGGCCGAAGGTTTCGGTCAGCGTCTTCACCATGCGGGCCTGCTCCGCGTCGTCGCCGGCGCGGAAGGCGACGTGATGAACCGAGCCCGCGCCCATCCTTGCGGGCAGGAAGCCACCGGCCGCGCGCAGGTCGACAACCCCGCCATGGTCGGTGCCCTCCGCCCGCATGCGGACGGTGTTGCCCTCGAGCCCGGCCTCGACGAACCCGAACACGTCGCGCAGGATCGCGACGGTCGTCTCCGTCTTGTCGAGCAGCAGCGTGACGCCGTGGAAGCCGCGGATGGCGGATTCAGGCGGCACCTCGCCGTTGTCCCAGGCCGGCTCGCTCTCGCTGCCGGGCACGCCGACCAGCGCAAGCCGCATGCCGTCGGGATCGCGGAAGCTCAGCACCGTCTCGCCGAAGCGCTTCTGCGGGGCGTCGTGAGCGACGCCATTGGCGATGAGCCGATGCGTCCAGTAGCCGACCGCCGCCGCCGGGATGCGGAAGGCGGTCACTTCCGTCTCGCCGACGCCGAGCCGGCCGGGCGCAACATGCTCCCAGGGGAAAAAAGTCAGGATCGTGCCCGGATTGCCGCCGGCATCGCCGAAATAGAGGTGCCAGGTGGTCGGGTCGTCGAAGTTCACCGTCTTCTTGACTAGGCGCAGGCCGAGCACCCGGCTGTAGAAGTCGAGGTTGCGGCGCGCTGGGCCGGCGATTGCGGTGACGTGGTGGATGCCGTTGATCTGCATGACGATAGTCCTCCGGGCTGCGAGAAGCGGCCCCCGTTGACGCCAAGATGATTGCGGCTCGCCAAATTGCCAGACCTCAATCATTGCACCTGAGCAATTTCATAATCCTGAAATGCCAATTTGAATTGCGATGTCGAAATCGACATTCTCCGCCGCAGACCCAACCGGTCCTTCGGAGAAAGACCATGATCGACACTCGGTTCGCCCCCTATGGCGCCCTCGTCTTGCGCGTTGCGCTCGGCGTCATGTTCATCGCCCACGCCTATCTGAAGTTCGCCGTCTTCACCGTTCCCGGCTTCACCGGCTTCCTCGGCCAGGTCGGCCTGCCCGGCTTCCTCGCCTGGCCGATCATCCTGGCGGAAGTGCTCGGCGGCCTTGCCATCCTGACCGGCTTCTATGGCCGCTATGTCTCCGTCCTGCTGCTGCCGATCCTGCTCGGCGCACTGTCCATCCACGCCCCCAATGGCTGGGTCTTCAATGCGCCGAACGGCGGCTGGGAATATCCTGCCTTCCTTGCTCTGGCCGCTTTCGCCCACGCCCTGATCGGCGACGGCGCGCTGGCGCTGCGCTCGGCCGGACTGCCGGTCCCGGCCAAGCCCGCCTTGGCCTGAGCCTCGGCCACCATCACGACAGAACGGGCGACAGGTTGCTGCAATTTGTCGCCCGTACCATGTATCAGGGGTAGCTGACCCGCCCGGAGCCACCGCTTGCCGACCGCCGCCTCCTCTGTCGCCTGGGACGATTTCCGGCTGATCAAGGCCATCGCCGAGGCGCGCAGCCTGCCGGCGGCCGCCGAGCTGATCGGGCTCAACCATTCGACCGTCTTCCGCCGCCTCGGCCAGATCGAGGAAAGCCTGGGCACGCGCCTGTTCGAGCGGCATCGCTCCGGCTACGTGCCGACGCCGGCCGGCGAGGAGATGGCGGTCCTGGCCGAGCGGCTGGAGACCGACATCGCCGGCTTCACCCGGCGCCTTGCCGGCCGCGAGATCCTGCCGGCGGGTGAATTGCGCGTCACCACCAACGACACACTGCTGGTCGAGCTGCTGACGCCGCTCTTTGCCGCCTTCATGCGGCAATGCCCGGACATCAAGCTTGACGTCCTGCTCGGCAACCAGGCGCTCAACCTCAGCAAGCGCGACGCCGATGTCGCGATCCGTGCCACCGACAATCCGCCCGAAAACCTCATCGGCCGGCGCGCCGCCAAGATCGGCTGGGCACTTTATGGCCGAAGCGTCGATTTCCCCGATTCAACACCGCAGGCCGAGGAGAGCTTGCGCGATCGCCCCTGGATCTCGCTCGGCGACCAGTTCGGCGCGTTCAAGGTGGTCCAGCACGTGCAGAAGATCGTCCCGGCCGAGCGGGTGATCTACAAGATCAACACCGTGCTCGGGCTGACGGAAGCCGTGGAGGCCGGGATCGGGGTTGGTTACCTGCCCTGCTTCATCGCCGACAAGCGGCCGGCGCTACACCGGCTCGGGCCGCCGCAGGCGGGCTATGCCGCCGATCTCTGGCTTCTGACCCATCCCGACCTGCGCCACTCGCCGCGGGTGCGGCTCTTCCTCGATTTCATGGCGCAGGAACTGGCCAAGTTGCGGCCGCTGATGGAGGGCAGTTCGGCAGCGAGTGAGCCGGTCGTTGAAGCCGGGTCCGATCGAGATCTTTGACTTGCGCCGGCTCTTCCGAAAACCGGATGCCACTTTTCGGGCCGATGCTTTAGGATAACGCCATGGAGCTCCTCATCCCCCTCATCGCGGGCCTGGCGCTGATCTGGCTGATCGGCAGCGGCGTGCCCTGGGACGCCAAGCTGGTGACGATCGTCGTCACGCTGGCCGTCATCGTCGCGGTCGTCCTGCTCGAGCGCAACGGCCTCTGGCCCGAGGCCTTCCGGCGGCGCTGAGACGCCCGAAGGCGGGTACGGCGGGCTCAGGAGACAAGCTTCAACCCCACGATGCCGGCGACGATCAGGCCGACGCAGACGAGGCGCAGCGCCGTCGCCGGTTCGCCGAACAGGATGATGCCGAGGATGGCGGTGCCGATCGTGCCGATGCCGGTCCAGATCGCATAGGCCGTGCCGAGCGGCAGGCTCTTCAAGGCGAGACCGAGCAACCCGAGGCTCACCGCCATGCTGGTGACCGTCAGCACGGTCGGGACGAGGCGCGTGAAGCCGTGCGTGTATTTCAGCCCGATGGCCCAGCCGACTTCGAACAGGCCGGCGAAGAAGAGATAAGTCCAGGCCATGGCGGCCCTCCTTTTGGAAGGGCGGGGTCGTCCACGCCTAGTGGGAAACGCAGGCCGCAAGCCTGCGGAGGTCGTCCTCACCCGCTGATCTAGCGAGCCGGGAGCAAAGTTCAAGCACAGGCGCGCTCAACCGTCCTCGCCAACGGTCGCGCCGGCCAGGGCGCCATGCAGCAGACGGCGGCATTCGACCAGCTCGGAGAGTGTCGCCTTCAGGAAAGCGAGGTCGTCGGCGTCGACCAGCGGCTGGGCCGCGCGCGGCAAGGAGGACAGAAGCGCCTTCGCCGCGAAACCCGGCTCCATGGCAGGGGCATGCTGATGATGCTGCGTCGGCTGGGCCGCCGGCATCGCTTCGCCCCGCGGCGGCGCCATGTGGGCTGCTGCGGGTGGCTGGGCAGGCGCGTTGCCACCGACGATCTCGCCGCCGCGGCCGATCGCCTGGACGTAACGGGGCCCCTGCTCCTTCAGGATGCGCTGCAGGCCCTTGATCGTGTAGCCCTCGCCATAGAGCAGGCGGCGGATCCCCTTGAGCAGGGCGACATCGTCGGGCCGGTAATAGCGCCGGCCGCCGCCGCGCTTCAGCGGCTTGATCTGGGAGAAGCGCGTCTCCCAGAAACGCAGGACATGTTGGGGAATGTCGAGGTCTTCGGCGACCTCGCTGATGGTTCTGAATGCGTCTGGGCTCTTGTTATCCAATTCGGCCTCGAATCCGCTGCCGTGGAATTTTTGATCCTGCATCGGCCTAATCCGAAACCGCACCCCACTTTTCGGGCCGATGCGCCAGAGTCACTCTTCCTCACCCACGCCGTTCAATCCGTTGATCCGCGCCTTCATCACATTGGACGGCTTGAACACCATCACGCGGCGCGGCTCGATCGGGACTTCGACGCCGGTTTTCGGATTACGCCCGATTCGCTCGCCCTTGTCGCGCACGACGAACGAACCGAACGAGGACAATTTGACGTTTTCCCCACGTGCCACCGCATCGCAGATCTCGTCCAGCACCGCTTCGACCAGCTTGGACGACTCCGTCCGCGACAGGCCGATCTTCTGATAGACGGCCTCGCACAGATCAGCCCGCGTAATCGTTTGCCCCGCCATCAGCTCCTCCAAGGCGTTTCTTCAAACAGCGGCGTCCCTAATCAACCATCGCCCCATTGGAGGCGGACGCTAGGCGGCGAGGCGACTACGGTCAATCCTCGACACACCCGCACAGGTTGAAAAACGCGGAAATCCGCGCTGACGACCGCTAAGAAAATGTCATAAATCCAAAGTGCTTAGCCTGGGCGGCCCAACCGGGCCGCTACCAGCGGATCAGCGCCGACCCCCAGGTGAAGCCGCCGCCCATCGCCTCGATCAGGACGAGCTGGCCGGGCTTGATGCGCCCGTCCATATGGGCCTGCGCCAAAGCGAGCGGAATCGAGGCCGCCGACGTGTTGCCGTGCTGCCCGACGGTGACCACGACCCGGTCCTCGCTGATGCCGAGCTTGTGAGCGGTGGCGTCGATGATGCGGCGGTTGGCCTGATGCGGCACGAACCAGTCGATGTCGGCGCCGCTGAGCCCCGTCTCCTCGAAAGTGTGGCGCACCGTGTCGGCGAGATTGACCACGGCATGCTTGAAGACCTCGCGGCCCTCCATGCGCAGGAAGCCCACGGTTTTGGTCGAGCCCGGCCCGCCATCGACATAGAGCTTGTTCATATAGCGGCCGTCGGAGCGGACATGGGTGGTCAGCACGCCGCGATCGGCGAGCGTGCCGGCGCCCTCCTCCGCCCGCAGCACGACGGCGCCGGCACCGTCGCCGAACAGCACGCAGGTGGCGCGGTCTTCCCAGTCGAGAATGCGCGAGAAGGTCTCGGCGCCGATGACGATGGCGGTCCTGGCCGCACCGCTGGTCAGGAACTTGTCGGCGGTGGCGAGCGCGAAGACGAAGCCGGAGCAGACCGCCTGCAGGTCGAAGGCGGCGCCTTGCGTGATGCCGAGCGCGGCCTGGATCTGGGTCGCGGTCGCCGGGAAGGTGTGGTCGGGCGTCGCCGTCGCGACGATGATGAGGTCGACCTCACTCGCCGGGATGCCGGCGTCGGCAAGCGCGGCCTGCGCAGCCTTCAGGCCGAGCGTGCTGGTGGTCTCGTCGTCAGCCGCGATGTGGCGGGCATGGATGCCGGTTCGCTGGACGATCCACTCGTCGCTGGTGTCGACCTTCTCAGCCAATTCGGCGTTGGTCATGATGCGCGCCGGCAGATAGGAGCCGCAGCCGCGCAGGACGGATCGCATTCTGGACAAGGACGTTTCTCTTCCCTACTCGCCGGCGGCGACTTGTGGGCTTGCCGGTGCTGAGCTGGGCCGCGCCGTCGCGGCCATCATCTCGCGTACCTTCGCCATCAGATTCTCGCGCGCCATCTCGTAGCCGAGTTCGGTCGCGCTGGCGAACCCGACGGCATCCGTGCCGCCATGGCTCTTGATCACGATGCCTTCGAGCCCGAGGAACACGCCGCCATTGACCTTGCGCGGGTCCATCTTGTCCCTCAGCGCCGCGAAGGCGCCGCGGGCGAAAAGATAGCCGATCTTCGACATCAGCGAACGGCCCATCGCCGCGCGCAGGTATTCGCCGATCTGCTTGGCGGTGCCTTCGGCGGTCTTGAGGGCGATGTTGCCGGTGAAACCCTCGGTGACGACGACGTCGACCGTGCCCTTGCCGAGATCGTCGCCCTCGACGAAGCCGTGATACTCGAGATGCGGCAGCGCGCTCTCGCGCAGGATCCGACCGGCTTCCTTGACCGCCTCGACGCCCTTGATCTCCTCGACGCCGACATTGAGCAGGCCGACGCTCGGCCGGTCGATATCGAGCACCACGCGCGCCATGGCCGCGCCCATCACGGCAAGATCGACCAGATGCTGGGCATCGGCTCCGATGGTGGCGCCGACATCGAGCACCACGCTCTCGCCGCGGACCGTCGGCCACAGGCAGGCGATCGCCGGGCGATCGACCTGCGGCATCGATTTCAGGCAGAACTTCGACATCGCCATCAGCGCGCCGGTGTTGCCGGCCGAGATCGTGACGTCGGCCTCGCCGGTCTTGGTGGCGTCGATGGCGCGCCACATCGACGACTTGTAGCGGCCATAGCGCAAGGCCTGGCTCGGCTTGTCGTCCATCTTCACCGAGACCTCGGTGTGGTGGAAGGTGGTGACGGCCTTCAGCTTCGGATGCGCGTCGAGCAGCGGCATGACCTCGCCCTCGTTGCCGAAGATCACGAATTTCGCGTCCGGGCGACGTTCGAGCGTGAGGGCGGCGCCCGGGATGACCACGGACGGACCGTGGTCCCCGCCCATGGCGTCAAGCGCGATTGTAACCGGGCGTGTCATGCGGGGGTGATCGATTCCAGGGCCTGCGCCCCCTGCCGGGGGCGGCCGGGCGGCGGCGGACAATAGCGGGTTGGCCGCTCGCCGCAAGGGAAAGCGCGGAGGTTTCCGCCGGTCATGGCTCGCGCTTCAGCTGCAACAGGGCAGCAAAAGGCGATTCGGCCGGCGTCTCCGGGGCGGGCTCGCTGAACGCCACGCCGGGCTTGCGCGGATAGGGATCGAGCGACAGCGCCAGGAATTCGAGCGTGACCACACCCAGATCGATCGTGCCGTCGATGATCGGCTCCGGCGGCTCCTCTTCGTTGAGCAGCACCTCGATGTCGATTTCGTCGTCCTCGGACGGCTTCGCCATGGCGGCGATCTCGGCCTCCGGCGCGAAATCGAGCTTGACCGGCACGTTGAGCTCGACCGGGAAGGGCTCGAGCGTGACGACGCAGTTCTGGTGCAGCCCCGCCTTGATCATGCCCTCGAGCTTGAGCCGCTCGCCATTGCGCGAGAGCGTGTAGCTCGCCTTCAGCGCCTCGACCGAGGCGACGCCGAGATAGGACGCGATCGCAGCAAGATCTGCCTGCTCAGGCGTGACCACGACCGGTACCGGGCGCAAGGTGATGCTCTCGACGCGAATCGGACGGTGAAGGGGCAATTTGTCCTGAGGGGAAACGGTCATGCTTCGATACTGCCTGAGAAAGGCGGGAACAACGGATCGGCGGTCAGGATATCGTCGAGCGAGCGCATGGCCAAGACGGCGCCCCCCGCCCTGGCATGGCGGGCCAGCGCCGCTGCATCGATCTGCGGGGCGATGTTGCGGGCGAGCGCGGCCTCGAAGGCTCCAGGCTCCCCGGCGGCAAGCGCCTCCTCATAGCCACTGAGCCGGCCATAGAAACTGCGGCCGATCTTCTTCATCCGCTTCGGCACGGCGACGTCGCTGATGCCGCCCTGGCGGAAACCGAGCTCGAGATAGGCAAAGCTGGCGTCGATCAGGTCCTGCGCCACGTCGGCCGCCGGGGCCGGCAAGTCGCGCAGCCGCCGCAGCACCAGGAAGAGATGCAGCGTCAGCGCCTCGAACCGCCCCTCGAAATCATCGGGAACGCGGCCCTGCAGATACAGGGCCGGCTCGCGCGAGGCGCCGACGATGCGCTCAAGCAACGTGTTGACCGGCGCCATGCGCGCACGCTTCCTGCCGAACAGGCCGAAGATCACAGCCCCTACCCGCCTTTCCCAACCAGCTTGGCTAAAAGTGACTTGCCTTGCCAAAGCCATCCTCGGGCGTTACGCCAAGCGCACCCACCCTGACAAGCGCGGCAGCTCCGCGCGCCTCCCCTTCGGATCCGCCACGCATGACTGCTCCGACCCGCCGTACCGTCCTGATCGGCTCGCTGGCCGCCGCCCTGCCGCTGGCCGGCTGCGGCACTGCCACCAATCTCGGCTTCCGCACCCCGACCTCGGCCGGCCTCAACGAGGAGTTCACCCGCGGCTTCGTCATGGATGACGAGCTGATCGCCAAGGTGAAGGTCGGCATGGACGTGCAGACCGTGCTGACCACGCTCGGCACGCCCTCGACCACCTCGACCGTCGGCAACCGCACCTTCTACTACATCAGCCAGAGGGTTCGCCGGCGCTTCCAGTTCCAGGACTTCGCCGTCATCGACCAGAACGTGCTGGTGATCTATTTCAACAAGGGCTTCAAGGTCGAGCGCATCGCCAATTACGGCCTGCAGGACGGCGTGATCTTCGACTTCATCAGCCGCACCACCCCGACCGGCGGCGAGGAGCAGAGCTTCCTGCGCAACCTGTTCCGCGGCGTCACCAAGTTCACGCCGTTCGGCGCCTGAACCCGTCTCGCCATCCATGACGTGAGAGCCCTGCGGCGACACCGCAGGGCTTTTTCATTGGCGGGCCCCCGCGTTCCGCGTCGTGACGGATGCTTCATGCTTCCGAGTCGGGCGCTAAAGCAACAAGATAGATTCGCGACCTATCGGATGCGCGGCGATCTAGCCGCCCTTCGGCTTCCGTGCCGGCAGCGTCATCGCGAACACTCCGACGATGACCAGCGCGAGCCCGGCCCAAGCGGTCGGGCTCAGCCGCTCGCCGAGGAAGAGAACGCCCAGGGCAACTCCGGTGGGCACGCGCAGATAGGCGACCGAGGTCGTCCCGACCGTGCCGAGCCGGTCTATCAACCGGAAATAGAGGATGAACGCCAGCGCGGTCGAGAACACCGACAGTGCCAGTAGCGCCTGGATCGATGCGGCCGAGGGCGTGATCGTCCAGGGCCGGTCTATGATCAGGCTGAAGGGGATCAGGATCACGGCGCCGCAGATCAAGGAGCCGGCGGCCGGCATGATCGGGTCGAGCCCCTTGAAGTTGCGTCCGAACAGCGCCGCTCCGCCATAGCAGGCTGCCGCCGCGACGAGGGCGAGTTGGGCCCAGAGTTCGCGACCGAAGCCCGAGAGCGCCTCCATGCCGATGATCAGGCAGACGCCGAGCATGCCGGCGGCGACGCCGAACAGCTTGCGCCCCACAGCTGCTTCGGAACGGAAGAGCAGCAGGCTGAGCAGGAAGGCGAAGATCGGCGAGCCGGCATTGAGGATCGCAGCAAGACCGGCATCGACGCTGGTCTCGGCCCAGGCGATCAGGGTGAACGGCACGGCACTGTTGAGGCAGGCCTGGATCAGGAAGCGCCGCCAGATGACGGAATCGCGCGGCAGGCCGAGGCCGCGCCAGCGGATGACGACGAGCAGGAGCGCGCCGGCGATCAGCGTGCGCGCCGCGATCAAGGTCAGCGGCGGGATCGTCTCGACACCGAGCTTGATGAAGCTGTAGGAGGCGCCCCAGAGCGTCGCCAGCAGGAGCAGAGAGGCCAGATCGATCAGGTGGCCGGATCGTGCGGCGGCGGGAGCGGTTGGGGCGGTCATCGGGTCCTCCTCGGATGGCCGGGACCGTGGCAGGCGAAGGCGGCTCCGTCGCGCCGGAACGCTACGGCCCCGGCCGTAGCCTCGCAGATCGATTCAGCCGCCTGGCAATCCGATTCCGCAGCCGGGCGCAAATCTTTGCAGCGCAACGAAAAACCCCGCGGATCGCTCCGCGGGGCCAGGCATCTGTCAGGAGATTTGCCGCTCAGCTATGCGCCAGGATGGCGAGCAGCAGCAGCGCGATGATGTTGGTGATCTTGATCGCGGGATTCACGGCGGGGCCAGCCGTGTCCTTGTAGGGGTCGCCGACGGTGTCGCCGGTGACCGAAGCCTTGTGCGCCTCGGAGCCCTTGAGATGGCGGACGCCGTCCTTGTCGACGAAGCCGTCCTCGAAGCTCTTCTTGGCGTTGTCCCAGGCGCCGCCGCCCGAGGTCATCGAGATAGCGACGAAGATGCCGGTGACGATCACGCCCATCAGCATGGCGCCAACCGCGGCGAAGGCCTGGTTCTTGCCGGCGATGGCATTGATGACGAAGAAGGTCACGACCGGAGCGAGCACCGGCAGCAGCGACGGCAGAACCATTTCCTTGATCGCCGCCCTGGTCAGCAGGTCGACGGCGCGGGCATAGTCCGGCCGATCCGTGCCCTGCATGATGCCGGGTTTCTCCCTGAATTGACGGCGCACCTCCTCGACCACCGAGCCCGCCGCTTTGCCGACGGCGGTCATGCCCATGCCGCCGAACAGGAAGGGGATCAGGCCGCCGAGCAGCAGGCCGACGACGACGTAGGGATTGGACAGCGAGAAGTCGACGGTGACGCCCTTGAAGTACTGGAAGGTCGTCGAACCCGCCTTGTTGGCCTCGGCCACGAAGAAGTTGAGGTCCGAGGTATAGGCGGCGAAGAGTACCAGCGCGCCAAGGCCGGCCGAGCCGATGGCGTAGCCCTTGGTGATCGCCTTGGTGGTGTTGCCGACGGCATCGAGCGCGTCGGTGGAGTGGCGGACCTCCTTGGGCAGGCCGGCCATCTCGGCGATGCCGCCGGCATTGTCGGTGACCGGACCGAAGGCGTCGAGCGCGACGACCACGCCGGCCAGCGCCAGCATGGCGGTGGTGGCGATGGCGATGCCGAACAGGCCGGCGAGACCGTAGGAGACGATGATGCCGGCGATGATCACGATGGTCGGCAGCGCGGTCGATTCCAAGGAGACCGCGAGGCCCTGGATGACGTTGGTGCCGTGGCCGGTGACCGAAGCCTGGGCGATCGAGACGACCGGGCGCTTGCCGGTGCCGGTGTAGTACTCGGTGATGACGACGATCAGCAGCGTCACCGCGAGGCCGACCAGTGCGCAGCCGAACAGGCCACCCGAGGTGAAGGTCACGCCCTGCACCGTGGTGAACGAGGCGGCGAAGCCGCCGAACATCAGGTAGTTGACCGCGGCGATCGCACCGACGGAGAGCACGCCGGCGGCGATGAAGCCCTTGTAGAGCGCGCCCATGATCGACTGGTTGGCGCCGAGCTTGACGAAGAAGGTGCCGATGATCGAGGTGACGACGCAGGCCGCGCCGATCGCCATCGGATAGAGCATCATCGCGCCGAGCACGGGCTGGCCGGCGAAGAAGATGGCGGACAGCACCATGGTCGCGACCAGCGTCACCGCATAGGTCTCGAACAGGTCGGCCGCCATGCCGGCGCAGTCACCGACATTGTCGCCGACATTGTCGGCGATCGTCGCCGGGTTGCGCGGGTCATCCTCGGGAATGCCGGCCTCGACCTTGCCGACGAGGTCGGCACCGACATCCGCGCCCTTGGTGAAGATGCCGCCGCCGAGACGGGCGAAGATCGAGATCAGCGAGGCGCCGAAGCCGAGCGCGACGAGCGAGTCGATGACGACACGGCTCGAAGGCGCGAAGCCCTTCATCCCGGTGAGGAAGCCGTAATAGCAGGCGACGCCAAGCAGCGCGAGGCCGGCGACCAGCATGCCGGTGACCGCGCCCGCCTTGAAGGCGACGTCGAGGCCGTCGCCGAGCGACTGCATCGCCGCCTGGGCGGTGCGGACATTGGCGCGGACTGAGACGTTCATGCCGATGAAGCCGGCGGCGCCCGAGAGCACGGCGCCGATCAGGAAGCCGATGCCGACATAGGCGCCGAGCAGATAGGTGAGGCCGACGAAGAGTACCACTCCGACCATGGCGATTGTGACGTATTGGCGCTTGAGATAGGCCTGCGCGCCCTCGGCCACCGCACCGGAAATCTCCTGCATGCGCTGGTTGCCGGCATCGCGTTTCATCACGTCGCCATAGGCCCATAAGCCGTAGACGATCGATAACGCACTCAAGACAATGATGATGAGCAAGGCCGACATCGAATTTCCTATCCCTGAGATTTCGTCATCCGGGGTAGGACACCCCGACGGAGCCGGTTTTCCGGTTCTTTGAACGCAGGAAACGGCTCTGTCGGCCTCACGACGAATCAGGCCACAGCGCCGATCACCAGTGTCGGATCGGATTGTTGCCCAGTTTCCGCCAGAATCGCAAACGGGTCGGCTGACAATTCCGGGAGAATGTCAGGTCATCGTGCACCGATCTGCCGATCGGCCGTGACCATTTGAGGGTCACTCTAAAGTGCCACGTCCCGATTGACGTTCTTGTAGAGCAGGTAGCAGGCATCGCCGAAACCGGTCGGATAGAACTGCTGCGGGCAGTAGCCGCCCATCCAGATGAAGTCCTCGGCCCAGATCTCGTGCCAGTCCTGCCCGAGGAAGTAGAGCCCCTGCCCTTCCAGCATGTAGAGCCCGTGCTCCATCACATGGGTCTCGACATCCGGGAAAAAGGCGCCTGGCTTGAACCACATCAGGTTCATCTCGAAATCGAAGCGCATGTCGCCATAGGGCAGCAGGAACTGGAAGCCGCGCCCCTCCATGCCTGTATGATTGGTCAGCGGGACCGCATCGCGATGCGACAGGATCGGCTCGGGCACAGCAAGGCCGGGCGCCGGCTCGTAGCGCTTGCGCAGGCCAAGGACGCGCACCGGCCCATCGCTGTCATTGCGCAGCGAGAACCGCGTTCCACCCGGAACATAGGCAAAGCTGCCGGGACCGAAGGCGTTGCCGCCGGCACCGTCGATGGCGAACGCCGCTTCGCCGGACAGGCCATAATAGAAGTGCTGGACGCCGTCCTCGGCGAAAGGCGCAAGCGTGCCGCCGCCGGGCTCGATCTCGAGCACGTACTGCGCAAACCGAGCACCCAGCACCGGGGCTGCGAGAATGCGCGCAATGGTCTTCTCGACATGCGGCAACCGGCTGACCAGCACGCCCTCGGGCGGCATAAAGGCGTAGTTTCTCTGCACCACGCCGCGGTTGTGACCGATCGCGCCCGCGACGGGGCGACCGGCGCACTGGGGAAGCTGATGAGGGCGCATGCGAGGTCTCCGCTTCAGGCCGGACTATCCAGCAAGGATCACGCCACCACACGCCGCTGCAAGCCTTGCCAGGCGACCAGAGCCAGCGCGACTGCGACCGGCGGGAAGACCAGCCAGTTGACGCTGGTCCAGCCGCCGGCGCTGAGCAGTCCGCCGGAGGAGAAGGAGGCGATCGCGACCGAGCCGAAGACAAGGAAGTCGTTGGCCGCCTGGACCTTGACCCGCTCCTCCGGCCGGTAGCAGTCGGTCACCAGCGCAGTCGCGCCGATGAAGCCGAAATTCCAGCCGATCCCGAGGAGAACGAGCGCGATCCAGAAATGCGCGACGCTGAGGCCGGAGAGCCCGACGATCGCCGCGAGCGCCGTCAGCAGAAGCCCGGCGGCCGTGATCGTCTCCTTGCCGAAGCGGGCTATCAGGCGACCGGTGAAGAAGCTCGGCGCGAACATGGCGAGCACATGCCACTGGATACCGAGCGCGGCATCACCGACACTGTGGCCGCAACTGACCATGGCGAGCGGGGCCGCTGTCATGACGAAGCTCATCAGCCCGTAGGCGACGAGCGCCGCGATCACCGAGGCGATGAACTTGGGCTGGCGCATGATCTCGGGAAGCGGCCGGCCGCCACCGGACTTCGCCTCCTTCACCGGTGGCGCGCGCAGCGCCAGCACGACACCAATGGCGATCAGAGCAAGCGCACCCTGCGCCAGGAAGCTTGCGGCAAAGGGCGCGGCCGGCGTCAGGTCACGCGTCCAGTAAACCGATTGCGGCCCGATCACGCCGGCAGCCAGCCCGCCGATCATCACCCAGGAGATCGCACGCGGCCGGAAGCCCTCGCTCGCCGTGTCAGCGGCGGCGAAGCGATAGCTCTGCACATAGGAGCCGTAGAGCCCGCACAGGAAGGTGCCGAGGCAGAACAGCCAGAACAGCCGTTCGGCCACACCGGTCGCGGCGACGCTGGCGCCGACGGCACCGATCAGCGCGCCGACGATATAGCCGCGGCGGCGGCCGAGCCGGCGCATCAGCAACGCCGCCGGGATGACGCCGCAGGCGAGACCGAGTTGCATCAGGCTGACCGGGACGGTGGCGAAGGCCTGGTTCGCGACCAGTTGCGAGCCGACGATGCCGCCGAGCGAGATCACGATCGCCGGGCTCGCGCCGCCGAGCGCCTGGGCGCCGGCGAGCACAAGCGCATTGCGTTTCGCGAGCGTATCGCCGTCCATCACCGGAACATGCTGGTTCATCGCAGCCGCCGCCCTTCGCGGCCGCCCAGCCGCCGTCAGAAATGAGCGAAGGAGCCGCGCGCGAAGTTTCGCGGCTGGCCCGCTTCGGTATAGCGCACGCTCCCCGCCTCCGCGGTGACGCGCCCGATGCGCGCGAGGCTGAGCCCCGCCGCCTCCGCGGCAGCAACCATAGAAGGAAATTCTCCTTCCGGGATCGTACAGAGAATTTCGTAGTCGTCGCCGCCGGTCCAGGCCAGTTCCGCCAGTGCGGGATCGGCCATGACGGCAGAGCGGGCCGCGGGCGAGAGCGGCACGGCATCGAGGTCTATCTCCGCCCCCGCCTTCGAGGCCGCCAGCAGCTTGGCGAGGTCGCCGACCAGCCCGTCGGAGACATCCATCGCAGCCGAGGCATGCGCCTGCAGGGGGGCGGCGAGCGCAACCCGCGGCTGGGGGTGCAGATAGCGATCGGCGAGGAAGGCGCGGTCGGCTTCCGGGAGTTGGCCGACCCAGGCGGGCCGATCCGGCCCGTGCGCCTTCAGGCCGAGCGCGCCGTCGCCGATCGTGCCGGTGACGGCGACGACATCGCCCGGCTTGGCTCCCGAACGCAGCACCATGCGGCCGGCCGGAACGCTGCCGAAGGCGGTGATCGAGAGGGTCAGCGGGCCGTTGGTCGAGACCGTGTCGCCACCGATCAGCGGACAATCGGCCTCGCCCGCCATGACACCGAGCCCCCGTGCGAAGCCGGCGAGCCAGTCTTCCGTCCAGCCCGTGGGCAAAGCGAGCGTCAGGACGAAGCCGTCGGGCCTAGCGCCCTTGGCGGCGAGATCGGAGAGATTGACGCCGAGCGCCTTGCGCCCGATCGAGGCCGGCGGGTCGTCGGCGAAGAAGTGCACGCCGGCGACGAGCGCATCGGCGGTGACGACGAGCTCATAGCCGCGCGCCGGGCGCAGCAAGGCGGCGTCGTCGATCAGGCCGAGCCCGGCGCGGCCGGCGATCGGCGCGAAATAGCGGGCGATCAGCTCGAATTCGCCGGGGCTCCGGGGTCCGGCCACGGCGCCGCTCACGCTGCCGGAGCGTCGAATTCCTCGGCGCGGACGTCGCGGGCCATCCTGTCGAGCACCGCGTTGACCATGCCGACCTCGTCGCCCTCGTAGAAGGAGCGGGCGACCGCGACATATTCCGAGATCACGGCACGGCCCGGCACGTCCTTGCGGAAGGCGAGCTCATAGGCGCCGGCGCGCAGGATGGCGCGCACCACCGCCTCGACGCGCTTCAACGGCCAGCCGGAGGCGAGAAGATCGTCGACGGAACGGTCGACCAGACGCTGCTCACGGACGACGCCGCCGAGCAGGTCGCGGAAGAAGGCGATCTCGACCTTGGGCAGCTCGATGTCCTCGACCTCCTTGCCGATCCAGAAGGCTTCGAACTCGGCCATGGCCTCGACCACGCCGCGCCCACCGACCTCCATCTCGTAGAGCGCCTGGACGGCCGACAGCCGGGCGCCGCGGCGCATCTCGGATCGGCTCATTTCGACTCCTCCGCCAGCGAGCGCTTGTAACGCAGCACCGCGAGCGCAGCTTCCGCCGCGCCGCCACCCTTGTCCATCTCGCTGCGGTTGGCACGGGCCCAGGCCTGCGCGTCGTTCTCGACAGTGAGGATGCCGTTGCCGAGCGGCAGGGCAAAGGCGACCGACAGGTCCATCAGCGCGCGCGAGCTCTCGCCGGCGACGATGTCGTAATGGCCGGTCTCGCCGCGGATGACGGTGCCGAGCGCGACGACGGCCTCATAAGGGTCGACCGCCTCGTCGGCGGCACGCAGGCCGATGACGATTGCGGAGGGGATTTCGAGCGCGCCGGGGACGGTGACGACATCGACGCGGCAGCCGGCCTTCTCCAGCACGGCGGTCGCGCCGGCGAGCAGTTCGTCGGCCAGGCCGTCGTAGAAGCGGGCCTCGACCACCAGCACACGGGCGTCGTCGAGCGGAGCGGCTGAGGCAGCCGAAGATTGCCGGGACCCGGCCATGGCGTCTTCCTTATGCAAGAGATGGTGCCCGTGAATATCCAAGCACCAAAGCCCTCATCCTGAGGAGCTGTTTCGACAGAAACTGCTCCTCAGGATGAGGGCTGAGCGTTGGGCCGGCTTTAGCCCCCCGGACGCGCCTCCGCAAGCCGCGCGGCATACCGCGCCATCAGATCGACCTCGACATGGACGCCGTCTCCCTTCCTGCGCTCACCCCAGGTTGTGACGCTGAAGGAATGCGGGATCAGCAGCACGGTGAAGACGTCGTCCTCGACCGTGTTGACGGTCAGCGATGTCCCGTCGAGGCAGATCGAGCCCTTGGCGGCGATGAAGCGAGCGAGCCCCTGCGGCGCCCGGATATGGAAGCGGGCCGTCGCGCCCCAGGGCTCGCTCGGGTCGGGCGCGATCTCGTCGATCGTCAGGATGGTGCCGACGCCGTCGACATGGCCGGTGACGAGATGACCGCCGAGTTCGTCGCCCATCTTGAGCGAGCGCTCCAGGTTGATCTTCGTGCCTGACATCCACGCGCCGACGGACGTCTTCGCCAGGGTCTCGGCGGCCGCCTCCACCTGGAACAGGCAGCCGGGCTCGCCATCCTCGCGCGGCTTGAGGG
Organism: Allobosea sp. FBZP-16; assembly: GCF_002831785.1. Classification (NCBI taxonomy): domain Bacteria; kingdom Pseudomonadati; phylum Pseudomonadota; class Alphaproteobacteria; order Hyphomicrobiales; family Alloboseaceae; genus Allobosea; species Allobosea sp. FBZP-16. The sequence goes on along the minus strand of NZ_LNCQ01000040.1, from coordinate 177,090 downwards.
CCGTGACAGTCAGGCAGACGCCGGCACAGGCGATCGAGGCGCCGAGCTCGATGCCGGATGCCTCCCACGGGCACGAGATATCGAACTGCTTCAGGCTCGGGCCCTTGGTCTGCGAGCGGGTGACGGTGCCGATGGCGGTGACGATGCCGGTGAACATCAGGCGATCCTCGTGAAGACTTCAAAACGGTCGCAGCCGATCTGCCCGGCTTCGGTGACGGCGTAGATTTCGGGATCGGCGAGCAGCGCCGCAAGTCCCGGCCTGACGGCGACGACGCCCTCGGCCCCGAGCGGCTTCGGCGAGGTCGAGACGATGACCTCGTCGGCAAGGCCCCGCAGCGCCAGTTGCTCGCCAATCGTCGGGCCACCTTCCGAGAAGACGCGGGTGATGCCGCGGGCCGCCAACAGTCGCAGCGCCTCCGATAGGTCGAGATGGCCGTCGGCGCCGCGCGAGACGCGCATGACCTCGACGCCGGCGGCGACCAGCTTCTCCTCGGCCGCGACCGGGGCATCCTCGGCCGCGATCACCCAGAGCGGCACAGTCGCTGCGCCCTGAACCAGCTTGGCGTCGAGCGGCAGGCGGAGCGAGGAATCGAGCACGACCCGGATGGGCGAGCGGATTTCGAGTCCGGGCAGGCGCACGGTCAGTAGCGGGTCGTCGGCAAGGACGCTGCCGATGCCGAGCATGATCGCATCATGGCTAGCGCGCAGGCGGTGTACCCATTCGCCGGATTCCGGACATGAGATGGCGAGCCTAGCGCCCCCTACCCCGCCGGCGAAGCCATCTGCCGTGCGCGCAACCTTGAAGCTCACCATCGGCCGTCCCTCGGTCACCCGCAGCACATGGCCGCGATGGCTGCGCTGCGCCTGGTCCTCGAGCACGCCGAGCTTGACCTCCACACCTGCCATGCGAAGCAAGGCATGGCTGAGACCGGCGATCTGCGGATTGGGATCCGACATCGCAGAGACGACGCGCCGGACGCCGGCGAGCAAGGTGCGCTCGACACAAGGCGTGCCGCCACGGATCGTGCGGTGCGAGCAGGGCTCCAGCGTGACATAGAGCGTGCCGCCGCTCGCCGCTGCGCCGGCGTTCTCGAAAGCCATCGCCTCGGCATGCGGGCGACCGCCGGGTTGCGTGCGACCCTCGCCGACGACCACCGGGCCGTCCGGACCATCGCGCACGACGACGGCGCCGACGCTGGGATTGGGCCAGGTCTGGCCGAGCCCACGCGCGCCGAGCTCCAGCGCCCGCGCCATGAAGGCGCGGTCGATCGCGTCCTGATCAGGCATCGTCGCGGGCGGGCGCCGGCTTGGTCACGGGCTCGATCTCATCGCTACCGAGCTGGCCGAGCAGCTCCTCGAAATCGCGGGCTTCACGGAAATTCCGGTAGACCGAGGCGAAGCGGACATAGGCGACGTCGTCGAGCGATTTCAACCCCTCCATCACCAGCTCGCCGACGGCCGAGCTCTGGATCTCACCCTCGCCCGAGCTTTCGAGCTGGCGGACGATGCCGTTGACCATGCGCTCGATCCGCTCGGGCGCGACCGGGCGCTTGCGCAGCGCCACCTCGATCGAGGTCTGCAGCTTGTCGCGATCGAAGGCCGTGCGCCGGCCCGAGCGCTTGACCACGGTGAGCTCGCGCAGCTGCACGCGCTCGAAGGTCGTGAAGCGGCCGCCGCAATCGGGGCAGACGCGCCGGCGCCGGATCGAGGCATGATCATCGGTTGGCCGCGAATCCTTCACCTGGGTATCGAGCGAGCCGCAATAGGGACAGCGCATGAATGGGGCCTTCAGGTTAGCTTGAGGGACGATAGCGCCCGCGGCCCTTCCTTGCCTCAGCCAGGCCGTCGCAGGCCAGCGAAAAACGACCAGCCGGCGGCAAGGGAGCAAGCACGAGATCGCATGACGCTCCGGCACCGGATCGCGGCCCTCGCCAGAACCTGACGCCGGACGATGCGCCTTCCCCATGGCAGAATATCGTTCTGCGACCCGCCTGCGCCTGTCTCCCGATCCACAAAGCTCGCCAATCGGAGTTACGCAGATGTCCAATGATAGTGTCGGCGACGCCTTCGGCGGCCTGGTCGTCCTGGCCTTCGACCTTCTCGACAGCGAAATCCAAAGGTCTCCCGAACGCCTCGCCGAGATCCTCAAGAGCCCTGTCGTCCTGTCGACAGCGCAGAAGGGTCTGCTGAGCTTCGCGAACGCGAAACTCAAGAGCCAGACGACCCAGCTCTCGTCCGAGGACATCCAGAAGCTGCGCTCGATCGGCGACGACGTGCTGTCCAAGGCGGCCGACGAGTATTTCAAGCAGATCAAGAAGTCGTCGAACTACAAGGCTCTGGAAAAGCAGGTCGACGCGTTCAAAGCGGCAGCGAGCTCCTCGGCGCTCGGCGTCTGGGTCGATCAGCACAAGGGCATCGTCTACGTCGTCGGCGCGGCGCTGGCGCTCGGAGCGGGCGCCGCCCTCTTCGTCACCAAGCCGAACAACGGGGCGGTGACGCTCGGCCTGCAGCAGCTGGAGAAGCTGAAATTCGAGGTCGTCAAGCTCGGCGCGCTGAAGCTCGGCGTCGGCGGCATCGTCTTCGATCCTACCGCCGAGCTGGTCGGTGCCAAACTGACCGGCAAGCTGAAATGGGACCGGCTAAAGCTCGATCTCTCGATGCAGGTGGTGACCAAGTCGGCCGCGATCGAGAAGGTCGAGGGCGAGGTCATGGTCCAGTACGGCTCGTTCGAGCTCAGCGGCATCGTCAAGAAGGACGTGACCAAGCCGACCGTCGACCTCAACCTCAAGCTGAGCGCGACGGATGACCGCTTCAACGTTTCCGTCGCGGCGCAGGTCAAGGACGGCCAGTTCGGCGGCAGCGCCTCTGCCGGCTACAAGATCACCAAAGGGCTCGACCTCAACGCCGAACTCAGCCGGACCAACCGAGGCGATGCGCCCGGAGGCCCGGAGAACCTGTTCATGATCAAGCTGACCGGGACCTTTCCGTAGAAAGCGGTCCGGACGCCTCCCGCTCAGTAGATCGGGAAGCGCGCCGTCAGCTCGTGGGCCTTGGCCTTGACCGCCTGCTCGACGGCGGCGTTGCCCTCTTCGCCATTGGCGGCGAGACCGTCCAGCACCTCGGCGATCAATTCGCCGACCTTCTTGAACTCGGCGACGCCGAAGCCGCGCGAGGTCGCAGCGGGCGTACCCAGGCGGATGCCGGAGGTGACCATCGGCTTCTCCGGATCGAAGGGGATGCCGTTCTTGTTGCAGGTGATGTGAGCGCGCCCGAGCGCAGCCTCGGCCGCCTTGCCGGTGACCTTCTTGGAGCGCAGGTCGACCAGCATCAGGTGGTTGTCGGTGCCGCCGGTGACGAGGTCGAAGCCCTTGCTCTTCAGCGTCTCGGCCAGCGCCTTGGCATTGGCGACGACGGCATGGGCGTAGCTCTTGAACTCCGGCTGCAGCGCCTCGTGGAACGAGACCGCCTTGGCGGCGATGACGTGCATCAGCGGGCCGCCCTGCAGGCCCGGGAACACCGCCGAGTTGATCTTCTTGGCGATCGCCTCGTCATTGGTCAGCACCATGCCACCGCGCGGGCCGCGCAGCGTCTTGTGCGTGGTGGTGGTGACGACATGGGCGTGCGGGAACGGCGAGGGATGGGCGCCGCCGGCGACCAGCCCGGCGAAATGGGCGATATCGACCATGAAATAGGCGCCGACCTTGTCGGCGATCTCGCGGAAGCGGGCGAAGTCCCAGTGACGGGCATAGGCCGAACCGCCGGCAACGATGATCTTCGGCTTGTTCTCGACGGCGAGACGCTCCATCGCGTCATAGTCGATCAGCTGGTCGACGACGCAGACGCCATAGGGCACGACCTTGAACCACTTGCCGGACTGGTTGACCGGGGCGCCATGGGTAAGATGGCCGCCGGCAGCGAGATCGAGGCCCATGAAGGTGTCGCCCGGCTGCATCAGCGCCATGAACACGGCCTGATTGGCCTGGCTGCCGGAGTTCGGCTGGACATTGGCGAACTGGCAGTCGAACAGCCGGCAGGCGCGCTCGATCGCGAGCTTCTCGGCGATGTCGACGAACTGGCAGCCGCCGTAATAGCGCCGGCCCGGATAGCCCTCGGCGTATTTGTTGGTCATCACCGAGCCTTGAGCCTCGAGCACCGCCTGCGAGACGATGTTCTCCGAGGCGATGAGCTCGATCTCGCCGCGCTGGCGACCAAGCTCGAGCTCGATGGCGCGGGCGATCTCGGGATCGACATCGGCAAGGCCGGCGCCGAAGAAGGAGTTGGAGAGGTGCTTGTCGCGCGCGGCTTCGGTCATATCCGGCTCCTAAGAATGCGGCGGCCGATCCCGGCCGATCCCCGCGCGGTCCCTATCACGCAGAGTGAGGCTGTCCAAGCGCTAGATGGACGCGGCTAAGGAGCTGCCCGGCGCGCGCCCGAACGCCGGACGGACGGGCGGTAGACGAGCTTCCGGCGCGAGGCAGCCTGCATCAGCTTGCGGAAGGTCGGGCACTCCAGATGCGAGGGTGCGGGGCAGTCCGCGACATGGCGCAGTATGTCACGCAGCGTGCGCAATTCAGCCATCTGGCGCTGCAGCTCGTCGGCCTTAAGGCGCAGCTGGTCGCGCGGAATATCGGGCCTGCCGTCTCGGCCGAACATGCCGGCGATCTCTTCCAGCGAGAAGCCGGCCGCCTTGCCCATGGCGATCAGCGACAGCTTCAGCAGCACATCGGCATCGAATTGCCGCCGCAGGCCCCGCCGCCAGAGCGAGGCGATCAGGCCGATCTCCTCGTAATAGCGCAGGGTCGAGGGCGCGACGCCCGCGCGTTCGGCGACCTCGCCGATATCGAGAACAGTCATGCTTGACCTCAAGTCGACTTGAATTCGTACGCTCTGCCGAACGCATCATTTCGGCAAGAGGTTCATCATGGAAGCTGTTCTCGTTTCAAGGCAAATTCCGGTCTGGCAGGATCGGCGCGCCATCGCCCTGCTGATGGCGGCATCGCTCACCACCATGGCGAACGCGACGATCGCTCCGGCCCTGCCCGGGCTGGAACGGCTGTTCGCGAACGATCCCAACGCCGCGCTGCTGACGCGGCTCCTGGTGCCGGCACCCTCGCTCAGCGTCGCGGTTCTTGCACCACTCGCCGGGCTCGCGGCCGACCGCTTCGGACGGCGCCGGTTGCTGCTCGTCGGCGTGATCCTGTTCGTGCTGTCAGGCTGCGCCGGGCTCGTCCTGCCCGACCTGCCGGCGATCTTCGCCAGCCGGCTCGTATTGGGGGTGGCGGTCGCCCTGATCATGACGGCGCAGACAGCGCTGATCGGCGACTATTTCACGGGCGATGACCGCAATGCGCTGACCGGCCTGCAGATCTCGGCGCGCAATCTCGGCGGGCTCGTCTTCATTCTCACCGCCGGCTGGGCCGCGACGCTGTCGCCGCGCCTGCCCTTCGCGATCTACGGTCTGGCGGCTGCCTTCCTGCCGCTGATGTGGCTGGTCATCACCGACCCGCCGCGCCCGTCGTCGGCAGGCGGCGCGCAACCGGCGGGCGATCGCGGCGATGACAGTCCCTGGCGACTGTCCCTCGCCTTGCTGGTGCTGCTGCAGGGCACGACCAACATGATCTTCTTCATCATGCCGACGCAGCTGTCCTTCTTCCTGGATGCGCGAGGCCATGACAGCGCGATCATGACCGGCGCGGCGCTGGGCGTGCTGATGCTGTCGGGCGGCGGCTTCGCCCTGCTCTACTCCCGCATCCAGCGCGCTGTCGGCTACGCCGGCATTTTCGCGCTCGGCTATGGCGCGATGGCGCTGGGTTTCCTCTTGCTGCTGATCGCCGCGACCACTCCGGCGATCTTTGCGGCCGTGGCAGCGATCGGCGCGGGCTATGCGCTGGTCTCGCCGAGCTTTGTCGCCCTTGCCCTCACTCTCGCACCGACGCGGAAGCGCGGGCTCGCCGGCGGCATCCTGACCGCCTCGATCTTCATCGGCCAGTTCTGCTCGCCCCTGCTCAGCACGCCAGTGATCGCCGGGTTCGGTTACGCGAACCTGTTCGGCATCACGTCCGCCCTGCTGACGATCATGACCGTCACGGCCGCGCTGACCGGTGCCGCTGACAGGCTGCGCCGACGATAGTGCGGCGATATGGAGTGCTGCCTCGTGCGCAGTCTGCTTTATTCACAACCCGGAGCAGCCGACTCGCTCCTTTGGCGCAATCCTCGGCTGCAATCGAAACGACATCGGGGTGTCGCAGCAGCCGGGTGAAACGGAAACCGGCGGAAGGAGAACGGCGTGGTGCAGCAGACGGACGAGATCGAAGCTCACCAGCCCGAGTGGCCGCCGAAACGCCGCTCGCCTTTGCACGCCTTCCTCGAAAGCGGTGCGGCGGCCGGTGTCCTATTGGTCTTCTCCGCCGCTCTGGCGCTGATCATCGCCAATTCGGCGCTCGGCCCGGTCTATTTCAAGCTGCTGGAGGCGAAGGTCGCCGGCCTTTCGATCCTGCACTGGATCAACGACGCGCTCATGGCGCTGTTCTTCCTGCTCGTCGGGCTGGAGATCAAGCGCGAGTTCATCGAAGGCCAGCTCGCAACCTGGAGCCGCCGCGCCCTGCCGGCGCTGGCTGCGCTGGGCGGCATGATCGCGCCCGCCTTGATCTATGCCACGCTCGCCCGCAGCTACCCTGAAGCCTTGCGTGGCTGGGCGATCCCCGCTGCCACCGACATCGCATTTGCGCTCGGCGTGCTCGCCATCCTGGGCTCGCGCGTGCCGGTCTCGCTCAAGATCTTCCTGACCGCGCTCGCCATTCTCGACGATCTCGGCGCGATCCTGATCATCGCCCTGTTCTATTCCGGCGATCTCTCGCTGCCGATGCTGGCCGGCGCCGCCGCCTGCCTCGCCATCCTGATCGCGCTGAACCTGCGCGGCGCCCGCCTGCTGCCGCTCTATCTCGCTATCGGCGCCGTGCTCTGGTTCTTCGTGCTGAAATCCGGCATCCACGCCACGCTCGCCGGTGTCGCGCTGGCGCTGACCATCCCGCTCGGCGGCCGTGGCAAGGAGAGCGACGAGCCCGAGCATTCGCCGCTGCACACGCTGGAGCACCGGCTCCACCCCTGGTCATCCTATTTCATCGTGCCGGTCTTCGGCTTCGCCAATGCCGGCGTCTCGATCGCCGGCATGTCGCCCTCGCTCCTGCTGACGCCAGTGCCGCTCGGCATCGTGCTCGGACTTTTCCTCGGCAAGCAGATCGGCGTCTTCGGCTTCGCCTGGCTTGCGGTGCGGCTCGGCCTCGGCACCATGCCAGCCAAGGCGACATGGGCGCAGCTCTACGGCGTCTCGCTGCTCTGCGGCATCGGCTTCACGATGAGCCTGTTCATCGGGGCGCTGGCCTTCGCGAACAGCGCCGCGCTCAACGACGCCACCAAGATCGGCGTGCTCGCCGGCTCGGCGCTGTCGGCGGTGATCGGCTATGTCGTGCTCCATCTCGCCGGCCGGCATCTGGTCAAGGAGGATGTGCCCGTGGCGGCGATCGCTCCGCAAAAGCGAGCCCGCTAAGGCGATCTGACGATCACACAATCACCGCAGCTGCGGCGGAACCAAGGCGGCGCCTCGACGTTGTCTGCGCAGTGGCGGAGGTGGCAATGGGCTTCAGTCTTCTGGAAATCTCGATCGTGATGGGGTGCATATCGCTGCTCGGCTTCCTGATCGCCGATAATCTGGCCTGATCGATCCCACCGCAGGCGGGTCAGCCCGCCCGCATCAGCCGCCGCAGCCGTTCGCGGCCAGCGGCTCTGATGTGATCGCGTGCGGCAGATTCCGCGCTGATCGGATCGCGAGCTTCGATCGCCGAGACGATCGCGTCATGTTCGGCATGGGCCTGTCCCGCCCGATCTGCATCGAGCAATGTCGAGGAGCCGAGCAGCGCACGCGCATCGCGCAGCGCGTTCAGGGCCTTCAGCAGATATCGGTTATGCGCGGCGCCATAGAGTGCCGAATGGAAGCGCTCATTGTGGCGCGCCAGCTCCTGCGGGCGGGTGAGCAGCCCAGCCTCGATCGCGTGCAGATCCCGCAGCAGCGCGACATCGCCCTCGGAGGCGTGGCGCGCGGCGAAGGCGGCGACAGTTCCCTCCAACACCTCGCGCATCGCATAAAGCTCGGACACCGCCTGATGGTCGAGCGTCATCACGACGAGCGTGCGCGAATCGCGGGTGAAGAAGCCTTCGGCCTCGAGCCGGCGGACCGCCTCGCGCAAGGGCGTACGGCTCATCTCCAGACGGGTGGCGAGATCCTCCTCGCGCAGGCGCATGCCCGGCCTGAGCTCGCCGGCGTCGATCGCCTCGCGCAGGCGCGCATAGGCCTGGCCCGCGAGCGAGCGTACCGGCTGGACATCGGCGAACACCGTCAAACTGCGCCCTCTCCCATTTCTCCAGGCCCGATGCCCTGATCGCCCGGCCCCGCGCCGAAATCAACGCTTGCTTCTGCGGCTCAATTCAGCATACTTCGGTATACTGAAAAATCAAAACAATGTGGGAGGCATCATGTCACGCCGGTTTCCAAGGCTCCTGCTCGCTGCCGCATTCGCCGCGCTGCCGGCCATCGCCGCGAAAGCGCAGGACTGGCCGAGCAAGGCAATCACCATGGTCGTGCCTTATGCCGCCGGCGGCGGCACCGACGTGATCGCGCGGGCGGTGGCGCAGAAGCTGCAGGATCGGCTGGGGGTCGGCGTCGTCGTCGAGAACCGTGCCGGCGCCGGCGGCAATCTCGGCACCACGGCCGCGGCGCAGGCCCCGGCCGACGGCTACACAGTGCTGATCAGCAATATCGGCCCGATGGCCGTCAATCCGAGCCTGTTCAAGAACCTGAAGCACGACCCGGCCGAAGTGCTGGAGCCGGTGACGCTGATCGCCAAGGCGCCGCTGCTTCTGCTGGTCCATCCTTCGGTCAAGGCCAACTCGGTCGCGGAATTGGTCGCGCTCGCCAAGGCGCAGCCGGAGGGGCTGACCTATGGCACCGCCGGGCACGGCTCGGCCAACCACATCGCCACTGCGCTGTTCGAGCTGATGGCAGGCGTCAAGCTGAAGCACGCTCCCTATCGCGGCGCCGGCCCGGCGCTCAACGACCTGCTGGGCGGCCATATCCCGATGATGTTCGCGACGCTGCCCTCGGCGATCGGCCATGTGAACGGCGGCGGCCTCAAGGCGCTCGCCGTCACCACGGCCGAGCGGGCTCCGGCGCTGCCGCAGGTGCCGACGCTCGCGGAAGCCGGCGTGCCCGGGTACGAGGCGAGCGGCTGGTACGGCGTCTTCGTGCGCAAGGGCACGGCGCAGGCGATTATCGACAAGCTGCGCAGCGAGGTCGCGACCATCATCAACCTGCCGGAGGTGCGCAGGAACCTGGAGCTGGAAGGCGCCCAGCCCATCGGCAATACGCCGGCCGAGTTCGCCGCCTTCGTCAAGGCCGAGCGCGAGAAGTGGTCGAAGGTCGTCGCCGAGGCCGACATCAAGATCGAGTGACGCCTCCTCGTCCCCTTTCCCTTTCATCACTTCCGGACTGACGCCGACATGACCGACGCAACCTCACCTGCCCTGCGCCTGCTCGTCCTCGAAGGGGATGGCATCGGCCCCGAGATCGCGGCGGCGACCTGCAAGGTGCTCGACGCGGCAAGCAAGCTCTTCGGCTTCGGGCTCGCTTTTGAGCGTGCCGAGATCGGCTTCGCGGCGCTCGCCAATCAGGGCACGACCTTCCCCGAGACCGTGCTCGCGGCGGCAAAACGGACGGACGGCGTCATCCTCGGCCCGGTCTCGCACAACGAGTATCCGCCGGCCGAGAAGGGGGGTCTCAACCCGTCCGGACAGCTGCGCAAGCGGCTCGACCTCTACGCCAATATCCGCCCGGCCCGCTCTCGCGAGGGCTTTGCGCCGCGCTGCGGCAAGCCGCTCGACCTCGTCATGGTGCGCGAGAACACGGAAGGCTTCTATTCCGACCGCTCGATGCATCTCGGCCCCGGCGAGATCATGCCGACGCCGGACCTCGCCATGTCGTTCCGCAAGGTGACGCGGCACGCTTCCCTACGCATCGCCGAGAGCGCCTTTGCACTGGCCCGCCAGCGCCGCCGCAAGGTCACGGCCGTGCACAAGGCGAATGTGCTGCGCATCTCCGACGGGCTCTTCCTCGAATGCGTGCGCTCGGTGGCCGAGCGTTATCCCGATGTCGAATACGAGGAGAAGATCATCGACGCCATGGCTGCGCTGCTGGTGCGCGACGCCAGCGTCTTCGACGTGATCGTCACCACCAACATGTTCGGCGACATCCTCTCCGACCAGGCCTCGGAAATCTCCGGCAGCCTCGGCCTCGCCGCCTCGCTCAATGCCGGCGAGGATCACGCGGTGGCGCAGGCCCAGCACGGCTCAGCGCCTGATATCGCGGGTCGCGACCTCGCCAACCCGGCCTCGCTGATCGGCTCGGCCGCGATGCTGCTCGCCTGGCTCGGCGAGCGGCGGCAGGCCCCTGCCCTGCTGCAGGCCGGAGAGGCTATCGAGCGGGCGATCGACCTGACGATCAAGGCGCCGGAGCTGCGCACGCGCGATCTTGGCGGCCCGCTCGGTACGCGAGCCTTCGCGGAACAGGTTCTCGGCATGCTGGCAGAGGCCGCAGAGGCGGCCTGACTCTGGCGCAATCGGCGGTCCCACGGAGGTCATGGCAAGGCGGGAACGTCCCGCCTGCTCGCGGATTGAGAGGAGGCGCTGCCAGGTCCGGGGCGCGGCCGGAGCCTAACGATGCAGACTGCCGATCATTCCGTAACCGCGATCAAACGCCTTGCCTGCGACCTCCAGAAATGGCCCTCTTCCCTGACTGCCAAGGCGCTCGCCCGTACGGCGAAACGGGCCGGCACCTGCGCGGACGAGCTCGCGCCCTATTTCGAGCGAATTCATCTGGCGGCCACCGATCTGCTGAAACCGGGCGGCAGGCCCGATCCGACCTATTCAGAACTGCGGCAGGCGGTGGCGATCCTCGACACGGTCGCCAAGGTCAGACGGCAGACAAAGAGCCGGCTGCAATAATCCGCCAGACGAACAATAAAGCCCCCGGCTTTCGCCGGGGGCTCGTGATGTCGACCGGCAGAAGCCAGGATCAGATATCCTGGTCGCCCTGCAGGGCGGCGACGGCCGCCGGACCGAGACCATCCTTGTTGTAGATGTCATCGCGGAACTGCACGCCGCCATCGGGCGTGGCCCAGGCGGTGATGTAGACCCAGTAGCACGGCACGGGATTGGCGATGCGGGCATTGACGCGCTCGCCAGACGCAATGGTCTCGTCGATCTTGGCGCGATCCCAGCCGGGCGTCTCCTTGAGCAGGAAGGCGATGTAGTCGCGCACGTTCTGGACGCGGATGCAGCCCGAGGACACGAAGCGGTAATCGTCGCCGAAGATGCCCTTCGACGGCGTGTCGTGCATGTAGACGCCGTGCGGGCTCGGAATGTTGATGCGCACGAAGCCGAGCGAGTTGAACTCGCCGCCCGGATCCTGGCGGAAGGTGTAGCGGGTCGCCTCGTCCGAGCGCCAGTTGACGCGCTCGGGCGGGATCTCGCCGTTCGGCCCGATGATGCGGATCTTGTTCTCGGTGAGGTAGGTCGGCTCCTTCTGCATCTTCGGGATCAGATCCTTGCGGATGATCGAAGCCGGAACCGTCCAGGTCGGGTTGAAGTTGACCTCGGGAATCTTGGTCTGCAGCAGCGGCGACTGGCGGTCGATCTTGCCGACGCCGGCGGCATGGCGGGTCGCGACATGGCCGTTCTCGACAGTCTCGACCGCAGCCGCCGGGATGTTGGCGACGACATAGCGGTTGCCGAGATTGCCCGACCAGGTGCGCAGGCGCACGATATTGGTCTCGAGCTGGCGGATGCGCCGGTCGACCGGCACGTTGAGCGCCGCCAGCGTCGCGCGGTTGATGCTGCCGGTGGTCGACAGGCCCATGCGCGACTGGAAGCGGCGCACGCCGCCCTCGACGTAGGAGTCATAGATATTGCTGTCACCGGCGGAGGCGTCGAGATCGCCGGTGATGATCAGCCGCTGGCGCAGGGCGACCACGCTCGGACCGCGCGAACCGACGGAAAGCCGCTCGCTGACCTGCAGTGTCGGCCAGCCGCCGCGCGCGGCGATCTCGCGATAAATCTCGACGGCCTGCTCGGTCGCGGCCAACGCGGCCGGGGAGAGCATCGGGGTCGAAGAGCGGTGGACGGCATTGCGTGAGCCGGCATCGTAGCTCTGGCGCCACTCGGCCTGCTGGGCGAAGGCCGGCAGGCTCGCGCCGGCGGCAGCAGTCGAGAGCAGGGCCAGAACCGTCTCGCGGCGGGTCAGGCGGATATTCGGCATCGATCGTTACCCCTTGGACTTCGCAATATCATCGGAGCGGGACGCGACCCGCCCCTTCGGCCGGGCATCTGCCACGGTCGGTCGCTGGGGACGATCCCTTACCACAGTTAACACGGTATGATGAGCGCGGCATTTTTGGGGCGGCGATGCGTCGCGCTCACGCGGGTTTGATCGCTGTGGCCGAAGGGAAATCACTGTTGCCGTAAAGAAACAGGCGCGCGCCCCGGCCGGGAGGCCGAAGCGCGCTGCGGGGGATACTGTCGAGACCGGGCCCTTGGCCCGGCGCTCAGAGCTTGTAGCGGATCTGGTCGGTCCAGAAGCGCTCGAGGCGCAGCAGGGCGTTGTTCATCCGCTCGAAATCGTCTGCCGCGATGCCGCCGATCTGCTCGACCGTGCGGACATGCTTGTCGTAGACGCCCTTGACGATGTGATGCACCTCGCGGCCCTTGTCGGTCAGGCTGATGCGCACCGAGCGCCGGTCGATCCGCGAACGGGCATGATGGAGGAAGCCGAGCTCGACCAGCTTCTTGACGTTGTAGGAGACGTTCGAGCCGAGATAGTAGCCGCGGGTGCGCAGCTCGCTGGCAGAGAGCTCGGCGTCACCGATATTGTAGAGCAGCAGCGCCTGCACGCTGTTGACGTCGTCGCGGTTGCGACGCTCGAACTCGTCCTTGATCACGTCGAGCAGCCGGCGATGCAGCCGCTCGACCAAGGTGAGGGACTCAAGGTAAAGCGGCTTCACCTTGAGCTGAACCTCGTCAGATGCGGCCGGCTCCACAGTCTTTACATTGCTCTTCATGGTAATATCCCGCCTGTTGATGACCGGCCAGGATTGTCTCCCGGTCCGCTTCTGAGAGACACCATAGGCGGAGCCGATGAAAACGAGTTTAAATATCAGGATGAATCAGGGATTTACCCATTTGGGTGAATCCGAAATGAACCGCAAATCCCTTAAGCTAAAGCGATTCTTACTATCGCCCAGCGTATTCGAGGCAGGCGCGCGTCTCAGGATTCCTGGTTCTCGGCGGCCCAGGTGGCGAGGAAATAGGCCAGCATCAACGCGACATAGGTGCCGATCAGCGCCGGCGACAATGTCAGCCAGCGCGGGAAGAAGAAGCCGAGCAGCAACTGGCTGACGGCAGCGAGCAGCCAGAGCACGCCGCCCCAGGTCGCGGTCAGCCAGAGGCCGACGCCGGCGACGAGATCGAAGACCGCGAAATAGACGGTGATCGCCTGGAAGGTCAGCGGGCGCGTCTCGAAAGCGGGGCCGGGCTCGAACACCAATCCGAGCCCAAGGATCGTCATCCAATGCATCAGGCCCTTGCCGATCCAGACCACCGAGAGCAGGCGCAGCAGCCAGACCAGCAGTAGGCGCCAGCGAACCCGGCGCTTCACCTCACCCGCCTGCCCCGGGCCGCGCAGAACCTCGCCGTCGCGTATCGTCATTTCAGCCGCCCAGCGCCAACTCGGCCGCACCGAGCGGAGCGAAATAGGCCGCCACATCTGCCGGATCGAGCTCCTCCAGCGTCCGCGGCCGCCAGGACGGGGCCTGGTCCTTGTCGATCACCACGGCGCGCACGCCCTCGTAGAAGTCATGGCCATGCGGGATCCGCGAGACGATACGGAATTCGAGCTGCATCGCCTCGGCGAAGCCGAGCGAGGCGCCGCGGCGCATCTGCTCGAAGGCAATGGCGACACTGGTCGGCGACTTCGCCCGGATCGTGGCGAGCGTCTTGGCGGCGAAGGCATCGCCAGCCGCTGCCTTCGCGTCGAGCCGGCCGAGGATATCCGGCAGTGTCGCGGCGCCGAAGCAATGCGCGATCGTCGCGCGCTCCGGTGCGAGCTTGCCCGGCCCGGGATCGACCGCGAAACCGGCGATCGTCGCATCGACAGGCTCGGAGCCGGTCAGGGCCTCGGCGAGCTCGGCCATGCGGGCCGAGGGAACCGCATGTGTCGCCAGCCCGAGCGCGAGCGCATCGGCCTGGCCGACGCGGTCTCCGGTCAAAGCGAGATAGGTGCCGGCGTGATCAGGCAGGCGCGGCAAGGCATAGGTCGCACCGACATCGGGAAAGAAGCCGATGCCGACCTCGGGCATGGCGAAGAGCCAGCGCTCGCCGGCAACACGGTGGCTGCCATGCAGGGAGAGGCCGACGCCACCGCCCATGACGATACCGTCGACCAGCGCGATGTAGGGCTTGGGATAGCTCTGGATCCGGGCGTTGAGGATGTATTCCTCGCGCCAGAAGGTCAGCATCTCGTCATGCTGACCGGCCTTGCCGAGATCGTGCAGCGAGCGGATATCGCCGCCGGCGCAGAAAGCCTTCTCGCCCGCTCCGGTGACGACGATGCGCGTCACGGCAGGATCGTGCTCCCAGGCATCGAGCGCCTTGGCCAGCTCGCGCACCATGGGAAGATTGAGCGCGTTCAGCGCCTTCGGCCGATTGAGCACGACGAAGCCGGTGCTGCCGCGGATGTCACAGATGATCTCGGGCGCGTCCGACATGGCGTTCTTTCGTCTCGTTCGGCTTGAGGGCGTGTTTGGGCGCTGGCCGGGTGGCTGTCAACGCGGAGCGCTGCACGATGCGCCTGGGTGAAAGCACGGCCGGAGCCGGTTGGTCATGCGACCATCGCGCCTGTTTTGGACGCCTTCCGATATGCTAAGGGATCGCCGACAAGCCACTATCGCATTCACGGCGGAGGCGTCGATGACTTCCCGGGCACAGCCCCTCTCCGCGCCGCGGGCCGCAAGCTCCGCAGCCGATTCGCTCGGCCTCACCCGCCGCATGCGCCGCAACCGCAAGGCCGAGTGGTCGCGCCGGCTGGTGCGCGAGAACCGCCTGACCAGCGACGACCTGATCTGGCCGATCTTCCTGATCGATTCCGCGGAAGCCGTCTCGCCTGTCGCCTGGATGCCGGGCGTCGATCGTCTCAACATCGACGAAGCCGTGCGCCAGGCCGAGGCGGCGGCCACGCTCGGCGTTCCCGCCATCGCACCTTTTCCTTATGTCGACCGGACCTTGCGCGACGCGACCGGCTCGGAAGCGCTGAACAGCCGCAACCTGATGTGCCGGGCAGTCCGCGCGATCAAGGCGGCGGTGCCGCAGATCGGCATCATCTGCGACGCGGCGCTCGATCCGTATACCTCGCATGGCCATGACGGCGTGATGGATGGCGAGCGCATCCTGAACGACCCCAGCGTCGGCATCCTCGTGCGGCAGGCGCTGGCCTTGGCGGACGCCGGCGCCGACATGATCGCGCCGTCCGACATGATGGACGGGCGCGTCGGCGCGATCCGGGCCGCGCTCGACGCCGGCGGCCACGAGGACGTGCAGATCATGGCCTATTCGGCCAAATACGCCTCGGCGTTCTACGGCCCGTTCCGCGACGCGATCGGCACCAACGCCACGCTGATCGGCGACAAGCGCACCTACCAGATGGACCCGGCCAATAGCGACGAGGCGATCGCCGAGGTCGCACTCGATCTCGAGGAGGGCGCCGACATGGTGATGGTCAAGCCCGGCCTGCCCTATCTCGACATCATCGCGCGGGTGAAGGACACGTTCTCGGTGCCGACCTTCGCCTACCAGGTCTCCGGCGAGTACGCGATGATCATGGCGGCGGCCAATAATGGCTGGCTCGACGGCGACAAGGCAATGCTGGAGAGCCTGCTCGCCTTCAAGCGCGCCGGCGCCGACGGCGTGCTGACCTATTTCGCGCCGAAGGTCGCGAAGATGCTGAAGGAGCGAGGCTGAGCTAGGCCGGCAGGCGATAGACCGAGACGTGCGAGCGTGAGTCCGCCGTGAAGGGCGCCCCGTTCCAATCGGCATGCCGGCTTTCAAGCGCAAAGCCGGCAAGCTCAGCCATCAGGTCGAGCTCCGCCGGCCAGATGTAGCGGTGCGGCGAGCGGAACAGCTCCGCCTTCTGGCCCTCGCCAAAGCGGACATGGTGCGAAACCAGCTGCTGATTCAGCACGTCATAGGTATCGAGGCCGATATAGCCGGCCTCGGACTGCCAGACGACGGCCTGTTGCCCGGGCGGCAGCTTGCGCAGCTCCGGCACCCACAGCTCGATCACGAAACGGCCTCCGGGCGAGAGATGGCGCGCCGCATTGCGGAAGCAGGCCACCTGCTGCGCCTGCGTGAGCAGGTTCGAGATCGTGTTGTAGACGAGGTAGACGAGCGAAAAGCTGCCCGGACAAGTCGCCGTCGCCATGTCGCCGCGGACGACGGGAATCGTGGCTTCATCGACCTTGGCCCGCAGCTCGGCGATCATCGCAGGCGAAAGCTCGATGCCCGCCACCGGCACATTCCGCTGGGCGAGCGGCACGGCGACGCGGCCGGTCCCGATCGCGAATTCGAGTACCCTGCCGCCCTCCGCCAGTTGCGCCAGTCGCTCGACCGCCGGATCCAGCACCTCCGGCGAGAACATCCCGGTTCCCGGCGTGTCATAGGTCCTGGCCGCGTCGGCGTCCCAGATCTCGTCCTGCTGCATGCCGGATGTCCCGCTGCGTGCCCGTGCTGGCTGTGCTCCAGCGCGGATCGGATGTGCATCGTCCTGTCGATTTATCAAGCCCTGCGATTGCTCGCCCGGCGCGCGTGCCGCGAGTTCCAACCTCCTGGTTCTCGCGCTAGCGTGCGCCACGATGCGCGCCCTGTTCACGTCGATTCTGCTCTGTCTCGCGCTCGCCGCCTGCGGGCGCTTCGATACCGATCAGATTCGCGCCTGCCGGCTCGCGATCCCGGCGCTGAACCCGACCGACACCGTCATCACCATCGAGGGCACCGGCAGCGGCCCGCGTGCCGACATCCTGCGGATCGTCTACCGGGCGCAGGCGCCGGACGAGCCCCCGCGGCAGCGCACCATCGACTGCATCTTCGCCGGCGAAGGGACCGCGCTGCAGCGCGGCGCGCTGGCGGGCCTCGCCTCCGACGGCGTGCCGATGACCGATGCCAGCTTCCTGCTGCTGCGGCGCTTCTATCTCGAATACAAGGCGGAGCCGCCCGTCGATCCCGGCATGTCGCCCGGAGCCGATCTCGTCACCGTACCGCCCGGCCTCGCCTATGGCCTCCAGCAGGGTCTGGCCGCCCTGCCCTCGGCCGCGATCTACGCGCTGCTCGCCAGCGCCTATGCGCTGATCTACGGGCTCAACGGCCGCATCCTGCTGACCTTCGGCGAATTCTCGGCGCTTGGCGCACTCGCCGCGGTGGTCGGTGTGGCGCTGACCCTGTCGCTTTCGGTCTCGACGCCGGTCTCCGGCCTGTTCATCGCCTTTGCCGTCGCGATCGTCGTCAGTGCGCTGCACGGCTTCGCCATGGGCCGTTTCGTGCTGCGCCATCTCGACAAGAGCAACGGCCAGCAGGTGCTGATCGCGACGATCGGGCTCGCCATAGCGCTGTCGGAATACCTGCGCCTCGCCCAGGGCGCAGAATTGCGCTGGCTGCCGCCGGTGTTCAACGAGCCCATGCCGCTGGTGCGGGCCGAGCAGTTCATCGTCACGGCGACACCGGTCTCGCTCGCCATGGCCGGGCTCGGCTTCTGCGCCGCGACCTGCCTCATCCTCTATCTCGCCCGCTCATCCTATGGCCGGGCCTGGCGCGCAGTCTCCGACGATGCCAGGACCGCCTCGCTGTTCGGGATCGATCCGCGCGCAGTGCACGACCGGGCGCTGATCATCGCCTGCGCCATCTGCGGCGCGGCCGGCGTCATCGTCACGGTGATCTATGGCGGCATGGGGTTTTCCGGCGGCTTCACGCTCGGCCTCAAGGCACTCGTCGCCGCGGTCCTGGGCGGCATCGGCTCGGTGCCCGGCGCCTGCCTGGGCGGCCTCGCGATCGCCGCCTTCGAGGTGCTGTGGTCGGCGACGATGCCGCTCGAACAGCGCGACATCGCAGTCTATAGCTTGCTCGCCGTGACGCTGATCCTGCGCCCCGGCGGCTTCTTCGGCGACGGCGCGCTGACGCCGCGCCAAGTCTGAAAAAAACGACACGACGGGGTAACGGATGGGCAGCGGCTTCGCGATCAGCTTCGCCGATATCGAGGCGGCTGCGCAGACCATCGCAGGCCATGTGCTGAAGACGCCGCTGATGCCGGCGCCGCGCCTGTCGGCCCTGACCGGCGCGGTGGTCTTCGTCAAGCACGAGAACATGCAGGCGACCGCCTCCTTCAAGGAGCGCGGCGCAGTCAACAAGCTGCTGAGCCTCACGCAGGACGAGAGGCGTCGCGGCGTCATCGCCATGTCGGCCGGCAACCATGCCCAGGCCGTGGCCTATCATGCGCGGCGCTTCGGCATCCCGGCGACGATCGTCATGCCGGAGACGACGCCGCTGGTGAAGGTGGAGAATACGCGTGCCCATGGCGCCGAGGTCGTGCTGTTCGGCGAGACACTTTACGAGTCCACGCAGAGGGCGCGCGAGATCGCCGAGCAGAAAAGCCTCGTTTTCGTCCACCCCTATGACGACGCGGCTGTGATGGCCGGCCAGGGCACCGTCGCGCTGGAAATGCTGCGCGAGGTCCCCGAACTCGACACGCTGCTGACCCCGCTCGGTGGCGGCGGGCTGATGGCCGGCACCGCCATCGCGGCCAAGGCGCTGAAGCCGTCGATCGAGATGATCGGCGTCGAGGCGGCGCTCTATCCCTCCTTCCACAATGCCGTCGATGGCGCCGACCTGCCGATCGGCGGTGCGACGCTGGCCGAGGGCATCGCGGTCAAGACTGTCGGCGCGCAGACCCTGCCGGTGGTGAAGGCGTTGGTCTCCGACATCGTGCTGGTGAGCGAGGACCTGATCGAGCGCGCCGTCAATGCCTGCGCGACGCTGCAGCACACCCTCGCCGAAGGTGCGGGCGCCGCCGGCCTCGCGGCTATGCTGAAGGAACCGGAGCGCTATCGCGGCCGCAAGGTCGGCCTCGTGCTCTCGGGCGGCAATATCGATGCGCGCCTGCTCGCGGCGATCATGGTACGCGAGCTCGAGCGCGAGCAGCGCATCGCCGCATTCCGCCTCACCGCCAGCGACCGGCCAGGGCTGCTCGGCAAGGTCGCGAGCCTGTTCGGCACGCTCGGCGCCAACATCCTGGAGGTCAGCCATGGCCGGCTCTTCCTCGACGTTCCCGCCAAGGGCGTGATGCTCGACGTCACCATCGAGACTCGCGACGAGGCGCACACCGCCGCGATCGAAGAGGCGCTGCGCCAGGAAGGCTTCGCGCCGCGGCGGATTTACCCCCGCGGCCTTGCGGAACCGGCCGGCTGATCAAACATTATTGTCCGGTGGGCCATCCTGGCCCCTGAGCAATGAGGAATTCAACGTCGATGTCGAACCCGTCCTATCGCCAGCCGCCGATCGTCGCGCTGGAGGACCGGCCGCTGCAGGATACGCGCGGCGTGCTCGGGTCGCGCCTGTTCGCCTGGATCGGCGACGTCGTCGTGCTGTTCATCCTGGGCAGCATGGTCTGGTTTCTGCTCGCCATCCTCGGCATCGTCACCTTCGGCCTGACCTGGCTGCTGATGGGCGGCGCGACGATCGCGGTCGCGCTCGGCTATGCCGCCATCACCATCGGCGGGCGCAAGCAGGCGACGCTCGGCATGCGCATGGCCGGCCTGCGGGTCGAGACCGCCTCTGGCGGCCGACCCGATGCGCTGGCTGCCGCCGTGCACGCGCTCTTCTTCTATGTCGCGGCTGGCACGGTCGGCCTCTGGTTCCTCGATGTCGCCTGCGGGCTGGTGCGCGAGGACCGGCGCCTCGGCCACGACATCCTGACCGGGCTCGTGGTGGTGCGCGCCTGAGCCGATCTCAAAAGCGATAGCGCAGCAGCAGGCCGATGCGGGCCAGCGGCGGGATCAACGAGAAGAACTGCATCGTAAAGCGTGCCGGCCACGACATGCGAGCGATCTGGGCGGGATCGTAACCATCAGGGTCATAGGCCGTCATTTCGGTCACCAGCTCCAGTCCCGGCACCTGCCGCTCGAGTTCGCAGGGATCGTCGAGCGACCAGCGCAGCGCCGCGCCGGTCGCCTTGATCGAGGGCTGCATCGCGATCAGCTTGAGGCCGAACGGACTATAGGCGTCGAAGACGATCTCCCCGCTCGGGGAGCGCTGAACCAGCCGCTCCAGCAGCAATGGCACCTCTTCTTCGGGCAGATAGAGCAAAAGCCCCTCGGCCACGATCATCGTCGGGCGATCCCGCGGCAGCCCGGCGATCCAGCCTGGCTCCGTCACCGACGAGCCGATCAGATGATAGCCGTCGCGCGCCGGGTAGAGCTTTTGCCTGAGCGCGATGACATCCGGATAGTCGATGTCGTACCAATCGACACCGGCCGGCGGATCGATCCGGAAGACGCGGCTGTCGAGCCCGCAGCCGAGATGCAGCACCAGAGCTTCGGGGTGCCTGCCGAGAAAATCGCGTGTCCAGCCATCGAGCGCATGAGCACGCATGGCGAGGCCGACCATCAGGTCGCGGTTGACCTTGAGCCTGGCGAAATCATAGTCGATCCGAGTTGCAGCCTCGGCGGCGAAACGATCCTTGAGCAGGGAATCGGGCAGCAGGCTCTCGCCGGCCTTGGCCCAGAGCGTGATCAGCAGGGTTTCCTTCTCGCGGGTCAGCGCGACCGTCTCGGCCTGCATCGCATCACCCTGCCCCGGGAGCGTCCCGGCCTCGTCTCGCGCTCAGACTAGCATCGGCGCGCGGGTTATCCCATGCGGTGCGACCGCCGCAGGCTTGCCGCTTGTTGCCGCCGCACCGGCTGCTAAACTCAGGTTCAATGCGGCGGTTCCGGAGCCTGCCTGACGTGACACGTCCCTTGCGGGATGCCCCGCAATTCTACCTGACCTCGCCGACGCCCTGCCCCTACTTGCCGGGCCGCGAGGAGCGCAAGGTGTTCACCCATCTCGTCGGGGCGCGGGCGCGCGACCTCAACGACGTGCTCTCGCAAGGCGGCTTCCGGCGCTCGCAGAGCATCGCCTATCGGCCGGCCTGCGAGACCTGCCGGGCCTGCATCTCGGTCAGGATCGTCGTCGCCGACTTCCGGCCTTCGCGCACCTTCCGCAAGATCCTCTCTCATAACAGCGACCTGATCGGCGAGGCGCTGCCGCCGCAGCCGCGCTCGGAGCATTATTCGCTGTTCCGCGGCTATCTCGACGACCGCCATCCCGATGGCGGGATGGCGACGATGTCGGCGCTCGACTTCGCCATGATGGTCGAGGATACCCATGTCGAGACCAGCCTGATCGAATACCGCCGGCGCAGTCCTGACAGCGGCTTCACTGGACGAGGCCAGGGCGACCTCTTCGCCTTCGCTTTGACCGACCGGCTGAGCGACGGGCTCTCCATGGTCTATTCGGTCTATGACCCCGCCCTCGAAGCGCGATCGCTCGGCACCTTCATGGTGCTGGAGCATGTCGAGCGCGCCCGCAAGCTCGGCCTGCCTTACGTCTATCTCGGCTACTGGGTCGAGGGCTCGCCGAAAATGGCCTACAAGGCCCGCTTCCTGCCGCAGGAGCGGCTGATGCCGCAGGGCTGGGAGCGCGTGGGCTGACGGGTCGGCGCGTCATTCTCGGGCGAAGCGAAGCGCAGACCCGAGAATCTCAGGACGAGAAGGCGCTGACAGGAGCCCCCTCTGGCATGAGATGCTCAGGTCAAGCCCGAGCATGACGAGAATCGCGATTTAAATCGTTTAATGCGCGCGGCTGCGCTGCAAAATCCGCACTTGCCTGCTGAGCCCCCGCTGCGCAAGGTGCCCGCAAGGCCGCCGAAACGGCCGCACCGGAGGAACCATGACGGATACGCTGACCGAGCGCCTCGAACGCTGCTACACCGGCATCATCCACGATACGATGCGCGCCATGGGGCTGAAGGACTTCACCCTGCCGCCGGCGCTGCGCCCACTGCTGCCCGGCGTGAAGCTCGCCGGCCCGGCCTTCACCGTCGAGGGCAAGACCGGCGAGTTCGATGCGCACGAGACCTTGCTCGGCTGGACCGGACTGCTCTCCGCCGCCAAGCCCGGCCATGTCTGGGTCTGCCAGCCCAATACCGAAGAGGTCGCGCTGATGGGCGAGCTCTCGGCCGAGACGCTGAAGAACAAGGGCGTGCGCGGCTGCGTCATCGACGGCCTGTCGCGTGATACCGAATTCATGGTCGAGATGGGCTTCCAGGCCTATTTCAAGGCCTATACCCCGCGCGATATCGTCGGTGTCTGGCTGCCCAAGGCGGTCGACGAGCCGATCAAGATCGGCGACGTCTGGATCCGGCCCGGCGACTACATCCTCGCCGACCGCGACGGCGTCGTCCGCATCCCCCTGGAGATCATCGAGGAAGTGCTGGAGAAGTCCGAGACCGCGATCTCCGCCGAGAACAAGGTCCGCACCGCGATCCTCGCCGGCACCGACCCGCAGCAGGCCTATCTGCAGTTCGGCAAGTTCTGATGTCCCAGCACGATCCCCGCCTGATCCTGCTCGACCCGCGCGACAACGTCTTCGTCGCGCGCAGCCGTCTGCCGGCGGGCGAGCCGATCGAGACCGGCACGGGCCCGGCGGTGATCGACCGCGACATCGCGCTCGCCCACAAGATCGCCCGGCGCGCCATCGCGCCCGGCGAGAAGATCCTGAAATACGGCGCGCCGATCGGGGTGGCGACAAAGGCGATCGCTGCGGGTCACCATGTCCATGTCCAGAACATGAAGAGCGACTACACGCCGACCTATCACCTCGAGGACGAGCGCAAGGCGGGAGCGACGCAATGAGCGGACTGCAAGGCTATCTCCGCAGCGACGGCCGCAAGGGCATCCGCAACGTCGTCGCCGTCGCCTATCTGGTCGAATGCGCCCACCATGTCGCGCGCGAGATCGCCCTGCCCTGGCGCGAGCACGAGGTCCACGCCATCGGCTTCCCGGGCTGCTATCCCAACCCCTACGCCGAGAAGATGATGGAGCAGCTCTGCACCCATCCCAATGTCGGGGCGGTGCTGCTGGTCTCGCTCGGCTGCGAAAGCTTCAATAAATATGCGCTGGAGCGGGCGGTGCGCGCCACCGGCCGGCCGGTGAAGACCATCGTGATCCAGGGCACCGGCGGCACCCGCGGCTGGGTCGAGGAACAGCGCATCGCGCTCGACGCCGCCGAGACCGTGCCGATGCAGGTCAGCGAACTGGTGATCGGCACCGTCTGCGGCGGCTCCGACGGCACTTCCGGCATCACCGGCAACCCGGCGGCGGGCCGCGCCTTCGACCAACTCATCGCCGAGGGCGCCGCCTGCATCTTCGAGGAGACCGGCGAGTTGATCGGCTGCGAGCACATCATGGCGGCACGCGCGATCACGCCCGAGCTCGGCGTCGAGCTGGAGAAATCTGTGGCCAAGGCGGCCCGCTACTATGCGACGCTCGGCTACGGCTCCTTCGCCGCCGGGAATGCCGAGGGCGGGCTCTCGACCATCGAGGAGAAATCGATGGGCGCCTATGCCAAGTCGGGGGCGTCGCCGATCTCCGGGCTTCTGAAGCCAGGCGACGTGCCGCCGCGCGGCGGGCTCTATCTGCTCGACGTGGTGCCGGATGGCGAGGTCCGCTTCGGCTTCCCCAACATCAACGACAACGCCGAGATCGCAGAGCTGATCGCCTGCGGCGCGCATTGCGTGCTTTTCGTCACCGGACGCGGCTCGGTCGTCGGCTCGGCGATCTCGCCGGTCGTCAAGATCTGCGCCAATCCGGAGACCTATCGCCGGATGAGCGACGATATGGACGTCGATGCGGGCCGTATCCTCGAGGGCCGAGCCAGCCTCGACGAGGTCGGCACGGAGATCCGCGACCTCGTCGTCTCGCTGGCGCAGGGCGGGCGAACCAAGTCGGAAGAGCTCGGCCACCAGGAGTTCATCCTGACCTACAAGAGTTTCGAACCGCTCGGCCCGGCCTGCCTGCCGGCGGCATAAGCCAAGTTGCCTTGCAGCCATCCTTGCCCCCTCCCTGAGCCCGGAACTAACCTTGAGCCACCGGGGACGGGCAGGATCGAGATCACGGCGCTCGCGTCACCGCGCTTCTCGAACAATGCGCTGATCGATCTTGGGCTGGCGATGCCGAACTCGACCAGCCAGGGCCGCACCCTGCCCAACGGCATCATCGGCCCGTTGCCCATGGCGGCGCTGGAGCGCGCCATCATCGCGCAAAGCGCCCTCAACCGGCGCGCCGACGCCAACAAGGCACGCAGGCACGATGCCGCCGTTCGCTAGATCGACGCTCCTGGCCTCATCGGCCCGGGATCACCGGGACGCCCGATATCAGCAGGAGTAGCCATGGTTGTCGCAATCGCTCCCGGCACCGCCACGATCACCGCCAACAAGGGCTTCCTGGTGACCTACAAGCTCGGCGACCACCGCAACAATCCGTTTCCCCTGCGTCAGACCAATGGCGTGACGCATTCACCGAACGTCCTGCACACGGCGCGGCGGGACGACGGCTTCATCGCCTATTTCGTCGCCAGGGAACGCGGCACGACGGTGCATCATCTGGCACGGATCGGCTGGCACATCATCTGGCATGGCATGCTGGGCTGGGCCACACCGACCGCCAAGCCGACAGTCGCCATGGTAACGTCGCACATCGATATCGGCTAGCCGACCACCGACGCGGTAGACAACACCGCTCTCCCGAAATCAGCCAAGATCGCCAAGAACCCGCAGTGGCCGACCTGCGACGAGTGGGACGGCACCGCCTTCGATTGGGGCTATGGGTCGGGCGCGCGCGAGCCGGTGCGGGTTGAATCGACCGCGCGCACCGGCAACCTGCCGAGCGGCCTCCTCCCGGCGCCGTAGATCGTCACGCGGCCGGCGCAGTCCAGCTGGTCGTCCAGGTCTCGCTGAGCGTCGCCCTGGGCGTGCGCAGGAAGATGCGCAGATCGGTGCTCTCGCCGGGCCGGAGCGTGACATCGACGATGACGCGGAAGCCTTTCGCCGCGAAGTTCGGATCGATGGTCGCCCGGGCGACCGTGCCGGTCGACACCGTCGCGACCACGGAGACGCGCTTGGGGTCGGACAGATAGTATTCGAGATCGCCGGCGTTGAAGTCGACAATGAAGCGCCGCTTCGCCAGCCCTGCGGCCGCGTCGAGCTCCTCGCGAGCGGCGATGCTGCTCTGGACTTGCGCCATTGCGTGCAGGGTCTCGGTCGTCGACACCGTGGTGATGCGATAGCTCAGCTCGGTCGGCTGGCCGCTCGGCAACGGCGTCTTCGGCGTCCAGCAACAGACGATGTTGTCGAACTCCTCGCCCTGGGTCGGGATCTCGATCAGGTCGACGCGGCCCTCGCCCCAGTCGCCCGACGGCTCGACCCAGTAGCCGGGGCGGGCGTGGTAATGCGCCTCCAGGTCCTGGTAGTGGCCGAATTCGCGGTCGCGCTGGATCAGGCCGAAGCCGCGCGGGTTGCGATCGTGGAAGGATGAGATCGTCAGCGCCTGCGGATTGCGGATCGGCCGCCAGATCCATTCGCCCGCACCGGTCTTCAGCATCAGCCCGTCGGAATCGTGGACCTCGGGCCGGAAATCGGTGCGTTGCTCCCGGTCGCCCTCGCCGGCGAGGAACATCGAGGTCAGTGGCGCGATACCGATGCGCTCGATCGTCCGGCGCGGCACGATCGTCGCCGTGACGGCGACGCTGGTCTGCTGACCGGGGGTGACGACATAGCGGAAGGCACCGCTGACGGAAGGCGAATCCAGTAAAGCGTAGATGACGAGATCGACGCTGTCGGGCTGCGGCTTATCCAGCCAGAGCGCGCGGAAGAACGGAAACTCCTCGGCCCGCTCGCCACCGACATCGAGGGCGAGCGAGCGAGCAGAGAGACCATAGCGGTGGCCGCGTCCCAGGAAGCGGAAATAGCTGGCGCCAAGGAACGAGATAACCTCGTCCTGCACTTTCAGATCATTCAGCGTCGTGGTGACGGCGAAGCCGGCGAAGCCGAGCGAGACCGGCAGCTTCTGCGGAACCTGGGCCTTGCCATACTCGAACAGCGCCATGTTGAACGGCAGCGGAATCGCATTGCCGTCGCTGATCACATGGATCGGTACAGGCTTGTCGTGCAGGAAGCCGAGGTGGAATAGGTGAAGGCGGTAGTCAGAGCCGCCATCCTGCCAGAGCGCCTTCTCGCGCCGGAACCTGATCTCGCGATAGCTGTCATAAGTCAGCGATGTCAGCGCATCGGGAACGGCGGGGGCGCTGGTGTCGAACGGACGGCCCGCGAGCTCGCGGGCCTGGCGGACGACATCCTCATAGCCGAAATTGCCACGCCGTGGCTCGACAGGCGGCGAAGCGGCCGGCGGGCGGCCATCCTGGGAGCGGAGGGGCGTGGCGAGCCCGATCGAGCCCAAGGCAGCCAGCAACGTCCGGCGCGACAACCCAGTTACTGCATCGCCCGAGCCATCGACGAGTAAACGCCTGTGCGCGTCAAATCGGCTTGTCATCATGCTCCGCATCGTGGGCGTGTCGATGGCCGCAGAAGGACGGCAACCTGCCAACGTGAGCCGGGCGAGGATGTTCCGCCCGTGACGACCAAGGCCATATATCTTTGGTTGTATAAATATAAAACTGCAATCTAAAGATTGCCCTTTTGACCCTTAAATACTGGCGATTCTTCGGCCGGCTTAAGACTAAATCAAATGGCGCTGGGTAAAGTCTGGCAGGTCCCGCAAACGTGATACTTCGCCGGAAGCCACGCCGATGCTCAACACTCTGACCCGCATGCCCGCGGACATGTCGTCGGACTCCCGACGCAAGCTGCTCAATGCGGTGACGGATTTGTTCCTGCTCGATGCCGACCCGAGCGAGGAATCGAAGGATCACTACGGCGACATCGCGCTGCGCTCGTTGCCGCATCTCGATGCCGACGGCCGCCGCGAATACGCTGACTCGGTTGCCGCGACCGGAACGCTGCCGCGGCAGGTGGCGGTGACGCTGGCTAACGATGCGGATGCCGACGTGGCGCGGCTGGTGCTCAAGCTCTCCCCGGTCCTGACCGACACCGACCTGGCAGCCATCGCCGTCAGCCAGACGCAAACCCATCTCGCGGCGATCGCAGAACGCGCCCGCCTGTCCGAAGGCGTGACCGATATCCTGGTCGAGCGCGGCGACACGACGGTGCTGCGCACGGTCTCCGGCAATGAAGGGGCGCAATTCTCCGACCACGGCTTCGACCGGCTGCTGCAACGCGGCGGCGACGATGCGGGCGTAGGCGAAGCACTCTCACGCCGCTCCGACCTGTCGCCGCAGCGGGCCCAGCGCGTGCTGCGCATCGTGGAGCAGATCTCCGACCAGTCCGAGCGCAACGAGGAAACCGAGACTCTCGCGAAGCAGGCGCGCCAGCAAAGGCTCGAGGTCAAGCTGCTGCTCTCGGACCTGCGCGCGAAGACCCGCACGCTCGACGACGTCGTCACTATGCTGGCGGAGGAGGATCGCGCCTTCCACCTCGCCCAGGTGATCGCGACCAGCGCCGAGGTCACCAACGAGCAGGCGCTGCGTGTGCTGATGCAGCGCGACGTCAGCGGCATCGCCGTGCTGGCGCGCATACTGGAACTCGGCAAGCACAGCTTTCACGCCATTCTGGAGCTGCGCGCACGACGCCTCTATTTCAAGGCCAAGGACATCGAGGACGATCTCAAGGACTATGAGCAGCTCGACATGGCTACCGCCGAACGGACGATGCGGTTCTTGCGTCTCAAAACCAAGCTGAGCTGACGACCTGGTGTCGCGCCACAAAAGCGCGACAATCCCACCTTCACCTGCTATGCCATGAGCATGATCCCGGTCATCGGCACCGCACGCATGAAGCTACTTTCAGCCGGCGCAGCCCTGGCCGCGCTGCTCGCGACCGGCGCCCCGGCGCAGGCGCAAGCGTTCCTGCCGCTCTCCGGCTTCGGCGTCCTGCCCTCCTTCGCCTGGTCGCAGCCGACCCTGTCGCCCGGCGGCGTCAAATGGGAAGGCTCCTATGCCCGCATCTCCAGCGGCTTCCAGGTCACCAGTTCGAAGCATTACGGGACGTCCGCCGGACCGGTGATCGGGCTGGAAGCCGGCAAGATGTGGCGCGACGGCGACTTCGTCTACGGCATCGCCGGAGCGCTCGAATTCTCGCCCGCCTTCGGCGGCTACGCCAATCCCGGCTTCAACCGCGCAACTTATACCCGCGACATCGCCGGCGCGTTCCAGGTCAAGGCCGGCGTGTTCGCGACACCGGACGTGCTGCTCTACACCAAGGTCGGCCTGGCGGCAGCCAACGAGACCTTCCGCTATGGCGCGACCTCGTTCTCGGCGCCGTTCTCGCGCTCCGACATCGCCGTCAGGCCGGAGGCGCGCGCCGGCGTCGAATGGGCGGTCACCGACAAGATAACGCTCGGACTCGAAGTCGGCGTCGTCGGACCGGCGATGCGCTGAGGATGCGATTCAAGACGCTGGCGAGTTGATTCAAGCTGTCGCCCTAAGCCTTTGAAGTACCGTCATTCTCGGACCAAGCGAAGCGCTGCCGCGGGAATCTCGTGACGGTACGGCCAAGGCAGCCGCTTCAGGCCTGAGATGCTCGGGTCAAGCCCGAGCATGACGTCCTGCATCAGCCCCCGAACTTGTTGTTCTTCGGGAAGCCCTTGGGCGGCAGGCGGCCTGCCTCGGCGCGGTGGCCGAGCCATTCGAGCAATTCGGCCTGCGCCACCGTCCAGGTCCGACCGGAGGTGTCGAGCCAGGTGAGCCCATCCTCCAGCTTGAACACCTTGGCGTCCGACAGGCCGCCATCCTTGTAGCGCTGCAGCCTGACACCCTTGCCGCGCCCCATCTCCGCTACCTCGGAGAGCGGGAAGCAGAGCAGCTTGCGGTTCTGGCCGATGATCGCGACATGGTCGCCTTCGGCCGGCACCGCCAGCATCGCCTCCATCGGCGCCTCGACGTTCAGCACCTGCTTGCCCTTGCGGGTGTTGGCGACGACGTCGTCGGTCGGAACGACGAAGCCGCGCCCCTCGGTCGTCGCGACCAGCAGTTTCAAGCCCGCCCGGTAGGGGAACGCGGCGACGATCTCGGCGCTCTCCTCAAGCTCGATCATCAGCCGGATCGGATCGCCGAAGCCACGCCCACCGGGCAGCTTCGAGGCTTCCAGCGTGAAGACCTTGCCGTTGGTCGCCATCACCAGGATCTTGGATGTCGTCTCGCTGAAGAAGGCGGTGCGCAGACCGTCGTCCCCCTTGAAGGACAGGGTCGAGAGGTCCTGGACATGGCCCTTCAGCGCCCGGATCCAGCCCTTCTTCGAGATCACCACCGTCACCGGCTCGCGCTCGACCATGGCCTGGGTCAGGTCGATATCGGTGGTGTCCGGCATGTCGGCGAAAGTGGTGCGGCGCTTGCCGATCGCCGTCTCCGGGCCGAACAGCTTCTTCACCTCGCGGATGTCCCAGGAGATCGTCTTCCACTGCTGGGCTTCGGAGGCGAGCAGCCCCTCGATCTGGCCCTTCTCCTGGGTCAGCTCGTCGAACTCGGTCTTGAGCTGCATCTCCTCCAGCTTGCGCAAGGCGCGCAGGCGGGTGTCGAGGATGGCATTGGCCTGGACCTCGTTGAGCGCGAAGACCTTCATCAGCTCGATCTTGGGCTCGTCCTCCTCGCGGATGATTTTGATCACCCGGTCGAGATCGAGATAGACGATCAGGAGGCCTGCGAGGATCTCAAGGCGCTTGTCGATCTGGCCGAGACGGAAGCGCGAGCGCCGCTGCAAGACCTCGCGGCGATGGTCGAGCCAGGCCCGCAACGCTTCAGCCAGGCTGAGCACGCGCGGCACGACGCCGCCTGTCAGCACGTTCATGTTCATCGGAATGCGCGATTCCAGCTCGGAGAGCCTGAACAGCGATTCCATCATCAGGTTGGCGTCGACATTGCGGGCGCGCGGCTCGATGACGACGCGGATGTCCTCGGCCGACTCGTCGCGCAGGTCCGCGACCAGCGGCAGCTTCCGGTCGCCCAGCAATTCGGCGATCTTCTCGATCAGCCGGCCCTTCTGGACCCCGTAGGGGATCTCGGTGACGACGACGAACCAGGTGCCGCGCCCCTGGTCCTCGACATGCCAGCGCGCCCGCGTGCGGAAGCCGCCGCGGCCGGTGCGATAGGTCTCGGCCATCGACGAGCGCGTCTCGACGATGATGCCGCCGGTCGGGAAATCCGGCCCGGGCACGAAGGTCATCAACTGCTCGGACGTGGTGTCCGGATGCTGGATCAGATAGAGCGCCGCGTCGCAGAGCTCGGCGGCGTTGTGTGGCGGGATCGAGGTCGCCATGCCGACCGCGATGCCCTGCGAGCCGTTGGCGAGCAGGTTCGGGAAGGCGGCCGGGAGCACCATCGGCTCCTCGTCCTCGGCATTGTAGGTCGGACGGAAATCGACCGCGTCCTCCTCGATGCCGTCGAGCAGGAGGCGCGCGACCTCGGTCATGCGTGCTTCGGTATAGCGGTAGGCAGCGGCGTTATCGCCGTCGATATTGCCGAAATTGCCTTGCCCGTCGATCAGCGGGTAGCGCTGGGCGAAATCCTGGGCGAGGCGGACCAGCGCGTCATAGACCGACTGGTCACCATGCGGGTGAAAGCCGCCGATGACGTCGCCGACGATCTTGGCGCATTTGCGGTGGACGACGTCGGGGTTCAGGCGCAGCAGGCGCATCGCATAGAGAATGCGGCGATGGACCGGCTTCAGCCCGTCGCGCGCATCCGGCAGGGCGCGATGCATGATCGTGGAGAGCGCATAGGCGAGGTAGCGCTCCTCGAGCGCGCTCTTCAGATCGACGCGTTCGGCTTCCTCCTCCGGAGGCGGCTCGACGGGTTTGCCCATGCTTCTATCAACCTAGTTCGACACGCAGCCCAGAGAAGGGGCCAACACCGGTCCATACCTCGCGAGGCGAGGGAATAAGGGCCCGAATCACTTGATGCAACGATGCAGCCGGGATGCAAGCGACGCAAAGCGCCGCAGTCCGAAAACCAGCGGAAATCAGTGGATTTTCGCTGCCAGCTCCAGCAGGCGCGCCCGCTCGGGCGGCTCCTGCAGGCCGCGCGGCCCATAGAGGTCGCGGCGCAGGAAAAAGCCGGTCAGGGCGAAGCCGGCAGCGATCTCGGCCGGCGCCGGCCGGCGCGCCCCCTGTCCCTCGCTCAGGAATGTCGGCAAGGCGAGAAGCCGGTCGAGATAGGGCTCGGCCGCCTTGCGGCTGACCGCCTTGCCGGATTTCGGCGAGACATGGCTCAAGTCCTCACGCAGGCCGGTGACGGCGCAGCGTTCGAGCGAGAGCCCGTAGCCGAGCTCGGAGAGCATGGCGAGCTCGAAGCGCACCATCAGCGCCGGCGCGATCGCGATCTCGTCGAGATGGGCCAGCAGCACTGCCAGCCCCTCATAGAGGCCCGGATGCGGATCGCGCTCCGGCAGCAGCCGCAGCAGGCCCGCGACATTGGCGAGGCCATAGAGCGCGACCGGCTGCGCCATCAGCCTCGCCGCATGCGAGGTCAGGAGTTCGACCTTGTATTCGCCGAGATGCTCGTCGAGCCGCGCCCGCCAATTCAGCGAGACGAGATTGCCGGGCTGGAGCACCGGTTGCTGCTTGCTGGAGCGGCCACCGCGGACGAGGCCGAGATGGCGGCCATGGTCACGCGTCATCACCTCCAGGATCACGGCGCTCTCGCCATGACGCCTGACGCCGATGATCGTGCCCTCGTCGCTCCATTCCATGCAGCGGTGTTATGGTCCCACTCGTGCATAGGTCAAATGATGCGAGTCGTCCCGGGCGGAGCGAAGCGGAGACCCGGGGCCCATTCCGGAACCCCTTTCGGAAAAGCTCAGGAATGGATCCCGGATCGGCGCCGCTCCGCGGCTTGTCCGGGATGACTAATATTGTAAGGCGCTACGCCACGTACTGCGCGATGCCGCCGCCGAAGGACCAGTCCTCGCGCTTGACCTCGACGAGGTTGATGAAGATGTCGTCGGGCTTCAGGCCCGGCTCCTTCTGCAGGTTCTCGGCGATAGCGGCATAGAGCGCCTTCTTCTGGGTGACGCCACGGGTGTTGGCGACATTAAGCTGGATGATCACCAGGGCGTCGCTGCGGTTGAAGCCAAAAAAATTGTTGTCGAAGATGAACTCCTCGGCCTCGTGCTGGTGCACCACGGCAAAAAGGTCGTTCTCCGGCACCTCGAAGGTGGCGCGCAGGGCGCGATAGACGCCGTCGACGATGGCGGCGGGGTGCGAGGCCGGGCGACCGCGGCGCATCGAAATCCGGATCAGAGGCATGACAGGCTCCATGTGGCAGGGGCGGTCTTTGCCGCCGACACTTGGAAACTAGGCTTGAAATATTGATCTGAAAATCGTATTTTTGGTGATATCAATAATCGCGAATTCAGATTTATCATGAGCAACACACTCGACCTCGACGGCGTCGCCGCCTTCCTGCGCGCAGCGGAGTTCAGCAGCTTCACCCGCGCCGCCGAGGCGCTCGGCACGGCGCAATCGCTGGTCTCGACGCGCATCAAGAAGCTGGAGGAGGCGCTTGGCCAATTGCTGCTGCAGCGGCATCCGCGCCTCGTCCGGCTGACCGCCGAAGGTGAGCGCTTCCTGCCGGCGGCGCGTGACTTGATGGCGGCGCATGAGCGGGCGCTGACCTCGTTCCGGCAGGTCCAGGAGCGCATCAGCATCGGCATCAGCGAGCAGGCGGTGGGAGCCGACGCCCCTGCCCTGCTGGCGCGGCTGGCCCGCCACGACCCTTCTCTGGTGATCGGGCTGCGCATCGAGCCCTCGGCGGCGCTCGATACGGCGTTCGAGCGCGGCGAGCTCGATGTGGCGGTGATCCGCCGGCTGGGCTCGGGCCGCACCGGCGAGGTGCTGCGCCGTGACGCCTTCGGCTGGTTCGGCGCGCCCTCCCTGACGAAGCCCAACGGGCCCGTGCCGCTGGTCAGCCTGATGCCGGAATGCCGCCTGCGCCGCCATGCCATGGAGGCGCTCGACAGCGCCGGCCTGCCCTGGCGCGAAGCCTTCATCGGTGGCGGCATGGCGGCGGTGCTGGCGGCGGTCGAAGGCGGCCTCGGCGTCTCGCCGCTGGCCGCCCGGATCGCGCCGCGCGGGGCGATCGATCTGGGGCCGGACTGGGGGTTGCCGGCGCTCGACACCTTCGAGGTGGTGCTGCGCAGCAATGTCGCCACGCCCCGCGCCAACGCCTTCGTCAGGGAGCTCGCGGCGGCGTTCCGGGCGGGGTGATTCAGGCCGCGTGCGCAAGCACATAGGGTATGCGGGGGATCCCCTCTCGCGGATGGGAGAGGGGTAGGGGTGAGGGACCGCCGCGAATTATTGAAACTCAGCGGCGCCGCTGCGCCTTCTGCGGATAGGGTGGGCCCTCATCCCTGCCCTTCTCCCACACGGGAGAAGGGTTCCCCGCGCCCGTGATCCCACCCTCGCGTCAAGCAACCGCGGCTCGACGCAGAGCATGACGCCTTTCTCTACGCCACGACCCTCTCGACCCTGCTGATCACGCGCTTCTCGCGCAGTTCGCTGATGATCGCGCTGAGGTGCTTCAGGTCCCAGACCGTCAGGTCGATGGTGACGTCGGTGAAATCCGGCGTCGGGCGCACCATCGAGACCGCGTCGATATTGCCGTCATGCTCGGCGATGGTGGTGGTGATCTGGGCGAGCGATCCCGGCTCGTTGATCGAGTTGAGCTGGATGCGCGCCGGAAAGCGCTGCGGGCGCTTGTCGTCAAGGTCCCAGCGCACGTCGAGCCAGCGCTCCGGCTCGTTGTCGAAGGCGGCGAGCGAAGGCGACTGGATCGGATAGATCGTCACCGCCTCGCCCGGCGTCAGGATGCCGACGATGCGATCGCCCGGCACGGCGCCGCCGCCCGGCGCGAAACGGACCGGCAGGTCGCCGCCGAGGCCGCGGATCGGGATCGCGTCGCTGCCGGGCGTCTCGTTCGGCAGCTTGAACTTGAGGTTCTCGCCCTGGCGCAGTTCGAACCAGCCCTTGCCGGAGGGCTTGGCCTTGGCGTCGCCGGTGGCGCCGCGCTTCTCCGGTTCGAGATCGGGGTAGACCGCCCGCACCACGTCGCCGGAGAACATCTCGCCGCGCCCGACCGCCGCCAGCACGTCGTCGACCGCCGTGCGGGCGAGCCGCTTCAACGCCGCCTTGAGCTTGTCGTCGGAGAACGGGCGCTCGGCCCGCATGAAGGCGCGCTCCAGAATCTGGCGGCCGAGGCCGGCATATTGCCGGCGCACGGCGACACGGGTGGCGCGGCGGATGGCGGCCCGGGCCTTGCCGGTCACCACCAGCGATTCCCAGGCGGCGGGAGGCGCCTGCCCCTCGGCGCGAGTGATCTCGACCTCGTCGCCGTTCTGGAGTTCGGTCAGCAGCGGCGCGATCCGCCCATTGATCTTGGCGCCGACAGCCGTGTTGCCGACATCGGTGTGGACGGCATAGGCGAAGTCGATCGGGGTCGCGCCGCGCGGCAGGGCGATCAGGCGCCCCTTGGGCGTGAAGCAGAAGACCTGGTCGTGGAAGAGCTCGAGCTTGGTGTGCTCGAGGAACTCCTCGGGATTGTCGCCCTCGGCCAGGAGATCGACGGTGCGGCGCAGCCACTGATAGGCGCGGCTCTCATCGGCGGCGGCGACGACGCCGGCGGTGCGCCCGTCCTTGTAGCGGGCATGGGCGGCGATGCCGAACTCGGCGACGCGGTCCATCCCGTCGGTGCGGATCTGCAATTCGACGCGCTGGCGGCCGGGACCGACGACGGTGGTGTGCAGCGAGCGGTAGTCGTTCTGCTTCGGCGTCGAGATGTAGTCCTTGTAGCGGCCTGGCACCATCGGCCAGGTCATGTGGACGATGCCGAGCACGCGATAGCAGTCCTCCGGCTTGTCGACGATGACGCGGAAGCCGAAAATATCGGAGAGCTGCTCGAAGGAGACGGATTTGCGCTCCATCTTCTTCCAGATCGAATAGGGCCGCTTGCGCCGGCCATAGACCTGCGCCTCGATGCCGCGTTCGGCGAGCTTGGCCTTGAGATCGCTCTCGATCTCGCCGATGACCTTGCCCTCGCGCTGGGTCACCTCTTCCAGCCGCTTGGTGATGGTGGCGTGCGCTTCCGGCTTGATATGGCGGAAAGCGAGCTCCTCCAGCTCCTCGCGCAATTCCTGCATGCCCATGCGGCCGGCGAGCGGCGCATAGATCTCGATCGTCTCCTCGGCGACGCGCAGGCGCTTTTCCGGCGGCACGTAATGCAGCGTGCGCATGTTGTGCAGCCGGTCGGCGAGCTTGACCAGCAGCACCCGGATATCGTCGACGATGGCGAGCAGCAGCTTGCGGAAGTTCTCGCCCTGCGCCGCCTTCTTTGAGACGAGGTCGAGCTTCTTGATCTTGGTAAGACCGTCGACGAGGCGGCGGATATCGGGCCCAAACAGGGTCTCGATCTCCTCCAGCGTCGCTTCGGTGTCCTCGACGGTATCGTGCAGGACGGCGGCGACGATTGTGGCGTCGTCGAGCTTGAGCTCGGTGAGGATCGCCGCGACTTCGAGCGGATGGGCGAAGAACGGGTCGCCCGAGGCGCGCTTCTGCGTCCCATGCGCACGCATGGCGTAGACATAGGCGCGGTTGAGCAGCTCCTCGTCGGTGTTCGGGTTGTAGCGCTTGACCCGGTCGACAAGCTCATATTGCCGCATCATGCCCATGCGGGCGCAACTCCACCGCTCAACTCGATTGGATTCGCTTCAATATCGACGATCGCGGCAGGTCGCGGCAAGATCAATCCGTCCGGTACAGGCATGAAAAAGCCCGGCAGGGCCGGGCTTTAGCAAACGTCATAAACGCTTTCCGACAGTTCAATCTTCGTCGTCGGCGCTCTCGGTCGGCGGGACGAGCCCGTCGAGGCCGCGCAGCAGATCGTCTTCGCTCATCCGATCGAACTGGACTTCCGAATCGGGGGTGGCGACATGCGACTGCGAGGTCAGCAGCGGCACGGTGTCGGCCTCCGGCTCGTCGACCTCGACATGCTTCTGCAGCGAGTGGATCAGGTCTTCCTTGAGATCCTCGGGTGTGAGCTTCTCGTCGGCGATCTCGCGCAGGGCGACGACCGGGTTCTTGTCGTTGTCGCGCTGGACGAGGATCGAGGAGCCCGAGGCGATCATGCGGGCGCGGTGGCTCGCGAGGAGAACCAGCTCGAAGCGGTTCTCGACCTTGTCGATGCAGTCCTCAACGGTGACGCGAGCCATTCGCGGCTCCTTCTGATCGTGCGCGATGCGATGGAAAGGTTGAACGGCGCTCATACAGGTTGAAGCGGATGGATGCAAGAATTTCGCTGCTGCCATGCGAGCGCGTCGGTCATTGCTTGAATGGGGCTCTCCAACTGTCCTCGCCGGAGGTTTCGGTTTGACCAGTTCCTCCCGCCCCCGCAGCCTGTCCGGTCGGTGCTTTTGCGGCGCGGTGTCCTACAGCGTTACAGACGCCTTCGACTACGCCATGAACTGCCATTGTTCGCAGTGCCGCCGGACCACCGGAGCCGCCTTCAAACCATTCGCCGGCATTGCGAGGCGGGAGCTCGACGTCACGCAGGGCGTCGACGCCCTGCTGCGCTATGGCAGCGACGAAGCCCATGACGTTCACTGCGGGCGGTGTGGCTCGCTTCTGTATTCCGTGGTCCGCGAGGGTGCTTTCGTCCATGTCACCCTGGGCACGTTGACCGACGCACCCAGCATCAGGCCGACGGCGCACATCTTCGTCGCTTCCAAGGCACCGTGGTTCGAAATCACCGATGCCCTGCCGCAATATGCCGAGTTCCCCGGCGGCCCGCTCGTCTCATCCGGTTGACGACGGCGTCAGAGTCCGCGCATGCGGGCGACGAGCTCCTCGACCAGCGGCTCGCGATGCTCCGCCTGTGCCGGCATACGACCAGCCATCGCCGGCAGTTCCTCGGGTCGCTGCTCCAGAAAGCGCATGCGCATCGTCGTCGCGACCGCCTCGCCGAAGGCGATCGCCTCGCGATTGCCGATCGAGGAGAGGAAGGCGATGGTGCTGGCCGAGGCATCGGCGATCGCGGCCCGGATGATCTCCTGATCGCGATCATTGCCGAGACGCATGGCGAAGACGGTCGAGCATTGCGACAGGATGGTCGGGTCGAGTTCGCCGGGACGCTGCGTCACCAGGCCGAGATAAGCGCCGTATTTGCGCCCCTCCTTGGCGATGCGGGCGATGGCCTGGCGCGTCGGCGCGAAGCCGAGCGCTTGATCCTGCGGCACATAGCGATGCGCCTCCTCGCAGAGCAGCAGGATCTCGTAGCTGCCGCGGCTCGCCATGGCGAGATCGAAGGCGAGTCGCGCCAGGCTGGACGCGACGGCGTTGACGACCTCCGAGGGCAGCCCGGCGAGCTGGAAGACGGTGATCGGCCGGCCCCGATGCGGAACGCGGAAGACCTGGCTGATCACCGGGGCGATCGTGTCCATGCTGTTGGCATGGGCGAAGAGGAAGCCGTAGCGCGGGTCGCCGTGCAACGTCTCCAGCCGCACCCTGAGCGCCCGCAGGGTCGTGCGCGGATAACGCAGTTCGTGGAGACCGATCAGCTCGTCGATTGCCGCGAAGAGATCGGCGAGGCGATACGGCGCGGCGAGCTCGGCAGATCCGCTGGCTTCGGCCGGACGACGGGCGGCACCGAACTCCAGCGGTCGCTTCAGCACGCTGCTGCCAAGATCGCGCGCCATGTCCTGCGGCGACACGGTGCGGTAGCGGCTGCGCGCGACGGCGATGACCTCGCGCAGGATCTCGGCCTCGTCCTCCAGCGGAGAGCGGCCGCGGAAGACGATGTCGGCGAACTCCTCGAAGCGGAACAGCCAGAACGGCAGGTCGAGCGTGCTCGCATCGATCCGCGCGGAGTTTTCGGGGAAGGCGTGGGCGTACTCGTTGTGGGGATCGAGGATCAGCACGCGCAGATTCGGCTTGGCCGCGACCGCCTTGCGCAGCATCAGCGCGACTGCGCTCGACTTGCCGACACCGGTGGTGCCGAGCACGGCAAAATGCCGCGACAGCAGGCGCTCGATGTCGACGCTCGCCGCGACGCCCGCATCCTGCGTCAGGCTGCCGAGGACGACGCCCTTGCGCTGACCGAGATCGTGGATCCGCTCGAGGTCGCGCGAGCGGATGCGGTGCGCCGGCGCTCCGATCGGCGGATAGGTGGTGATGCCGCTGTCGAAGCGCGCAGTGCCGTTCTCGTCATCGACGACCTCGCCGAGCAGCTCGACCTCGACTGCTATGGAATTGGACCCGGCCTCGTTCCAGGCCGATTCCAACGCGCGCATCTCGTAAACCAGGCCAACGATTCGGCTGGTGCCGAGATTGATCGAGAGCAGGCGGCCGATCGCACAGCCGTCCAGCGTGCCTGGCCCTGCCCCGGACGCGCTTGCCGCTATCGTGGCGCGCGAACCCGAACAGGCAATCACGCGGCCGAGCGCGCGATCGGACGACCGGTTCGCATCGCGCCGATCGGGGGTAACCTCGCTCTCGAACTGCCGATGGTTCGCGGGAAGCTGCATGAAAGGTCTGAAAACGCCCAAGGGAATTTTCGGAGGCTAGTTTCCAGGACTTAACAACAATCACGCCGCAGATTTCGCGCATCCCCCGATAACACACGCATTGCGTGCATCAATTGATCAAGAACGCTGACGGTGTCGATCACATTGCTTGCCTTGAACCGCTGCCGAGTGCGGCGTAGACGGCAGAGGACGGAGGGGCGACCATGACCGAGAACCGCTTGCGCCTTGGTGTGAACATCGACCATGTCGCGACCGTGCGAAATGCCCGCGGCGGCGCCCTGCCCGATCCGGTGCGTGCCGCCCTTCTCGCAGTGGCCGCCGGCGCCGACGGCATCACCGCCCATCTGCGCGAAGACCGACGCCATATCCGCGACGCCGACATGGCAAGGCTGGCAACCGAACTGTCCAGGCCGCTCAATTTCGAGCTGGCCGCGACGGAGGAGATGATCGGCCTCGCCGAGAGGTTCAAGCCGCATGCCGCCTGCCTGGTCCCCGAGAAGCGTGAAGAACGCACCACCGAGGGCGGGCTCGATGTCGTCGGCCAGGCGCGGGCGCTCGCTGCCCCGATCGCCCGCCTAAAGGCTGCGGGTTGCCGCGTATCGCTGTTCATCGAGGCTGACGAGGCGCCGATCGCGATGGCGGCGAAACTCGGTGCCCCCGTGGTCGAGCTGCATACCGGCACCTGGTGCCACGCCGTGGCGGACGGCCATGCCGACAAGGCGCAAGCCGAGTTCGAGCGGCTCGCCAATGGCGCAGCCTTTGCCGCCTCGCTGGGCCTCGAAGTCCATGCCGGCCATGGGCTCGACTACGACACCGCCCGAAAGCTCGCCGGGGTCGCCGACTTCGTCGAGTTCAACATCGGCCATTTCCTGATCGGCGAAGCGATCTTCGTCGGGCTTGAGACGGCCATCGCCGTGATGCGGCGAGCGATGGACGAAGGACGTGCGGCCAGCTAGACCGCTGGCATGATCCTCGGCATCGGCTCCGATCTCTGCGACATCCGTCGCATCGAGAATTCGCTCGCCCGCTTCGGCGAGCGTTTCACGCAGCGCATATTCACTCCGGGCGAGCAGGCGAAATCCGATCGCCGCGCCACGCGGGCAGCGTCCTATGCCCGTCGCTTTGCCGCCAAGGAAGCCTGCTCGAAGGCGCTCGGCACCGGCATTCGCTCCGGCGTGTTCTGGCGCGACATGGAGGTGGTGAACCTGCCGAGCGGGCGGCCGACCATGCGGCTGACCGGGGGCGCCGCAGCGCGTCTCGCGCAGATGGTACCGCCGGGCCATGAGGCGGTCGTGCATGTCTCGCTGACCGACGATCCGCCTCTAGCCCAGGCCTTCGTGGTGATCGAGGCCAGGCCGATCCAGGCCTGACCTCGTTTCGCATAGCGCTATTCGGCGGGAGCCGGGGTGACGCCGGTGATCTGGCCCTTCGGCTCGTCGCTCAGCCAGCGGTAGAGAGCGCCGCCGAGCACGCCGCCGATGATCGGGGCAACCCAGAACAGCCAGAGCTGCTGCAAAGCCCAGCCGCCGACGAAAAGCGCCGGGCCGGTAGAGCGCGCCGGGTTCACCGAGGTGTTGGTCACCGGAATGCTGACCAGGTGGATCAGGGCGAGGCCGAGGCCGATGGCGAGCGGGGCGAAGCCGGCCGGCGCCTTGCCATGGGTCGCGCCCATGATGATGAACAGGAACATCATGGTCATCACCACCTCGGTCAGGAAGGACGAGGCCAGGCCGTATTTGCCGGGGGAGTGCTCGCCATAGCCGTTCGAGGCGAAGCCCTTGGCGAGATCGAAGCCGGGCGCGCCGACTGCGATGAAGTAGAGCACGGTGGCGGCGAGGATGGCGCCGACGACCTGGGCGACGATGTAGGGCACCACCTGACCGGTCGGGAAGCGCCCGCCGGCGGCGAGGCCGATCGTGACGGCCGGGTTGAGATGGCAGCCGGAGATATGGCCGATCGAGTAGGCCATGGTGACGACGGTCAGACCGAACGCGAGCGAGACGCCAAGCAACCCGATGCCGACTTGCGGAAAGCCCGCCGCGATCACGGCGCTGCCGCAGCCCGCGAAAGTCAGCCAGAAGGTTCCGATCGCCTCTGCGACATAATTTCTCGTGCTCATGCCGATTCCCCCCCTTGGTTGCAATCACGGGACTGTGATCGCAGGCGGACCCAGCGTCAATCTGGCGCAGACGCAGGGGGTCGCGGAGGGCAGCGTTTCGCCAAGGCCCCGGCCCAAGGCCGGGCATGCCTTCGGCAGCGCTTGCAGAGGCACCCTGCACTGAGGACACCACCTCGGGGCTTTTCGGCGACGGCCGATAGGAGTATCGGCACAGCATGCCTTCGGCCCGTGCAAGGGCCGTCTCTTCTTCCATATCGCCTTGTCATATCACGCGTTCGTTGTCCGCCGCCCGATAGTCGGCTAGACCGCGCAATCGAAACGCATCCAGCAGGAGCCCCCGCGTGGCGAACGACGCCGAGATCAAAAGCAAGACCAAGGACGAAGGCGGCATCCTCGAGACGGTCAAGGTCGTCGTCCAGGCGCTGCTGATCGCCCTGGTGATCCGCACCCTGCTGTTCCAGCCCTTCAACATCCCCTCGGGCTCGCTGATCCCGACGCTGCTGATCGGCGACTACCTGTTCGTCTCGAAATACACCTACGGCTATTCGAAGCACTCGATGCCGTTCAGCCCGCCGCTGTTCCAGGGCCGGGTCTGGGCCGCGGAGCCCAAACGCGGCGACATCGCGGTGTTCAAGCTGCCGAGCGACGGATCGACCGACTACATTAAGCGCGTCATCGGCCTGCCGGGCGACCGCATCCAGATGATCGACGGCATCCTGCACATCAACAACGCGCCGGTGAAGCGCGAGCGCATCGCCGATTTCGTCACCACCGATGCCTGGGGCCGCTCGGCGCCCGTGATCCAGTACCGCGAGACCCTGCCGAACGGGGTCAGCCACAACATCATCGAGCGCGAGGGCGACACCGGCACCTTCGACAACACCCCGGTGTTCACGGTGCCCGCCGGCCACTTCTTCATGATGGGCGACAATCGCGACAACTCGCTCGATTCGCGCGACCGCAGCGTCGGCTATGTGCCGTTCGAGAACTTCGTCGGCCGCGCCGAGATCATCTTCTTCTCGATCGACGAGGGCGCATCGGCCTGGCGCATCTGGGAGTGGCCCTGGACGGTGCGCTGGAACCGCATGTTCTCGACGATCAAGTGAGCAAGCCCAGCGATAGCGGCCGCAAGCTGCCCGAACTCTCGCGGCTCGAGGACAGGCTCGGCTACCGCTTCCGCGACCGGACCCTGCTGGAGACGGCGCTCACCCATATGAGCGCCGATCCGCGCCGGCTCGCGAGCTATCAGCGGCTCGAATTCCTCGGCGACCGCGTGCTCGGTCTCTCGATCGCCGACATGCTGTTCACCACCTACCCGCAGGCCGAGGAAGGCGACATGTCGCGCCGCCTCGCCGACCTGGTCCGCAAGGAGACCTGCGCGGCGGTGGCGGGCGCCTGGGACGTCGGCCCGCATCTTCGCCTCGGCGAGGGCGAGATCCTTTCCGGCGCGCGCAAGAACAAGGCGATCCTGGCCGATGCCTGCGAGGCGATCATCGGTGCCGTCTTCATCGATGGCGGCTATGATGCCGCGCGCAAGCTCGTCGAAGCCGGCTTCGGCGAGCGGCTGCTGACGCCGGTGACGCCCTTGCGCGACGCCAAGACCGCGTTGCAGGAATGGGCGCAGGGCCAGGGCCATCCGACGCCGACCTATGCCGAGCGCGGCCGCTCCGGCCCCGACCATGCGCCGATCTTCCGGATCGCGGTAAGGATCGGCTCGCTGTTGGAAGCAGAGGCCGAAGGCCGCTCGAAGCGACTGGCCGAGCAGGCGGCGGCCGAAGCCTTCCTGCGGCGGCAGGGATTGTGGAACGAAGGGGCGGAGGCCGACCATGGCTGAGGGCGACCAGCAAACCCGCTGCGGCTTCGTCGCGCTGATCGGCGCGCCCAATGCCGGCAAGTCGACGCTGCTGAACCAGCTCGTCGGCGCCAAGATCTCGATCGTTTCGCGCAAGGTGCAGACGACGCGCACGCAGGTCCGCGGCATCGCCCTCTCCGGCCCGACACAGATCATCTTCGTCGACACGCCCGGCATCTTCGCGCCCAAGCGCCGGCTCGACCGCGCCATGGTGACGAGCGCCTGGGGCGGTGCAACCGATGCCGACCTGATCGGCGTGCTGATCGATGTCGGCCGCTTCGACCATGAAGAGAACACCGCGCTGCTGGAAAGGCTCGCCCAGCTGAAGCAGCCGAAGTTCCTGATCCTCAACAAGATCGACACGATCCCGAAGGAGAAACTGCTCGCCATCACCGCAGCAGTGAACCAGCAGTCCAAGTTCGAGACGACCTTCATGGTCGCGGCGCTGACCGGCTATGGCGTCAAGGACATCCTCGCCTGGCTGGAGAGCCGGCTGAAGCCCGGTCCCTGGCTCTATCCGGAGGATCAGATCTCGGATGCGCCGCTGCGCTTCCTTGCCGCCGAGATCACCCGCGAGAAGATCTTCGAGCGGCTGCACGACGAGCTTCCCTATCGCTCGAC
This sequence comes from Allobosea sp. FBZP-16, assembly GCF_002831785.1. Classification (NCBI taxonomy): domain Bacteria; kingdom Pseudomonadati; phylum Pseudomonadota; class Alphaproteobacteria; order Hyphomicrobiales; family Alloboseaceae; genus Allobosea; species Allobosea sp. FBZP-16. The sequence continues at coordinate 133,623 of NZ_LNCQ01000040.1, read as the reverse complement.
CGTCGAGACCGAGAGCTGGCAGCAGCGCCCGGATGGCTCGGTCAGGATCGAGCAGACGATCTATGTCGAGCGCGAAGGCCAGCGGAAGATCGTGCTCGGCGAAGGCGGACAGACGATCAAGGCGATCGGCCAGAAGGCGCGCGTCGAGATCGCCGAAGCGGCCGAGGCGAAGGTGCACCTCTTCCTTTTCGTCAAGGTCCGCGAGAATTGGAGCGACGATCCGGAGCGCTATCGCGAGATGGGATTGGATTTTCCAAAAAGCTGAATATTGCAGCGCTCGCACGTGAAAATGGTAAAATCTGCTCCCAATCTTGCGCGGTACGCCACATTCACCACATAAGCGCCGAAGGATCGCTCGATTTGGAGCGTCAGCCTGACATTATTCGACCCAGATCCGTGCCGATTCTTATTGATCGACCGTATTTAAGCCAGGAGCCATTGCATGGCAGGTGAACCGCGTATCGCGCTCTTCATCGATGGAGCTAACCTCTACGCGACGTCGAAGCAGCTCGGCTTCGACATGGACTATCGACGCCTGCTCAAGGAATTCCAGGGACGCGGCAATCTGATCCGTGCCTTCTACTTCACAACACTTGTGGAAAGCGAAGAGTACACCTCGATCAGACCGCTGGTCGACTGGCTCGACTACAACGGCTACCGCGTCGTCACCAAGGCTGCCAAGGAGTTTACCGACGCGACCGGCCGCCGGCGCGTCAAGGGCAACATGGACATCGAGCTCGCCATCGAGATGCTCGAGCTCGCCCCCCATCTCGACCAAATCTACCTGTTCTCCGGCGATGGCGATTTCCGCCCGCTGGTCGAGGCGGTCCAGCGCAAGGGCGTCAAGGTCTCGGTGGTCTCGACCATCAACACCAATCCGCCGATGGTCGCCGACGATCTGCGCCGGCAATGCGACGAGTTCGTCGAACTCGCCAGCCTGATGCAGAAGGTCGGCCGCGACCCGGCCGAGCGCGCGGCGCGCGCGCCCGGCGCCGGTAATCCGGGGCTGGAGCGGCGCTACGGCATCCGCCAGGGTGACGAGCTGCCGGAAGGTTGAACCTGCCCTGCCCTGTCGCGTTGTCGATGCAGGGAGCAGCGACCTTGAGCCGCGGGCACTTGACCGCAGCTGCGGCTCGCGCAACCTCTGTTTCCGCAACGACACCCGGAGGGCACGCCTTGGAACGCCGCAGCTTTCTCACCGGCCTCGCCGCCGGTTCAGCCTTCGTGATTGCCCGTCCGGCGCTGGTCCTGGCGCAGGCGGCCCCTGCGCCGGCACCCGCCGCTCCGCCGCCGGTCTTCACACTGCCGAAGCTCTCTTACGCCTACGAGGCGCTGGAGCCGACCATCGACGCGCAGACCATGCGCATCCACCATTCGCTGCACCATCAGGCTTACGTGAACGGCGCCAACGCGGCCGCGGGCCAGTGGGAAGCGCTGCGCACCACGCCGATCGAGACGGTGCTCGCCGATCTCAGCGTTGCCCCGGATAATGTCCGCACCGCCGTGCGCAACAATGTTGGCGGGCACTGGAACCACAGCTTCTTCTGGGAGCTGATGACGCCGGGCGGCGCGCAGCAGCCCGGCGCGGAGCTGAAGAGCGCGATCGACGGCGCCTTCGGTTCGATGCTCGAGCTGGTGCAGAAGGTCAATCAGGCCGGCGCGACGCGCTTCGGTTCGGGTTGGGCCTGGCTCGTCGTCGACAAGGACAAGAAGCTCGCCATCATCTCGACGGCCAACCAGGACACGCCGCTGGAGGTAGGCGCCAAGGCCGTGCTCGGCATCGACGTCTGGGAGCACGCCTACTACCTGAAGTACCAGAATCGCCGACCCGAATACCTCGCCGCCTGGTGGAAGACGGTGAACTGGGACAAGGCGAACGAGAACTTCAAGAAAGCGATGGGCTGACAGAGGGAACTTGCCCCGACCTCTCCCGTTACGGCTGCAACGGGAAAAGGGGGGCAGTTCCATGTCGGATGTCAGCGCGATCGCGCGCGCCTGCTACCAAGCTTATGTCGACAAGGATCGGGCAGCGATCGAAGCCCTGCTCGACGATGACTTCCATTTCACCAGCCCGCTCGACAATCGCCTCGATCGCGCGACCTATTTCGAGCGCTGCTGGCCGAACAGCGAGCGCATCCGCACCTGCACGTTCAAGCACCTGATCGCGAGCGGCGAGACGGTCTTCTTGACCTATGAGGGCGAAGGCCGCGACGGCAAGGGCTTTCGCAACACCGAGATCCTGACAATCCGGAACGGCAAGATCGTCGAGGTCGAGGTCTATTTCGGCTGGTCGCTGCCTCACTCGGCGCCAGAGGGAGGTTTTGTCGAGCCTGACGGGCTGACCGCCGGATAGGCAGGAATTGGGCGCCTATCCGCCCGTCTTCAGGATGCGCGCCTTGTCGCGGTTCCAGTCGCGAGCCTTCTCAGTCTCGCGCTTGTCGTGCAGCTTCTTGCCCTTGCCGAGGCCGAGCTCGACCTTCGCCCGGCCCTTGTCGTTGAAATAGACCTTGAGCGGGATGACGGTGTAGCCCTCGCGCTGGATCGCGCCCATCAGCTTGTCGATCTGGCGGCGGTGCAGCAGCAGCTTACGCGGCCGGCGGACATCATGATTGAAGCGGTTGGCTTCGAGATATTCCGGGATATGGGCGTTGAACAGGAAGAGCTCGGTGCCCATCGGCCCGGCATAGCTCTCGCCGATCGTCGCCTTGCCGCCGCGCAGCGACTTGATCTCGGTGCCCTGGAGGGCGATGCCGGCTTCCAGCGTCTCGGTGATGGCATAGTTGTAGCGCGCCTTGCGGTTGTCGGCCGCAAGCTTGTAGCGCTCGGGATCGGGCTTACTCATCGAAACACTCCGGCAACCGGCGGCCGCAAATAGCGGGACCGATCACCTTACTTAAGCATTCAGCAGGCCGGCGTGAACCATGGCGCTGCGAATGACCTCGCCGGTCGCCGGCGTCACCGGCATCAGCGGCAGACGGACTTCCTCCTCGATCCGGCCGAGACGCTTCAGACCGTGCTTGGCGCCGGCGAGGCCGGGCTCCTTGAAGATGGCGTCGTGCAGCGGCACCAGCCGGTCCTGGATCTTCAGGGCACCGGCATAGTCGCCCTTGAGCGCGCAAGCCATCAGGTCGGCGCAGAGCTTGGGCGCGACATTGGCGACGACCGAGATGCAGCCATGGCCGCCGGCAGCCATATAGGCCAGCGCGGTCATGTCTTCGCCCGAGAGCTGGATGAAATCGGGTCCGAGCACATGGCGCTGCAGCGATACGCGCGCGAGATTGGCCGTCGCATCCTTCACGCCCGCGATGTTCTTGAGCTCGTAGAGGCGCGCCATGGTCTCGACCGACATGTCGACCACCGAGCGCGGCGGGATGTTGTAGATGATGATCGGGATGCCGATCGCGTCGTTCACCGCCTTGAAGTGCTGGTACATGCCTTCCTGGGTCGGCTTGTTGTAATAGGGCGTGACCACGAGCACGGCCTGGGCGCCCGCCTTCTCGGCATGCCTGGCCAGCGAGATCGCCTCGGTGGTGTTGTTCGAGCCGGCGCCGGCGATGACCGGCACCCTGCCCCTGGCCTGGTCGATGACGATCTCGGTGACTTGGCCGTGCTCGTCATGGCTGAGCGTCGGGCTTTCGCCGGTGGTGCCGACCGGAACGAGCGCGGTCGAGCCGCTCTCGATCTGCCAGTCGACCAAAGCGCGTAGCGTCGCCTCGTCGATCTTGCCGCCCTTGAACGGCGTCACCAGCGCGGGCATCGAACCGGTGAGTGGCGCATGCTTGGTCATGGACGGTCCTGAAAACGACAAAGTTCGGCGTGAAACGGGCGACAGACATAGCCTTTCAGCCGCAGTCCGCAAAGCCGGCAACCCATCAAAAATCGTGGCGGCATGGTTAGGACTTCATAAAGCTCCCTGCGGGAGCATGGCCTACTGCTACGATCCGGCTTGCTTGGGGGGACCCCTTGATGGCGCTATCGCCGGGCCGACGGTTCTTCGGAGCTGGCCTGACGCTTATCCTCGTTGCTGTTGGACCCTGCTCCGCGGGCCCTGACGGCTCGCACCCATTGCAGATCGAGCGCCTGGCGCGCGTCAATACGAGCGACGATCCCGGACCTGCGAGCGTCGATGTCGGCGTGACGGCCTCGCTCGCGCCGCAGACCGAGCCGGCAGCACCGCGCGTTCCGCCGGCCGACATCGCCCGGCCGGAAGAGCGCGTCGACCTCGAACCGCTGAAGAAGGCCGTGGCGGCCTATCGCGCCGGAAGGCTGGAGGATGGCGACGCCATCGCCCGCGGCATCGACGACAAGGCGGTGCGCGGCATGCTCGAATGGGTGGCGCTGCGCAGCCTCGCCAATGTCGTCAGCTTCGAGCGCATCGCCGAATTCCTCGACGCCTTCCCGAACTATCCCGGTACGACGCCGTTCCGCCGGCGCGCCGAAGCAGCGCTGCTGACCGACCGGCGCTCGCCCGAGACCGTGCGTGCCTTCTTCCACGGCCGCGAGCCGATCAGCCCCGCCGGACGCGTCGCGCTGGCGCGAGCCCTCGCCGCCGAGGGCAAGGCGGACGAGGCGCTGGCGCTGGCGCGCCGGATCTGGCTCAAGGACCATCTCGGCGCCGGGCTCGAGAAGATCGTGCTCGACAATTTCGGCGAGAAGCTCACCGTCGCCGACCATCGCCTGCGCACCGAGCGCTATCTCTTCGCCGGCAAGAGCGAAGAGGCGCTGCGCAACGCGGCACGCGTCTCGCAGGACTATGTCGCACTGGCCAAGGTCCGGCTCGCCAGCGCCAAGGCCAAGGGCCCGATCGCGCAAAAGCAGATCGACGCGGTGCCGGCCGCCCTGAAGAAGGACATCTCCTTCGCTTTTCTGCAGGCGCAGCAGGCGCGCCGCTCCGGCAAGCCGGCCGATGCGGCCAAGGCGATCGCCGAGGTACCGCGCGACCCAGGCGTGCTCGGCGACGGCGACGGCTGGTGGGAAGAGCGCCGGCTGATCGCCCGCAAGCTGCTCGACGACGGCGACGCCAAGGGCGCCTATGCGGTCGCGTCCGGGCATGGCGCCGAGGATGCAGCCGAGCGCATCGACGCCGAATGGCATGCGGGCTGGATCGCGCTGCGCTTCGAGAAGGATGCCGAGCGGGCGGCGAAGCATTTCGCCGAAGCCGCCAAGATCGCGGAGACGCCGATCTCTGTAGCGCGCGCCGCCTATTGGCAGGGCCGTGCCGCCGATGCGCTGAACAAGAGCGACGACGCGAAGACCTTCTACGCCCGTGCCGCCGAGCACCCCGTCGCTTATTACGGCCAGCTCGCCCGCGCCCGCCTCGGCCTCACCGACCTGCCGGTGCGGCGCACCATCGCGGCGCCGCTGGCGCATCTGCCCGGTTTCAAGGCGGCCAAGCTGCTCTATGCGATCGAGGCGCCCGATCTCGCCGGCCAGTTGTTGATCGACCTGTCGCAGCGCCTGCACGATGCCGCCGCGCTCGAGGCGATCGCCGACATCGCGCGCCAGCGCGCCGACGCCAGGACCCTGCTGACCATCGGCAAGATTTCGCTGCAGCGCGGCTTCCCGCTCGACGAGGCCGCCTTCCCGACCTTCGGCGTACCGGAATTCCCGTCGGTTGGCGATCCGATGGAGCGCGCCATCGTCCACGCGATCGCCCGCCAGGAAAGCGCCTTCGATCCAGGCGCGGTCTCGCATGCCGGCGCGCTCGGGCTGATGCAGATGATGCCGGCAACGGCGCGCGAGACGGCGCGACGGGCGCAGATGCCCTTCGAGCTCGACAAGCTGACCAAGGACCCGCTCTATTCGGCCAAGATGGGCGCGGCCCATCTCAACGACCTGCTCGGCGACTGGCGCGGCTCCTATATCCTGACCTTCGCCGCCTATAATGCCGGCTCCGGCAATGTGAAGAAGTGGATCGCCGCCTATGGCGATCCGCGCACGCCCGAGGTCGATGCCGTCGACTGGGTCGAGCGCATCTCCTTCACCGAGACCCGCAACTATGTGCAGCGGGTGATGGAAAACCTGCAGGTCTATCGCCAGCGCCTCAACCAGCGCACGGCCTATATGATCGACTACGATCTGAAGCGCGGCGGCAAGCGGGATTGAGCGCCTGACCGCTGCGCCGCGCTATTCCGCGACCAGTCGTGCATGCGCCCGCACCGGGAAGGTGCCCATGCCGCTGATCTTGGGCGGAACGGCGGAAAAGCGGAAACCGGAGGCCGGCAGCCCGCCCAGCCCGGTGAGATGCTCCACGATCGGGATATCGGCGCCGAGCAGGACGGAGTGCACCGGCCGGGCCCCACCGGCGGTGTCGTCGATATTCAGTGAATCGATCCCGACGAGCACGGCGCCCTGGTCGCGCAGATAGAGAGCCGCCTTCTCGGTCAGGAACGGATGCCCTTCGAAATAGGCGTCCGTGCGCCAGTGCCGGTCCCAGCCGGTATGGACGAGCACCGCATGTCCGGTGCACGCGACAGGGACGAAATGGTGCCAGTCGATCGCCCGCCCGGCCGCGCCTTCGACCCGAACCACGACGGCCGGCACATCCGACACACGCCGCAGCTGCAGCCCCGCCAGGTCGTGGCCAGTGGCATAGCGGTGGAACGGCATATCGATATAGGTGCCGGTATTGGCAACCAGGTCGATGCGGCCGATCTGAAACTCGGTGCCTTCGGCATAGAACTCGCGCGACTTGCCGCGGGAAAGGTGGTCGCAGATCAGCGGGGCAGGCATCCCCTTGTACGTGATCATCCCCGACTCGATCGTATGGCTGAGATCGACGAAAAGGTCGTCGAGCCCTTGCACCACCTCGTCCGGCGACTGCGGCGCCCGCTTGTGACGCTCTTCTATGATCACCTTGTTGAGAATGCGGACCTCGCCAACCATCAGCAGGCGCAGGTCCTTGATGATGTAGGCCGCAAGCTCGTCGTCCGAGATATCGTCACCGGCAATGTCGAGACGAAAATCCTGCCCCTGAATGCCTCCGCCATTGGAGAAGGCCACCTCGAAATCGAAACAGACCCGCTTGTCGACCATGGCCCCCTCGCTGCTGGCGATGCCGCGCGCTCGAACGAGCGCATGACGCTCCCGCATTGTCCATGCGGACCCCTGCAAGGCTCATTATGCAGCCAGGCATAGCCGCGAGCCGGCCAGGCCTGCTTTCCTGTCGCTTGCGGCCGTGATTAAGGTGCGGGCTGGCGACGACGCATTCGAGATCATGATGACCGCCGATACCGGCTTCCGCTCCCTCTTCATCAGCGCCCGCGACGGGCTGAAGCTGCACATCCGCGAGTATGGGCCACAGGCGGCGCCAAACCTCCCGATCGTCTGCCTCGCGGGGTTGGCGCGCACCTCCGCCGATTTCCACGAGCTCGCGCTGGCGCTGGCGGAAGACGGGCCGAGGCGTGTCTTGGCGCTCGACTATCGCGGCCGCGGCCGCTCCGACTACGCCAAGGACTGGCACGACTACGACATCCGCGTCGAACTCGACGATCTCATGCAGGTCCTGGCAGCGACCGGCGTCGAAGAGGCAGTTTTCGTCGGCACGTCGCGCGGCGGCCTCCTGACCATGGCTCTCGGCGCGGCAAGGCCTGCTGCGATCCGCGGCGCTGTCCTCAACGATGTTGGGCCGGTGATCGACGCGCGTGGCCTGCTGCGCATCCGCGGCTATGTCGGCAAGCTGCCGACGCCGCGCAGCTTCGCCGAAGGCGCCGAGATCCTGAAGCGGCTCTCGGACCAGCAGTTCCCGCTCTTCGGCGAGGCCGAATGGGAGATCATGGCGCGCCGGACCTGGACCGAGCGCAACGGCGCGCTGGTCCCAGACTATGATCCGCGCCTGCTGAAGACGCTGGAGGAGCTCGACCTCGAAGCGCCGCTACCCGAGCTCTGGCCTTATTTCGCGGCGCTGAACCATGTCCCGGTGCTGGCGATCCGCGGCGAGAATTCCGACCTGCTGGCGGAAAAGACGCTGGACGAGATGGGCCGGCGCCATCCGCGCTGCGAGACCTTCACCGCGCCGGGCCAGGGTCATGCGCCTTTGCTCGGCAGCAAGGACATGGTCCGCCGCATCGGCCGGCTGATCGCGAAGGCGGAGAAGTAGGCGGCCTGAGCCGCTCAGCGCTTCCTCTTGCGGCGCTTCGCCTTGACCGCCCGCGAATGCGCGGTCTCGCCGCCGCCGGCGAGGATCTTCGCCTCCGCCTGCCACTGCTCCGCGACATTGCGGCCCGGGAAGCCGGTGTGATGGGCGAGGAAACGCAGTTCGTCCGGCCCCAGCGCGACGATCTGGTCGAAATGCCAGATGCCGAGCGTGTTCAGGGTCTCGGCGATCGCCGGGCCGATGCCATCGATCAGGCCGAGATCGTCCGGCTTGCCGCCGCGAGCGCCCGGCAGGAGGTTGCTCGGGCGCTTGCCTTCGAGCGCCGCTCCGGAGAGCGGGATCGCCGTCACCGGCTCGACCGTCGTCGCGGTTCGTGCCAGCGCAGCCGCCTGTGCCACCCAGTTCTCACGCTCGATCCGCCCCGGGAAAGCGAGATAAGTGCCGATCCACTCGACGTTTTCAGGGGTCCAGGCGGCGATCTGGCTGAAGTGCCAGATGCCGAGCGCATGCAGGCGCGCCTCGTTCTGCGGGCCGATTCCCTTGATCAGCTTGAGATCGTCGGCCTGCCCGCCGTGGGCGGCGATGAAGCCGGCCGGGCGCTTGCCGGCGATCGCATCCTCGCCCTCCACCTTCGGCATGGGAGCCGGCTCGCCCGTCGCTGCCTCGCTGGCCTTGACCTTCGCGACCGGTGGGGGAAGAGCCGGAGCAGGCTGCGGCAAGGCAAGGCGCGGTGCCGGGGCGGCAAGCGCCGGGAGCGCCTCGCCTTCACCGGCGAACAGGCTGCCGATCAGGCAGCCGGCGGCATAGACGAGCAGATAGAGCAGCGCCGTCTCGATCCAGAACGCCGCCTGATCGTTGACCAGCCGAAGCCAGACCAGCGCCGCCAGCGCGGCCCAGAGCATGGCGAGGCCGAGGACCGGGCCGCCAGCGAAACCACGCGGGCCACCGCGGCCGGTCAGCCAGCCAAAGACGAGGCCCATCGCGAAGGCGGCGAGGAGAAACCAGGCGAACTGGGTCGCGAGATAGAGCATCGCTCCCTCCTTACTTCGCCACGGTGAACTGGACGCGGCGGTTCTTCACCCGCGCCTCCGGATCGCCATGGGCTACCAGCGGCCGGTCGGTGCCGTAGCCCTTGACCTCGAGTTGGGCCGGCCCGATGCCGCGACGGATCAGCTCCTCGCGGACCCGCAGCGCCCGCCGGCTCGACAGATCGAGATTGTTGAAGCCGCTGCGCTCACCGTCGAGATTGGCATGGCCCTCGATGGTGACACGCGACGCCGGGCACTGCTTGAGGATGGCGGCAGCCTCCGTCATCGCCCGCTCGGTCACCGGATCGAGCGTCACGACCGCAGTGCCTTGGCCGAACATCACGTAGTAGCGCTGGGTCAGCGCATCGAGCTCGTTCTGGCAGCTGCTCGGCGGATCGATCACGCAGCCGGTCTGGCGCATGCCGATCTCGGCCTTGCCGGAGAAGCTGTCCGGCAAGCCGCTCGCCAGATTGGTCTGCACCTCGTCACGGATCAGCGCGCGGCAGGTCAAACCGCGGACATTGACCTCGCGATCGACCACGCTAGCCGAGCCCAGATCGAGCCGCAGCAGGTCCTGGACCGCGCCGCGCGCCGCAACCCCGAATCCGGTCGGAGCCGCCGGCAGAATCTCGGTCTCGTCGCTGATGCGACCGCGCAACGGCGAGGCCTCGATCAGGGCCGCGATGGCGTCCTTCGCCGCGGCGTCGGGCAGATAGCCGCTGAGATAGCCGCCGGATCTGTCGATGGAGGCGCTGAAGCCATAGCTGCGCAGGGTCAGCGCGGGCCGGCCCGAGAGCGAGAGCCCGGCAGGCAAGGCCTTGCCTTTCAGAGCGTCGTCCAAGGCCTGCCAGCCGGCCTTGTCCGCAGCCGCGCCAGTGAGGCTGAGTGCAGAACCCGCCAGCGAGACACTGCCCTGCGCCATCCTGCCGAGGAGCCCGAGGGCGAAGCGGGTCGCCTCGCCATAGTCGGGACCGCTGCGTGGACCAGCTTCGATCACAGTCCGATCAATGACCTCGCCGCCGGACAGCGTCGCGCGCGCCGCCTCCAGTGCAGCCGCCTTGGCCGCAGCGTCGGGCGCGGCACCGGACAGGACGATACCGCTTTCGGACTTCTCGGCCCGCCATTGCAGCGGCCGCGGGGCGATAGGCGGCGCTGGCCGCGGCTCGGCGGTTGCAGCCGGGCCAGGCGCGGCAGGGATCGGATTGACCGGAGCCGATGGCTGGCTGGCCGGAGCAGGCACGCTCGGTGTTGCCGGCCCGGTCGGCGGCACGTCGACCGATGGAGCCGGCGCAGGCTCGCTCTTCGGCGCCGGCGGCGGAGGTGGCGGGCAAGTGACGCTGGCGAGCGCGACAGAATCGGGACCGTCGCCTTGCGCGATGTTCAGCTTCAGTGCCTCGCAGGCCTCGTAACCGTCCGGTCCCTGTCCGGAGATGCGATAGGCGGCGCCATCGAGCTCGACCTTGCCGCTGCGCAGACGAGCGAGATCGGCGATGGCACGCGCCACCCTGCTCGCAAAAGCTGGCGGCTCGCCGGCAGCCTGCAGCATGCGATCGGTCACGGCTCCGGCGGAGGAGAAAGCGCGGCCGAGCAACGCTCCGATCTCGCGACGCGCCGCATCGGAGGGGTAGTAGCCGGTGACCGTGACGGCGCCGGACGCGGTCTTTTCCGCGCTCCAGCGATAGGGACTCACCGTCGCCGGGCTGAGCATGCAGTCGACGCGCGTGAAGCCTTTCGGCGACGCGCTGGCAGCGCTCTCGCGCAAGGATTGGAAGCTTTCCGGCGTCGCCGCCGTGCCTTCGACGCAATAGCGGGAATCGTCCAGCGCGACCTTGCCGGTGGAGAGCTGGCCGAGATCGCGCATCAGCCGCGTTGCAAGTTCGGCGAAACCGACGGGGGCACCGAACGCGACCTTCTGCTGGTCGTCGACCTTCAACCCCGGGCCCAGCGCCCGCGCCGCCGCCAGCGTCGCCATGGCCGTCGCCTCGTCGGGCACGAATCCGGACAACGTCACGAGATTGCCCTGCCGCGTCGCCGACCAGCTATAGGGTCTCTGAGCGATGACCTGAGTCAGCCCGCCGAGCACGCGCCGGACGCCGAATTCCGATTGAAGCTGGGCCAGCGCCTTGCTGGCGCCATCGGCCGTGACGGCCTCGCCATCCAGATAGACGTCGCGCCCGCTGACGCGGACCGAGACGCCGCGCGCGCCCGCGGCCGACCCGGCGACCGCGCTCGCCGCAAGCGCCCTCGCCTCGATATCACGGCGGACGGGCTCGGTGTTCAGCGCATTGGCGGCCGCCCAGACCAAGGACAGCGGAACGAGCCCCCAGAGCCACCCGGCCTGCCGCGCCATGCCGAAATCCCCGCCTCGTCCTCGGGCCGCACGCGTCGAATCCCGACGCTCGCAACCTGCTCCAATCACGCCCTATCGTATCCCTGAGTCAAGCAAGGGACCGCCCAGCCCTTGTGACGATCAGATGGGTTTTCGCGCTGCGAATATCGGCCCAAAACGAAAGAAGCCCCGGGTTTCCCCGGGGCCTCCCTTGAACGATCGGATGATCGATCAGAAGTCGCGCTGGATGCGGAGACGACCAGCCCAGGCGTCGTCGCTCTTGACGCCGGCCAAGCCACCGACGCGAGCGCCGTTGTTGTCGACCTGCAGAACGCGCGAGGCCAGCTCGGTACGGGTGTAGAGAACCTCGACACCGATATCCAGGCCCGAAACCGGCGACCAGATCAGGTTACCAGCAACGATGAGCTCCTTCGGATCAAGCGAGCGGACCGGAGCGCCAGCGGCGTAGAGGCCGGCGGCCTGGACGTAGCCGAGCTTGAGTTCCGAGTACGAGCCGTAGAGCTCCGAACGCAGCTGCGGGGTCCAGAAGTGACGCAGACCCGCCACAACCGACCAGCCGGTCGAGGTCTTGGCGTTGCCGAGCACCGAGACGCCAAGATCGCCGATCACGAGCTGGTTGGCAGCGATCGAGGAGGTCTGGCGGCCCGAGCCGTACTGACCACCCCAGCCGAGGTAGCCGAGAGCGCCGTCGGCGTAAGCGGCCTGCAGGAACAGGTGATCGCCAGCCGCAAGCATCGGCAGGTTGATCTTCACGCCGCCCTGGATGGCCCAGCCGTACTCGTCCGAGCTGGCCTGGGTAAGAACGCCAGCAGCGGTGAAGGTCGAGAGGACCTTACGCTGGGTGAACGCGCCCGACAGCTGAGCCGAACCCCAGCCCTGATCGACGCGGAGCGAGGCAACGATGTCCGGGAAGTCCTGACCGCCGAGGGTCAGACCAGCGCCGGTGAAGCGACCGAAAGCGCCGTTCTCACGCTGGCCGGTGCCGGTGTTGCGATCTTCCAGCGAGACCGTGGCCGAGAAGCCCGAACCGAAGGTGGCGGTGTAAGCCAACAGGTTGAGGCGCGAGTCAGCCGTACGGATCGTCGAGAAGCCGAAGTCGTTCGCATAGAAGTCGAAGAACGACTGAGCGCGACCAGCGGTGATCGGGCCGAACTGGACGAAGGCCAGATCGAGGTTCGAGGCAGTGCCCGGGCCGGCGGCGCCGTTACGAGCCTGACCGGGGGCGATGATGCCCTGGTTGCCACCGATGGTGCCGGCATAGAAGCCCGAGCTGACCGTCAGCTCGTAGCGGAAGAACGTACGCAGCGTGCCGTAGGCAGTCGCGGTGCGAGCGTCGACGTTCAGGCGACCGCGCGAGCGGGTGCCGTAAGCGTCCTGGGCGTCGCCGTAGCGGGTGCCGACCGTGTATTCAGCACGGACACGACCACCGACGCGCAGGCAGGTGTCGGTGCCCGGGATGTAGAAGAAGCCCGCGCCGTAGGCGGAGCAAACGCGAACGTATTCGACCGGAGCGGCCTTCCGCGAAGGAAGGTCGGCGGCCTGAGCCCCGGCAACCGCGGCGATGCCGGCGGCGGAACCGAGGAGGAGGCTCTTTACGAGCTTCATTTGATAACCTCCAAAAGAGTTTCGAGACCCTCGGGCGTCGGCGTGTTCCTATCCGGTGGCCCCAGGAGACCTGTCCGGCGAACCCGCCTATCCCGGTCTTTCGCCCGCGTCCCCGAACCGTTCGGAGGCGAAGACGAAAAACAGCGACCGGGAACGTCCCGCCGCACAGTCACCATTACGAATGCCCGGCCGCCAATCAACCACGATCACGCCACAGTCCCCGCCGAGGACCCGCTTTACCCCCCGGTGTTGCAGCCGGGCCACGCTTTGACCGGCAAACTTAAGAGGGCGTTAACCGAACCGGGCCGTTTGCGAGCTTCCTGGCCCGCCTGGCGGCGAATCTCATGGGTCATGGCCTGCGCCTGAGTCGCCCGACGGCGCCACGCAGCAGGCGAATCTCGCCGTCCTTCCAAAGCAGGCCAAAGGCGCGAGCTCGGGCCACGGCACCTTTTCATGCCACCATCGTGTTCATGGGTTCCGGGCTCAAGCGCTGCGCGCTGCCCCCGAATGACGGAGGAGGCCTCGGCGGGCGGCGGAGCGAATGCGGGGCTCAGTATTCCCACTCGGCCCCGACGCCGACAGCAGCGCTGCCGTCGGCATTGGTCTCGGCCTGGAGCTTCAGGCGCCGGGTCACGTCGATGCCGACCGAGACGCCGCTGTCCTCGGGCTTGGCGCCAGCCTTCACCCCGAGGGTGATGTTGTCGGAGATCGCGCGGGAGACGCCGACCGTCGGGCCGCCCGGCCCCACCTGCACATCGAGATTGTCGACGCCGAGCGAGCGACGGATGCGTTCGAAGACATCGTCGCCTCCGGCGCCGGAGAATTGCGCGGCAGTCTGCGCGAGCTGAAGCGCCTGGAAAGGCGAGAGCGAGCCGGAGGCGCGAGCGAAGAGCAGGCGCGACAACACCTCGTCAGGCGGCAGCTCGGGCGAGGAGGTGAAGGTGAACTCCGGCGCCGAAGCCTCGCCGGAGACAATGATCCGCGCGGTGACATCGGCGGCTCTGGTCTCGGCGACGAAGTCGAGCGTGGGCATGACGTCGCCGGAGAAGGTGACGCGGCCCTTGCTGAAGTCGAGGCGCTGGCTGGCGAGGTTGAGTCGTCCGCGCCGGAGATCGAAGCCGCCGATCAGGGCCGGCGCGCCGGAGGTGCCGCCGACGCGCAGGTCGCCGCCGAGCTCGGCATCGATGCCGCGGCCGCGGATGAAGACGCGCCCCGGAGCCGAGACGGTGATGTCGAGCACGGCGTCGAAGGCCGGCGCGCGCGCGCCCTTGCGATTCGCCACAGCGCGGGCCTTGCGCTCGGCGGCGAGGCGGGCCGCTGCCTGGCCCTTGGCATTGACATGGCGGATGCCGTCGATCGGCCGCGAGCTCGACGGCAGGCGATCGGGCACCGCGACCTCGATGGTGACGACATCGATGCGTCCGCCGATGCGTGGCCGCTGCGCCAGCGGGCCGGCAAGGTCGAGATTGAGATCGGCGACCGCCCGGACCAGCCCGCTGTCGACGAGCTGGGCGCGCCGGCCCTCGATGCGGATCGTGCCGGGGAAACCGGCCGCGGGATCGAGCTTGACGTTGCCGCGGGCCGAGAGCGTGCCGCCGCCGGGTGTCTGCGCCGCGAAACGCTCGATGACCAGATCGGGCCCGTTGGCCGCGACGCGCGCCTCGAGCCCGGTCAGCTTCACGCCCTGGAGCGCATCGCTGAAGCTGCCGCCGGAGAGTGTCGCGCCGCCGGACAAACGCGGTGCGGCGAGTGTGCCGCCGGCACGCAGGTCGAGCGCGAGCTGGCCGGTCAAGCGTCGGCCGTCGGCTGCGAGCTGGGCGTTGGCGAGCTGAGCGTCGGCTTTTCCCTGTATGGAGAGGTCGAGCGCGCCGTCACCGCCGAGCGGCGCCCTGCCCTTGGCGGTCAGGCTGACGAAGCGGCCGGCATTCAGGCTGGCGTCGAGGCTGGTGTGGCGGCCATCGAGCGCGCCCTGCCCCGAAATCTCGATCGGCGGCAAGCCGGCGGAGCGCGTCTGCGGCGCGACGAGGCGGGCGATGCGGACCCGCCAGGGGCCGGTCGGCGCCTCGGGCGTGCCCTTGATCGTCGCTTCCGCATCGAGCGTGCCGGAGAGATCGAGCGTCGGCGACGCCAGGCGCGCGGCCGAGAGCGGCACGTTCTGCGCGGCAAAGCGCAGGTCGAGCGCCTTGCCCACCTCGCCGTCGAGGGCGATCCGGCCGCCGTCGAGCGCGATGGAAAGATCGCGGATGGAAACACCGCCGTCGATCGCGGTGAAGCTCGCCGGCTTGGCCAGCGCGATCCTGCGGCCGTCGCGGGTCGCAGTGAAACTGGCGAGATCGAAGCGCAGGGGATCGGCGACCGAGAGCCGCCCCTTCGAGGCGAGCGAGAAGCCGCGTGCGGTGGCATCGAGGCTGATGTCGCTGGCATCGGCCCCGCCCTTGGAGACGAGGCGGATCGCGCTTACCGGCTCGCCGGCGATGACGGCGCGATCGATCTGGACGGCGCCGTTGATCAAGGGCTTACGCAGCGCGTCGACAATGGCGATGTCGGCGTCGAGCCGATCGAGCGAAACGCTAGGTGCAACAAGCTTCTGCGCGCTGGCCTTGAGATCCAGATTCTGGCCGCCGGTCGGGCGCGCCAGCTTCACATCGGCCTCGATCCGGCCGCCCAGCTTGGCGAGCGCCAGAGCCGAAAGATCGTCGAGATTGCGTGCCGCGAGCTTGAGGTTGCCCTCGGCCAGATTGGAGGCGTCAAGATCGAGCGCGCCGTTCAAGGTGACCGAGCCGATGGCGATATCGAGCTGCGGCACCGCCCACCCACCCGGATCGCGCTTGGCGAAGCGCAACACACCTGTCGCCGGCCTGCCATCGACTTCGCCGGAGAGCCTGGCATCTCCAGAGAGAGCGCCTTGCAGATCGCGCAGCGTGGCGTCGAGCGCCAGGCGCGGCACCGGCCGGCCGAGCGCGGTAGCGTTGCTGATACCGGCTTTCAGCGTTGCGTCGAGCTTGTCGAGCGGGCCGGTCAGCGTCGCATCGAACGCGCCCTGCCCCGACAGTTTAAGATCGGCGCGGCGCAGATCGGGAATGGCGATGTTGGCCTTCAGGCTCGAGCCTTGCGCGCCGAGTGCGCCGTCGGCCGTCGCCGCGACATGGGTGCCGGCGATGCGCAGTCCGTTGACGACGAGGCCGCTGCTGGCGGGCACCCGGATCTCGCCACCGAGGGTAAGCTTGCCGGCGAGCAGCCGGTCGAGCGCCTCCTGGCCGAGCGTCAGCGATTCGGCGCCGCCATCGAGCTTGACCGCATAGAGGCGCTTCTTCGGCTCGGCATCGACATCGGCGCTGACGGCGGCGGAGCCCTTGAGCGTGCGGCCAGCGAGCGTGCTGAGGCGCGACAGATCCGGCAGGCGCGCCTGCACCTTGCCGAGGATGCGGGCCGGATCGAGGCGGCCGGCATAGCCGAGCTCCGCCCCGCCGAAGGCAAGCTTCAGCGTCTCGAACTCGCCGCCACCGCCCTCAGAAGCCGTGCCGCGCAAGGTGAAGCGCAGGCGATCGCCAATGAAGCGCGCCAGGCCGGGATCGGTAAGGGCGACGCCGGAGGCTTCCCCGTCGGAGACGAGCACGGTGCGTGTCGCCGGATCATTCAGCGCGCCGGTCGGCGTCGCGGTGAAGGTGAAATCGAGCTTGCCGAGCTTGCCCATGGGAACGCTCGCGCCCTCCGCCTGTAGGCTGGCGTTGATGCGCGGCCCGGCGGCCGGCCCGCGGATCGTCGCATCGAAGGCGAGCTTGGCGATCTCGGCGCCGGAGGCGACGGTGCGCCCTTCGGCATTGGGACGGGCAGCGGCGGTGATCTTGAAGTCGAGGTTCTTGTCGGCGCCATAGAGGCCGTTCACGTCGAGCCGGGCCAGCGCCGAGACCAGAGCCATCTGGTCGACGGAGACGGCACCGCTATCGGCGAAGGCGAGCGTCCCGTCGAGCCGGGTCGAACCCTCGAAGACCGGCGCAACCGGCGGCGGCATCAGGCCGGCGATGCGCGAATCGAGCGCGAGCAGGAGCCGGCGTGCCGCACCCTGGCGGCTGAGATCAGCCGTGCCGCTGGCGCCGATGGTCGGGCCGGCAGCGAAGGCGAGCGTCGCGCGGAAGCGGTCGAGCGGGCCGTCGCCGGTGAGGTCGAGCTTGACCGGCGGGCGGTCCGGCAGGTCGGCGATGGTCGAGATCAGCCCGCCGGCCGGCTCGTCGAGCTTGACCGCGAGCTGGAGCTGCGTCGATTGCGGCACGAAGCGCAGATTGACATCCAGGCTGCCGCCCATGTCGAGCCGGCGCCCGGCGAGCCGGAAGTCGAGGCCTTCATTGGGCGGGCCGAGACGGGCCGCCCCGGTCGCCGACAATCTGGCGGGCGCGCCGATCACGGTCGGGCCGAGCGCGAGCTCGCCGAGCTGGAAGGCCTCGACGATCACCTTGAGCGGCAATTCCGGCAGGATCGGCGCGTTGTCGGCCGGCGGGGGGGCGCCCGGTTCCGGTACGGGCTTGCGCAGGATCTCAAGCTTGCCGATCTCCAGCCGGTTGACCTCTAGCCGGCGCAGCAGCAGCGCCGAGCGGGTCCAGATCAGCCGGGCACGATCGAGCCTGAGCCAGGGGCCGTCGCGGTCGGAGATGACGATGTCGCGGATGGTCGCGTCGGAGGAGAGCGCGCCGTCGACAGCGCCGATCGAGACCTGACTGCCATCGGTGGAAAGCGCCTTCGAGATCAGATCGGCGAGGACGCCGCGGTCGCCGGCGTTCTGGGCAAAGCCGCCGAGGCCGGTGAAGACGACCAGCGTCGCGGCGATGAGCAGGGCCCCCAGGCCAGCGAGCAGTCGCGAGATGCGGAGCTTGCCCATCAGAAGGCCTGCCCGATGCTGATATAGAGCGCGACCGGCTTGTCGCCCTTGCGCGGGTTGAGCGGCGCGGCGACATCGAGACGGATCGGCCCGATCGGCGTATAGTAGCGCAGGCCAAGTCCTGCCGCGTACTGCATCTTTTCCTTGAAACTCGGGAACTGCGACGCGAAGGCCATGCCCGCATCGAAGAAGGGCACGATGCCGATCGTGTTGGTGATCTTGATCCGGGCCTCGACCGAAGCTTCGAACAGGCTGCGCCCGCCGGTCAGGCGGTTGAGCGGGCCGAGCGGCGAAAGCGTGCGATAGGCGTAGCCGCGCACCGAGCCACCGCCGCCGGCATAGAAGCGCCGCGTCGCCGGCACTTCATCGAGGTCGGCGCCGGCGATCGAGCCGAGCCCGATCCGGCCGGCGAGGACATAGCGGGCGTCTTCGTCGAGCGCGTAATAGCCGGAGATCGAGGCCTTGCTCTGGATGAACGGCGCAGCGTTGTCGCCGAAGGCGGCATAGGGCGTGACCGAGGCAGCGACCCTGATGCCGCGGGTCGGATCGAGCTGGCTGTCGGTCGAATCGTAGCGCAGGGAGAGCGGCACGCCGACCAGCATGTAGTCGACCTGCCCGAGCACGTCGCTGGTCTGGCCGCGCTCGGCCTCGATGCCGGCCTGGATCGAGAAGACGTCGCTGAAACGATGGCGAATCGCGGCGGTGACGTTGGCGTAGCGCGCGGTGTAGCCGCCATAGCGGTTGGTGCCGACGCGCTCGCGCACGCCTGTCGCGTCGATCAGCAGATCGTTGCGGCTGCCGCCGAGCGCCGGCTTCAGAAAGCTGGCGGAAAAGCGGGCGCCGAGATCGCTCGGCTCGAAATCGCCGAAGCGCTGGATCTTGGTGCCGTCGATGCGTGGCGCGAAGAAGACGGAGGCTTCGAGCCGCAGGCGCTCGGCGCCGCCGAACAGATTGCGGTGCTCCCAGTAGGTCTTCACCGCCGGGCCGTCGATCGTCGAATAGCGGGCGGAGAAGCCGAGCAGGCGCTTGGGCCGCTCGTTGACCTCGACGAAGATCGGCAGGTTGCCGGCCTGGTCCAGCCCCTTGTCCTCGCGGATGCGGACCGAGCCGACGGCGGGGATCGTCGCGATCGACTTGCGCGTGTCGGCGAGCGCCTTGGGCGAATAGGGTTCACCCGGCTCGAGATAGATGAAAGAGCGGATCACCTCGGGCGGGATGTCGCCGGTCTCGGTGATCGAAACGTCGCCGAAACCGGCGACCGGGCCGGGATCGACGAGGACCGAGACGTCCATGATCTTCGCGGCGTGGTCGACGACCGGGCGAACCTCGACGACGCGCGCGAGCGGGCGGGATTTGCCGCGCCAGTAATCGACCAGCGCCGCCTGTGCCGCCCGGATCGAGGACGACGTCGCCGGGGCACCGGGCACGAGGCCGGACACCTTGCCGGGATCGGGAATCACCGCCTCGGGATCGCGGCGCCCGCTGGGCACGATATCGACATTGCGCAGCGAGAATTGCGGGCCGGGGTCGACTGTGACCACGATCGGCGCCGGGGCGCGGTTGCGGTAGCGCTCGGCGGTGGGTGCGAGCCCCGGCGGCGGTTCGCCAGCCTGCGTCACCGCGACGCCGTCGACCGCAATCGCGACCTGCGCGTTGAAATAGCCCTGCGCCCAGAGCGCATCGATCAGCGGATTGATGTCGGCGGCGGCGCGGCGGGCCAGGGTCTCGCCGTCCGGAGGCGCATCCTCGCGCAGGCGATAGAGCAGCGAGGCGTCCTGCAGGCTGCGCTTCAGCGTGCTGGCATCGGGCACGTCGCCGAGCTCGAACTTCAGTTCATAGGGAAGCGTCGTTTCGCTGACCGGCGGCGGCTTGTCCTTGCTGCCGAAGAGGTTGAAGACGTCGAGCGACGACAGGTCGAAGGCGCGGGCCGGCGAAACCTCACCGGCAAGCATCGCCGCGAAAGCAACCAAGCCTCCGCCGGCAATACCGATCGTGCCCCTTCGCCATGACCGCATCAAACCTCCAACTCAACCCAACTCAAACGCAGCGAATGCGTTGATTTTGTGATCGCGCCTCCGATTGATCACAATTCGACGCTCGGGATCAGGCTACCGTCAACCGAAAACCTGAACGAATCGTTGGCCATCCGGACATTGTCGAATGGCCGGAATCGCGGCCCTTTCAGTCGCCCTGCTCGGCCAGCGCAAAGGAGATCGCGGTGACCGGGTCGAGCCGGGCGACGACCGGGCCGACCGTCGGCGCGAGCACGCCGCCGCACAGGCTGCCGGTGGTGATGATCTGGCCGGCCTTGAGCGGGCCGAGCGGGCCCTCGACCGACCGGTTCGCCCAGGCGAGCGCGGTGACCAGCGGATCGCCATTGGCATGCAGGGCCTGGCGGTCATAGAGCACGTCGCCGTCGAGCTCGACCGTGCAGGTCAGCGCCGGGACGTCGTCGAAGATGCTGAAGGGAACCTCGGGGCCGAGCAGATAGCCGCCATGGCCCATCGCGTCGGCCAGCCAGAGCGGGAACGGCACATTGGTCCAGTCGGCGATGCGGCTCTCGACGATCTCGATGCCGACGAGCGCGGCGTCGCAATGATCGATCAGCTCCTCGCGGGTATAGGGCTGTCCGGGGCGCAGCGGCATGTCGCGGCCGAGACGGATGGCGAGCTCGATCTCGACGCGCAATTCGGCGCCGTGCACGCCGCGATAGGTGTCGCCGGACTTGAGATAAGGGCCCTGCATCAGTCCGGCCATCGGCCGGCCGCCCTCGCCGAGCGAGACTTTCCAGCCGGCGAGCGGATAGCCCATGCCCTTGTTGACCTCGGCCTGAGCGGCGAAGCCGGCATCGACATCGGCGGGGACCGGCAAGGTCGCGATGTCGACCAGCTTGTGGCCGCGACGGGCGGCAATGAAGGCGCCAGCAAGATTATCGGTCGTCACAGCCATGGTCGTCTCGTCCCTGTCGCCAGCAAGCAGGTTCCTGCCGGCTCATGCTCTCTGGCTACAGCATCGACCGGCTTGCGGGAACCCGGAGATCGCTCAACAGCTATTTGCGGCTGGCGAGCACGACGCCGAGCACGGCGACCGCCATGCCGACGAGCTGGACCAGGCTCAGCGTCTCGCCGAAGAGGATCCAGGCCTCCACCGCCACCGCGGGCGGCACGAGGTAGAGGAAGGTCGCGATGCGCGAGACCTGGCCACGGCGGATCATCACGAGATAGAGCCCGATCCCGCCGAGCGAGAGCGCCAGCACCGACCAGGCCAGCACCAGCCCCATGGTCAGGTTCCACTCGATCCGCATCGGCTCGAGCAGGAAGGCGAAGGGCAGCGTGAACAGGAAGGCGGAGATGTACTGCACCGCCGTCACCGTGCGCAGGTCGCCCTCGACGATGCGGGCCTTCTGCCAGAACGAGCCGAAGGTGACGGCGAACATGCCGACGATGTTGACGATCACCGGCAGCGCAATGGCTGAAAGCGCCTCCGGCGCGACGCCGACGAGCTTCGGCTCCAGCACCAGCGCGACGCCGACGAAGCCGAAGACGATGCCGAGCCAACGGATCGGCGAGATGCTCTCGCGCATGATCAAGGGCGCGAACAATGCGGTCAGGACCGGTTGCAAGCCGGCGATCAGGCCGGAGACGCCGGCCGGCAAGCCATGGCGCACTGCCCACCAGACGCCGCCCAGATAAACGGCGTGCAGCAGGATGCCGGCGACGATGCAATCGAAAAGGGCGCGCCGCGTCCTCGGCCAGGGTGCACCGAGGGCGACGGCGAACACGGCGAGCGCCAGGCCGGCACAGCCGAAGCGGACCGAGAGGAAGGTCAGCGCATCGGAATAGCGGGCCGAATAGCCCGCGACGATCCAGCCGCTCGACCAGAGGAAGACGAACAGAGCCGGCGACAGGCGCAGGAAGAGCGGGGAATCGAACATGGCAGCAGCCTTCTAGGCGCCTGATAGGCCCGATAACGGCAGTTGTCGCCTTATGCGGACGCGGTGAGGCCATGTCTCTCGCGCTCTTCGTCTTGCGCATCCTCCCGTCTTGCCAGCAGCCCCGAACCGGCGACAATCACCGCCCTGCCCCGCCCGAGACCTTCATGTCGCTGCGCTCAGTCCCCGCCCTCGCCTTCGAGCGCTTCATCGCCCATGACGGCTGGGCGATCGCCAGCCACATCGCGCTCTCGGTGCTGATGTCGCTGTTTCCGTTCCTGATCCTCGTCACCGCGCTCGGCGGCTTCTTCGGCTCGCAGGCGGCCGCCGACGAAGCCGCGCAATTGCTGCTGGAAGCCTGGCCGCGCGAGGTGGCAGAGCCGATCACGCGCGAGGTCCGCTCCGTGCTGACAGCGGTGCGCAAGGATGCGCTGACGCTCGGCGCGATCCTGGCGCTCTACTTCTCCTCGTCCGGGGTCGAGGCGGTCAGGATCGGGCTCAACCGCGCCTACGAGGCCTATGAATGGCGCAGCTGGTGGCGCACCCGGCTGGAATCGATCGTCTATGTCGTCGGCGGCGCGGTCTTCATGCTCGCCTTCTCGCTGCTGGTCGTGCTCGGCCCGCTGATCTGGCGCGGCATCGTCGGCTTCGCGCCGGCGCTTGCCCCGCTCGGCTTCCTGCTCGCCTTCCTGCGAATCGCCGGGGCGACAGTGCTCGTCGTGCTAGCGCTCAGCGTCGCTCACAAGCTGCTGCCGGCCCGCGCTCCGCATATCCGGGCGATGTGGCCGGGCATATTGATGACGCTGGTGGTCTGGCTGATCGGCGGTGTCGGCTTCGGCTGGTATCTCGACTCGTTCGCCGGCGCTTACGTCACAACCTATGCCGGCCTCGCCACCGCGATGATCGCGCTGGTCTTCCTCTATTGGCTGGCGGCGATCTTCCTTTATGGCGCCGAGCTCAACGCCGCGATTGCGCTGCGCCGGGCGCCGGAGAAGTCGAGCGGAGACGTCTTGAGCGGGCTATGAGAGCCTCCCACCCGCGGAAGGATCAAGACGTCAGCGCGACCAGGCCTTCACGGTAACGGCGGCTGCCGGAGAAGCTCTCTCCTGTATCCATCTCGACGTCGAAATCGCCAGAGGGCTTACCGGCGATGCGCCGAATGCGGGCTGTATTCACCAGCCTTGTTCGGTGGATGCGGGAAAAACCGAACGGACGCAGCCGCTCGTCCTCACCCTGCAGGGTCGCGCGGATCAAGTGGCGCTTGCCGCTCGCCAGGCAGTACTCGACGTAATTTCCGGCGGAGACCACGGCGATGATCTCCGCCGGTTCGAGCCGCAGATCGACCGTGCCGTCGCGCAGCCAGAACCCAGAGGGGGCGCCGGCCAATACGGTCGCGGCTTGCGGCTGCGGGCGCCGCCCCCAGAGCTCGCTCAGCCAGAAGAGGGACGCGAGCAAGAGGTAGACGAGGATATCCTTGCGCAGCTCGTAGAACAGGTTGCCGCCGGAGAAGCCGAAATTGTAGTCGCCGGTGCCGGCGGCCCAATAGCCGAGCTTGCGCAGCAGAACCATCCCGCAGACATGCGCGGCCGAGAACGCGAGGATCGCAGTAGCGTGCAGCGGCCCGAGGAGCCATGGCCGATGCGGCCACGTAAGCGAGACCAGCACCAGCCAATGGACGAGCGGCGCCAGCGCGACGACCAGGATGCCACTCGAAATTTCCCAGAGCAGGGGTTGCCACAGCGGAACGGCGCGGCCGAGGCGGCTGAGATCGTGCGCGGTCGAGAACGCGTTGACCAGACAGGTCAGGGCGGTGCCCAACGCGATCGCCAGATAGGGCGGCCAGCCCCGGAGACGACCCGAGCCGCCATTCGTCACGACCGCGTCGCCGCTCGTCCCAGCGCGCTGGCTTTCATCCCGCAGCATCGACTGCTCGTCCCGCACCGTCTCGACCTGCGCGCTGGCATGCCGGCCTGCTCGGGGCGAGCAAGGAACAGCCGCCATGCGGACACAAACCGATCATTCGCCACCACAGGGCGCCGGGCGCCGACTCGATCTCGACTGGATCAGGATCGGCGCCTTCGGCCTGCTGATCCTCTACCATACCGGCATGCTCTATGTGTCATGGGACTTCCATGTGAAGAGCGCCGATCGTCTGCGCGAGCTCGAGCCGCTGATGCTGCTGCTCAACCCGTGGCGGATGGCGCTGCTCTTCCTGGTCTCGGGCGCCGCGACGCGGTTCATGCTGGCCAAATACGACGTCGGAGCCTTTGCGCGGCGCCGCTCGGCGCGGCTGCTGATCCCCCTCGCCTTCGGAATGCTGGTGGTGGTGCCCCCGCAATCCTGGGCGGAGATCGTCGAAAAGCTCGGCTTTTCCGGCGGCTATCTCGACTTCTGGTTCGGACACTATCTCGCCTTCGACCAGAGCTTCTGCCGGATCGAGAACGGCCGGCAGGTCTGCATCATCCTGCCGACCTGGAACCACCTCTGGTTTGTCGCCTATCTCTGGCTTTACACGATGGTGCTCGCCGGCCTGCTTGCGCTGGCCCCAACTCTCGCTGCACGCGCCGAGCCGCTTCTGGAGCGCGCCTTGCCCGGCCTGCTCCTGCTGACAGCGCCGGCGCTGCTACTCGGGATCAACCGCTTCCTGGTCTTCCCGGCCGCGCCACCCACCTACATCGTCGTCGGCGACTGGTACCAGCACGCCCTGTACGGCTTCTGCTTCCTGTTCGGCTTCGTCGCCGCGCGCTCGCAAGCGCTGGCCGAGCGGACCGAGCGGCTGCGCTGGCTGGCGCTCGCCCTCGCCGCCATGGCCTTCCTCGCCACGCTCTGGCTGCGCGCGCAGCCGCAGGGCGAGTTCCAACGCCTGGTCAGGCCGTTCGTCTATGGGCTCGATCAATGGTGCTGGATCGTCGCAATCCTCGGCTTCGCGCGCCGACACCTCTCGCGGCGCGACGGGCCGGTGCGGCGCTACCTCGTCGAGGCCGTGTTCTGCTGGTACATCGTCCACCAGACCGCGATCATCCTCGCCGCGCACTGGCTCAAGCCGCTCGCGCTGCCGGCCGGGCAGGAAGCGGCACTGGTCATCGCCATCACGGCGCTGAGTTGCGCCGCGACCTACGAGATTGCGCGGCGCGTCGGCTGGTTGCGGCCGCTGTTCGGGATCCCAGCGGACAAGCGCGGGCGCCTGCCCGCTTCTAGCCTTCAGCCCTCCAGTGCCTCGGCGACATCCTCATAGGTGCGCAGGCCCGTGCGCGGCGCATAGACCAGCACGGCCATGTTGCCGGGCGCATGCTCGTTCTTCCACATCTTGTGGTGGGCCAGCGGGATCTTGTCCCAGGGGAAGACCTCGGACATGCAGGGGTCGACGCGGCGGTCGATGACGAACTGGTTCGCGGCGGAAGCCTGCTTCAGATGGGCGAAATGCGAGCCCTGCACGCGCTTCTGCCGCATCCAGACATAGCGGGCGTCGAAGGTGATGTTGAAGCCGGAGGTGCCGGCGCAGAACACCACCATGCCGCCGCGCTTGGCGACGAGGCAGGAGACCGGGAAGGTCGCCTCGCCCGGATGCTCGAAGACGATGTCGACGTCCTTCTTGCCGGTGATGTCCCAGATCGCCTTGCCGAACTTGCGGGCCTCCTTCACCCAGGCGTCGTATTCGGGCGAGTTGACCGTAGGCATCTGGCCCCAGCAGTTGAAGTCCTTGCGGTTGATCACGCCCTTGGCGCCGAGGCCCAGCACATAATCGCGCTTGGTCTCGTCGGAGATGACGCCGATCGCATTGGCGCCGGACGCAGCGCAGAGCTGCACGCCGAAGACGCCGAGCCCGCCCGAGGCGCCCCAGATCAGGACGTTGTCGCCTGGCTTGATCGTGTGCGGGGCGTGGCCGAAGAGCATGCGGTAGGCGGTCGCGAGCGTCAGCGTGTAGCAGGCCGCTTCCTCCCAGGAGAGGTGCTTCGGCTTCAGCATCAGCTGGCGCGACTGCACCCGGCAGAACTGGGCGAAGGAGCCGTCCGGCGTCTCGTAGCCCCAGATGCGCTGGGACGACGAGAACATCGGGTCGCCGCCATTGCACTCCTCGTCGTCGCCGTCGTCCTGGTTGCAGTGGACGATGACCTCGTCGCCGACCTTCCAGCGCTTCACCTTGGAGCCGACGGCCCAGACGATGCCCGACGCATCCGAACCGGCGATGTGCAGCTGGCCCTTGTGGACGTCGAAGGGCGAGATCGGCTGGCCGAGGCCGGCCCAGATACCGTTATAGTTGACGCCGCCGGCCATCACGAGGAGCAGCACCTCCTCCTCGCCGATCGACCAGGTCGGCACGACCTCGACCTTGAAGCTGTCCTGCGGCGGACCATGGCGCTCGCGGCGGATCGTCCAGGCGTACATGTTGGCCGGGACATGGCCGAGCGGCGGCAATTCGCCAAGCTCGTAGAGATCCTTCAACGCGGGCTTCGCAACGGGTTGCAGCTGTGCCATCTCACCTCTCCCTTGTCGCCACGCCGCTGATCCGGTGGCGTTGCCGGCATCATGCAGGTCAATGCTGCACTGCGCCATACGCCTATCGAATTATGCCGCAGCGCAAAAAACAAGAGAAAATGCGGAAAGTTCCCCGCCGCTTGCCTCCTGGCGAGGCCACGGCGATACCACCTGCATGGACATGATTCGAGAGCTTCACGGCACGACCGTGCTCATCTGCGCCGAAAACGGCTCGCCGCTCGCCGCCGAGCGCGACATCAACGACTTCCTCGGCGCCGCCTGGGCGGCTGACGCGGCGATGGTGGCGATCCCGGTCGCGCGGCTCGATCCCGCTTTCTTCCAGCTCGCGACGCGGCTCGCCGGCGAGGTCGCGCAGAAATTCGTCAACTACCGGATGCGCCTGGCGATCGTCGGCGACATCAGCGCTCAGTGCTCACAAAGCAAGGCGCTGCGCGACCTCGTCTACGAGAGCAATCAGGGCCAGGCGCTCTGGTTCGTCGAGGACCTCGCAGCGCTCGACGCCAGGCTGGCAGCCTGAAGGCGATCAGGCCTGGCGGCTCGCCGCCAGCATGTAGTTGACGTCGAGATCGCGCGAGCGCGACCAGCGATCGGCGAGCGGGTTGTAGGCGACGCCCTCGCGGGCGAAGACCGAAAGCCCCCCGGTCTCGATCGCCGCCTCCAGCTCGTCCGGCGTCACGAACTTCTCCCAGTCATGGGTGCCGCGCGGCAGCCAGCGCAGGATGTACTCGGCGCCGACGATGGCGAGCGCATAGGATTTCAGCGTGCGGTTGAGCGTCGCCATGACGAGCAGTCCGCCCGGCTTCACCGCCGCGCAGCAGGAGGCGACGAAGGCCTCGACATCGGCGACGTGCTCGACGACCTCCATGGCGAGCACGATATCGAAGCGCGCGCCGGAGGCGACGATCGCCTCGATCGTCTCCTCGCGATAATCGACGCCGACGCCGGCCTTCTGCGCATGCGCCCGCGCCACGGCGATGTTGGTCGTGGCCGGATCAAGCCCGGTCACCTTGGCACCGAGCCGCGCCATCGGCTCGGACAGCACGCCGCCGCCGCAGCCGATATCGACGACGCTCAGCCCTTCAAGCGCGCGCAGCGACTTGGGATCGCGATCGAAGCGCTCGCTGGCGAGGTCGCGGATGAAGGCGAGCCTGACGGGATTGAATTTGTGCAGGACCGCCATCGGCCCCTTCGGATCCCACCAGCTCTTCGCCAGCGCGTCGAAGCGCGCGACCTCGGCCGGGTCGATGGTGGAGCCTTCGCGTGCCGCTGCCGTCATCGCCTTTGATATCCTGTTTATGCGCGTGCAGGCCATGGCTGCATTGACACTTTCCGCGCTGCCCGTCATCTACACCCGCCCTTCGCTAGGTGCGAGGGGACGTTTCGTCCCGGCCCGGCCGGGCGCAGATTAGAGAGCCTTTAGACGTCATGGCCCGTCTGGTGATGAAGTTCGGCGGCACATCGGTCGCCACTGTCGAGCGCATCAAGAACGCGGCCCGCCACGTCAAACGCGAATTCGACGCCGGCAACCAGGTTGCGGTCGTGGTCTCGGCCATGTCGGGCAAGACCAATGAGCTCGTCGCCTGGTGCAAGGAAGCGTCCTCCGTCTACGACCAGGCCGAATACGACACCGTCGTCGCCTCCGGCGAGCAGGTCACCTCCGGACTGATGGCGATCGTGCTGCAGGAGATGGGCCTGCCCGCCCGCTCCTGGCAGGGCTGGCAGATCCCGCTCTACGGCTCGGACGCGCATGGCTCGGCCAGGATCGAGGGCGTCGACGGCGCCGGCATCCTCGCCGGCTTCGACCGCAACCGCGAAATCGCCGTCTGCTCCGGCTTCCAGGGCATCAACCCGCGCAGCCACCGCATCGTGACGCTCGGACGCGGCGGCTCGGACACCAGCGCCGTCGCGCTCGCCGCGGGCCTGAAGGCCGATCGCTGCGACATCTACACCGATGTCGACGGCGTCTATACCACCGATCCGCGCATCGTCCCGAAGGCGAGACGGATGGACAAGGTCTCGTTCGAAGAGATGCTGGAGATGGCCTCTCTCGGCTCGAAGGTGCTGCAAGTGCGCTCGGTCGAGATCGCCATGGTGCAGCGCGTGCCGACCTATGTGCGCTCCTCCTTCGACGACCCCGACAATCCCAATCCAGGCACCCTCATCTGCGACGAGGACGACATCGTGGAACAGCAGATCGTCACCGGCATCGCGTTCTCGCGCGACGAAGCCCAGATCACGCTCCGGCGCGTGGCCGACAAGCCCGGCGTCGCCGCGGCGATCTTCGGGCCGCTGGCCGACGCCAACATCAATGTCGACATGATCATACAGGTCGTCTCCGACGACCAGGCGACCACCGACATCACCTTCACCGTACCGACCGCCGATTACGAGCGCGCCCGCAAGCTGCTCGAAGATCGGCATAACGACATCGCCTATCAGGCGCTGCAGGGCGCGACCGACGTGGTGAAGATCTCGGCCATCGGCGTCGGCATGCGCAGCCATGCCGGCGTTGCGGCCCGTGCCTTCCGGGCGCTGGCCGAGAAGGGCATCAACATCCGCGCGATCACCACCTCCGAGATCAAGTTCTCGGTGCTGATCGACGCCGCCTATACCGAGCTGGCGGTACGCACGCTGCACTCGCTCTACGGGCTGGACGCGGCCTGAGATCAGCGGCCGCGGCCGGCGAAGACGTTGCCGCGTATCACGCGGCACGACTCGGACAGGACCTCGACCGGCGGCACCGGCCCATCGCGCCCGACGCGCATCCGGCAGCCGAAGCCGCCGGCTTGCGGAAACACCTCGATCGTCTGCGTGACCTGCACGCCGATGCCGTTGACCCAACTTCGCGTCAGGGCCGAGCCGTTCCAGGCCAGTTGGCTCGTGCCGCCCTGCCCGTCCCCGACGGACTCGCGTCCCCCGCCACGACCAGGCACGGTCGAGCGCACATCCGCCCGGTGGAAGATCCGGGACGCTTCCGAGATATAGACCCTGTCGTTCCAGAAGAATCCGATCGGCCCCATCCGGCCGATCAGGCGCTCGCGATACGAAATCACGATGGAATGGCCACGCAGGCTGTCGATGTCCAGCGCCTGCGCGCCGCCTCCGAGAGCCACCGCCAGAGTGCACAGGATCACCACACGCGCACTCATCGCCGATCTCGCCCTGACGTTGCGGTAACCGCAGGATGCCAAGGCCAGCACGTGTGGGCAAGCCGCGCCGCGAATGCCCCTTCAGCGCCGCGATATGATCACGAAATGGCCCGATCGCTTCCAGCCTCTGATCCCATTGCTGGTGTCAGATCGTGCTTTCCGAGACCGATGGAAGGACATGCCATGCGTATGATCACGATCGCTGCCGCGAGCGCCGCCACGATCCTGGCCGGCGCCGCCTATGCCCAGGCGCCGTCGACGGAGCGCCCCTCGGCCAAACCGCCCGCCTCCTCGCAGGAAGCTCCTGCGGGCGCCCCGACGATCACCTCGGTCAAGGTCGTCGAGATCGACGAGCTTCCCGAAGCGAGCAAGGCACAGGTCAACCAGCTGGTGGCGACCCGCACCGCGGCCGAGCTCGAGACGCTGCGTCAGGCCGTCGAGAAGGCGCCGGTCGCCAAATCGGCCGTCGAAGCCAAGGGCTTCTCGACCCGCGACGTCGTGCTGGCCCAGGTGAGCAACGAGGGCGAGCTGACCATCGTCACCAGGAAGACCAGCTGATCGGGCCGAAGCCGATCGGCTGGATTCGAACGGTGTAGCGAGCCCGGGACGGACTATATCCAGAACGGGTTCGCCGCCTCGAATCTCCGCCAGCGCTTCTTGAGCTTGCGGCCGGATTCGATGGTATGGCGGGATTGCCAGCCATGGATGGCGCCGGCGGCGAAATGCAGCTCTGGCCCCGGCGTCTTGCCATCGCGCAGTTCGGCCAGGAGGTGCTGCGTCGTCGCCGCATCGTTGGCGAGGCCCAGCGCCTCCTGCAAGCGCGACAACCGAGCCAGGTATCGTCGCGCCGCCGGGCCGTCATGCAGCGGCAGGAAGAATTCGGCGGTGTAGCGGAGCTTCTTCAAGGCCAGCCGCAATTCGTGACGCCCCTCGGGCCGGAGGCTGCCGAAGCCGCGGCCACGCTTCAGCGCCTGGCGATGCGTGCGCGCCAGCACCCGCCCGGCGAAATCATCGGCCGGCTCGGCCAGCACCGCCATGGCCTCGCTGGGAAGGCCGCTGCGCCAGCCGCGGCGCTCGATCAGGGCGCCGAAGGACAGCAGGAACCGGCTGGTCTGCGGGTTCTCCAGCCGCTTCGCGATATCGGCATAGCTTTTCGTCTGGAATGGCTCCGCAGCCTTGCGCAGCGCCGACAACCCGGCATCGTCGAGCCCGTCGGCCTCGATATCCGGCACGGTCTGGGTGATGAAGACATCCCAGTTGCGGGCCGGCCCCAGCACATGGCCAAGGCGCTTCGCTTCCCGCCCGACCGGCTCGAATGCAGGCGAAGCGACCTCGCGCTTCAGCACCGACAGCGCCGAGCGCAGGCGGCGCAGCGACACCCGCATCTGGTGGACGCCCTCAGGCCCCGAGCGCGTCGCCACCGCCGCAAGATTGCCGAGAAGCTGCCTGTAGGTATTGGCGAGGATCGCGGCGATCGCCGCATCGGCATTGTCGTGCGCGCCGATCTCGACCGGCCTGGCCTTCACCGCCTGCGGCAGGCGCGCGAATGCGAGCCCGTAACCGCGCGCCGACTTGCTTTGCGTCGCGAGCTGCAACGGGGCGACGTCCAGCATGGCGAGCCCGAGGTCGTAGAGCGCCGCCGCCTCGCCTTCCTTCAGTTCGAGTTCGACCTCGCTGACCTGCAGGGTCTTCTCGCCGGCCTCGATCGTGCCGTCGTCGAAGGCGATCTCGATCAGCGCGCCGGCATAGTCGAGGCGGCGCAAGCGCCGCCTGACGCGCGTGGCGAAGACCGGCGCGAGCTGCCCGGCCGACAGGCTGGCGAGCGGCTCGCCGACCTCGGCGAGCGGCAGCAGAGCAAGATCGAGCGTACCGTCGGGCAGCGCGACCTCCCATTCGTCGCGCGCCAGCGGGCCGCCCGAGCCCGAGCGCTTCAGCGTCTGGACATGGCGCTTGCCGCTGCGGCGCACCCGCAGCGCCAGGCCGTTGCGGTCGAGCAGACGGTCTGGCGTGTCGTAATAGACCGCGTCGAGCCGGCGGGTGACGCCCTGATTTCGGGCATGGCGCGCAATCAGATCGGCGCCGCGCAGCGCCTCCAGCGCCTCGGGCGACGCGGCCAGCTTCAGCTCGATCTCGCGCGGCGGCTGCGTCTGCGGCTCGGAGGCTGCGACACCCTCGGGCTGGGCGGCATCGTCTCTCGGCACGGCGTCCAAGGCTTCTCTCCACCGGGCAGTGCGTGAGCCGCGACACTAGCTGCGCAGGCGGCAGCTTGTCACCACTTCGCCCGAGGACCGAGCCCCGGGCGAAGTGGCGCAGGCGTCAGAGTGCCTGCCGGATCGCGGCCTCGACGGGCGAAGAGGCGCCGTCTTCCCGATCCAAGCGGAGCGGCTTACGCGGCAACAGCGGCGGCTGCGCCATGAAGCGCGGCGTCTCGCCGCGATGCGGCTGAGCGGAATGCACCAGGAAAGGATGGCAGAGATAGACCGTGCCGGCCTGCCCCATCGCCAGCAGCTCCTCGCACCCGGCGCTGCCGGCGAAGCCGTCGGCGGCCAGTTCGCGCAACGACAGGCCGGCATCGCCCGCCGGCGCGAGCTGGCGGGCGATGTGATGATGCGAGCCCGCCCTGATACGCGTCGGCGCATCCTGCTCGCCGACATCGGAGAACAGGAAGAGCATCAACAGCGCCCTGCCCTTCGAGGCGAGATTGACGCGCCAGTTCATGAAATCGGGATCGTCGAAGCCGAAGCTGACATCGACATGCCAGCCAGCATCGCCCGGGTCCTCCGCTGAGGGAAAGCGCACCGGAAAGGTACCCATGGCGCGACAAGGCAGCCAGCGCCCGGCACCCACGAGCTGGTCGAAGGCGCCATGCAGCAGCGGCGTGTTCGCCGCCGCGACGAAGGGCGCAGCGCTGTACATGCCGAGCCGGATCACCGGCTCGGTCCAGCTCGACGGATCATGCGGATCGCAGGCGAGATCGCGCCAGAGGATGGCGCGAGCCTCATCGGCAAGCGCAGGCGGGAAGGCATGATCGAGCCGGATGAAGCCGCGCTCGACGAAATGGGCGATCTGCGCGGCGTCGAGGACGCGGGCGCCGGTTTCAGGATGAACCATTGACGGACGTCTTTCGATATCGGCCAGCCGAAACGCCCGCCGCACGGGGAGGCTGGCAAAGGACCTTCGGATGCGGAGCATCCGTTTGCGGTGCCCGGGCGCGATACGCGCTTCAGGTCCGCAGGAAGGTCAGACGAGATCGAAGACGGCAAACATCATCATGATGCGTTCAGTATCGCAGCGGCCGCCGGGGCGATCAACCCTGCGGGCCTCGATCTGAGCCGAAAGGCGCTCTGGCCAAGCCGGCAGCTGCCCTGCCACGATATGCATCCCCGGATTCGGGCCCGGATACTGAATGCGGATCGCCATCCTCTCCGACATCCACGCCAACCGCGAGGCTTTCGAGGCGGTGCTGCAGGCGGTGCGCCGGCTCGCGCCGGACACGCTGGTGCTGCTCGGCGATATCGTCGGATACGGCCCCGATCCGGGGTTCTGTGTCGATATCGCACGCGAACTCGTCACCGCCGGCGCGATCTGCATCCGTGGCAATCATGACGAAGCCGCGGTGCACGGCCCCGCCGGCATGACGCCGAATGCGCATGAAGCGGCGCTGTGGACCAGGGCGCAACTCTCAGCAGGGCAAAGCGCCTTTCTCGACAGCCTGCCGCTGACGGCAAAGCTCGACGGCGTGCTCTTCGTCCATGCCAGCGCCCGCGACCCCGACGCCTGGCACTATGTCCGCGACCTCCGCAGCGCCGAAGCGTGCCTGGCGGCGACAGACGCGGCAACAGTGGTCTGCGGCCACACCCATCTGCCGACGATCTTCTATGCGAGGGCCGGGCGCGAGCCGGTGGCGTTCATCCCCCTGCGCGACGTCCCGGCGCCGCTTTCGGCCGTACACCGGCATGTCGTCGTGGTCGGCGCCGTCGGCCAGCCGCGCGACGGCGACCCGACCGCATGCTTTGCCCTGCTCGATACGCAGGCGCGCGAGGTCACCATGGTCCGCGTGCCCTACGACACGCAGGATACCGTGCAAAAGATCCGGGCGGCAGGCCTGCCGGACTGGCTCGGCCTGCGCCTGCAGATCGGCAGATAGGAGAACGGGATGAAGCGGCCTCGGACCGGCTCGGTCATCGACGGCTTCACGCTAGGCGAGCGCCTGAAGGCCGGCGGGATGGCAAGCCTCTGGCACGCCAGCCATCCGGATCATCCCGGACCGCTGGTTGTGAAGATTCCGGTGCTCGACCCCGGCGCCGACGTCTCTGCCATCGTCGGCTACGAGACCGAGGTGCTGATCCACAAGCGCCTGTCGGGCCCGCATGTGCCGCGCTTCGTCGCGTCGGGCGATCTTTCCCGCATCCCCTTCATCGCCATGGGCTTCGTTGCCGGGACAAGCCTGGCGGAACCGATCAAGCAGGCGCCCCTGACCTTCGCCGAGGTCCAGCGCATCGGCATCGCGATCGCGACGGCGCTGGCCGACCTGCACCGGCAGAACGTGGTCCATCTCGATCTCAAGCCCGAGAACGTGATCCTGACCGACAAGGGCGCGGTGCTGCTCGATTTCGGCCTCGCCCGCCATGCCGAATTGCCCGACCTGCTCGGCGAGGAGAGCACCGAACCGATGGGGACATCAGCCTATATCGCGGCGGAGCAGGTGCTGGGCGAGCGCTCCGACCCTGCGAGCGATCTCTTTGCGCTCGGCGCCATCCTCTATCAGATGGCATCGGGCGAAGAGCCGTTCGGCCGGCCCAAGACCGTGCCCGGCATGAAGCGGCGGCTCTATCATGCGCCCAAATCCTTGCGCGCGGTCAATCCGCAGGCGCCGGCCTGGCTCGAGGCGATCATCGCACGCTGTCTCGAGGTCGATCGCGGCCGGCGCTATGCCGATGCGACCAGGCTCGCCTTCGACCTGCGCCACCCCGAGCAGGTCACCGTCTCGCGCAGGCGCCCGACCGCGGCGGAACGGAGCCTCGGCAAACGGCTGATCGATCTCTTCCAGAAGCGCGACGAAGCCGAGGTCACCGGCACGCCGACGGTGGCGCGACGCAAGGCCGGCCCCTCGATCGTGCTGACCGCCGTCGATCTCTCGGAGGGGCTGGATGCGCTGGCCGCCGCGATCCTCGCCGAGACGAGCCGGCTCTTGGCCGCCCGGCCAGACTCCGCCCTCGCCTGCCTGACGGTGCTCAAGACCGAGATCATCGGGGAGACCAAGACCGTCGATGCGGAAGGTCGCTCGCTCTACATTGGCCGGCTGGTAGCGCTGAAGGACTGGGCCCGGCCGCTGCACCTGCCGGAGGACCGTGTCAGCTATCACGTGATCGAGGCGGTCAGCGTCGCCGACGCGATCCTGCGCTATGCCGGGCACAACGACATCGACCATATCGTTCTCGGCGCCCGCTCCTCCTCGGCCGTGCGCCGCCATCTCGGCAGCGTCTCGACCAAGGTGGTGGCGGAAGCGCTGTGCTCGGTCTCGGTGGTGCGGGTGAAAGGCGGGGCGAGCGAGAAAGATCCCGAGAAGGATTAAATCGTACGAGGATCAGAACCGATCGGAGGTCTCATGAGCAGGACCCGATCACTCAGCATCACTCTGCCGCATGAGATGGCGCGGATAGAGCGTCGACGACTATCTCGAGCCCCGCGATGGAGAGCGGATCGCACGCGATCATGTCGCCCGCCTCTACCTCCGCCGTAGATCGGAGCGAAGAATCGGCACCTTGGCCCCGTCCAACGCGGCTTTGGACTGAAATCCCGCAGCCGGTGGCGACGTCCTATGATCGGTGCTAGGACTTTTGGTTATCCAGCCTGACCTACGTTCATGCAGCTGAATCCGCTTCGTCACGCCGAACTCGTCACGGGCCGCAGACAGTCGGCTCTCATCGACCTCTGGGCGACGACGGGCTTTGCCGCGGCCGTCAGCGAGGTCACCGGTCCGCATCTCTACGAATTCGGGCAACTGCCGGTCCCGACGGTCGCGATCACGCTGTATGATGTACGGCGTCACGTGCTGATCGAGAACGGCAGGGTTCGGCGCGACGCGCCGGTGCGCGCTGGCCGATTTCGGATCGGCCAGCCGGAATGCAGCGTGGTTGTGGATGCCGTGCCCGATGTCGGCTCGGGCAAGCTGCTGCTGCTCTATCTCGGCGAAACCGTGCTCCGGGACGTGGCCGCCGCGCGCGGATCGACGGAGCCGATCGCCCTGATGGACAGGGCCTGGGACACCGAAGATCCGATGCTGGAGTTTTCCGCGAAGCGCCTGGTCGAGGCGAGCGCAAGCGGTCATCGCCCCAATCCGCTGCTGGCCGAACAGGTCGCCTACACGCTCGCGCTGCACCTGTCGGATCGCTACGCGATATCCGGCCCACCGAAATCCGAGCCTATGCCGCCCCTGGACGGAACGATGCGCCGGCGCATCGCCGAGTTCGTGCGCGCCGATATCGGCGCTCCCGTCACCTTGGCGGCCATGGCGAAGGTCGCCGGCATGAGTCCCTCCAGCTTTATCCGGAGTTTCAAGCGCTCGACGGGTCTCACGCCCCATCGTTTCGTGATCGAGGAGCGCGTCGGCGCGGCGAAACAATTACTGGCGACCTCCGACCTGCCGATCGTCGACATCGCCCTGGCGGTCGGCTTCTCGTCACAATCGCATTTCGGTGTCGCCTTTCGGGCGGTGACCGGCGCGAGCCCGGCGCTCTATCGGCGCCAGATAGGCGGGCGTTGAGCATTTTTCGACAAAATTCCGGCATTCGAGCCGGCGCCGGAGAATTTTCCGGCAGACCGACCCGAAGGTTTTGAGAGACCTCTCCTGACGAACCTATCGCCCATCGAAGGCGAAGCGTGGGAGGTAACGACCAGTGACATCCTCAAGCACAGTCACGCCGATCGAAGACACGAGTCTGACCGGCTTCTACAGGGACATGACCGTCCCCGAAAAGCGCACCTTCTGGGCCTGCGCGACGGGGTGGGCGCTCGACGGCATGGATTTCATGATCTACCCGCTGGTGATCGGGACGATCATCACGCTGTGGAAGGTCGATGCGGGGACCGCCGGTCTCGCAGGCACCGTGACATTGCTCGCCTCGGCGGTCGGTGGATGGGGCGCCGGCTATCTCGCCGACCGGATCGGCCGCGTGCGCACGCTGCAACTCACCATCGTCTGGTTTTCCTTCTTCTCGCTGCTGTGCGCCTTCGCCCAGAACTTCGACCAGCTGCTCGTCTTCCGTGCCCTGCTAGGGCTCGGCTTCGGTGGCGAATGGGCCGCCGGCGCCGTGCTGATGGGCGAAACGATCCGGGCGCAGTACCGGGGACGTGCGGTCGGCTCGGTCCAGTCCGGCTGGGCAGTCGGCTGGGGGCTCGCCGTGCTGGCGCAGGCGGCACTGTTCTCGCTGCTGCCGGCAGAGCAGGCCTGGCGCTGGATGTTCGCGATCGGCGCACTGCCGGCGCTGCTGGTCCTGTATCTGCGCGCCTATGTGAAGGAGCCGGAGGTCTCGGTCGAGACGCGCGCCAAGGGGGCAGCCTCCGGCGACAGGCCTTCGATCCTCGAGATCTTCAAGGGCCCGATTCTCAAGACGACCATCCTCGCCTCGCTGGTCGCGACCGGCTGCCAGGGCGGATATTACGCGATCACCTTCTGGGTCCCGCGCTTCCTGACGACCGAGCGCAAGCTCTCGATCGTGAGCTCCACCGGCTATCTCGCGGCGCTGATCATCGGTTCGTTCGTGGGCTACCTGGTCGGCGCCTGGTTCGCCGACAAATACGGCCGCCGCAACCTGTTCCTGACCTTTTCGCTCGGAGCGATGGTGGTGGTCCTGGCCTATACGCAGCTTCAGCTGTCGA
Source organism: Allobosea sp. FBZP-16 (assembly GCF_002831785.1). NCBI lineage: Bacteria > Pseudomonadati > Pseudomonadota > Alphaproteobacteria > Hyphomicrobiales > Alloboseaceae > Allobosea > Allobosea sp. FBZP-16. The sequence continues at coordinate 96,214 of NZ_LNCQ01000040.1, read as the reverse complement.
ACGAGCTGCTCTGGGTTCTCGGTTTCCCGCTCGGCTTCTTCGCCTCTGGCTATTTCTCGGGCATGGGCGCCTTCCTGACGGAGCTCTATCCGACCAGGCTGCGAGGCTCCGGCCAAGGCTTCTGCTATAATTTCGGCCGAGGCGTCGGGGCTCTCTTTCCCTTCCTGGTGGGCTATCTCTCGCAGATGACCTCGCTCGCCAACGCCATCTGCCTGTTCGCGCTCATCGCCTACGTCCTGTTCTTCCTGGCCGCCTATGCGCTGCCGGAGACGCGCGGCAAGGTGTTGCAAGCCGATGCGTGAACAGCCTCCCTCGACGGATCGGGCCCCGGCTTGCCCTGGGCCCGATCCTCATCCGCACCGGCCGACGCGCTTCGTCGTGCCGCAAGGCGCGGTCGATACCCACGCGCACGTCATCGGGGCGCCGCCGGCCCATCCCTTGGTGAGTGGACGCAGCTACACCCCTCCCCCGGCGACTCCGGAGAGCTATCTGGCGATGCTGGACGCGACCGGCATGAGCCATGGCGTCCTGGTTCAGGTCAGCGTGCACGGCACGGACAACAGCCTGATGGTCGAGACCCTGACGGCGAACCGCGATCGGCTGCGCGGCATAGCCGTCATCCCTCTCGGCCTGCCCGACAGGGAGCTCGCTGCGCTCAAGGCGGCCGGCGTCGTCGGCTTGCGCCTGAACGTCCTTTATGGCGGCGGCGTCGGCTTCGATCAGCTGGATCAGTACGCGGCGCTCGCCCGGGAGATGGGCTGGCACCTGCAATTCCTCGTCGACGCCAAGGACCTTCCGGACCTGAGCCCGAGATTGGGCAAGCTGCCCGTGCCCTTCGTCGTCGATCATTGGGGGCATTTCCCGACCTCCCGCGGGATCGCCGACCCCGGCTTTCAGGCGCTCGTCTCGCTCGTTCGCGATGGTGCCTGGGTCAAGCTCTCGGGCGCCTATCGCAACTCGGTCGAGGGCCCGCCCTATGCCGACACCGTGCCCTTCGCCCGCCTGCTTCACGAGGCGGCGCCGGAGCGCTGCGTCTGGGGCTCCGACTGGCCGCATGTCGCGCATTGGCAGCACATGATGAATGTCGGCGACCTGCTCGATCTGCTCGCCGACTGGGTGCCCGATCCGGTAGCTCGCGCTCGGGTGCTCACTGACAATGCGCACCGCCTCTACGGCTTTGGGCCGCGGGCCTGACGACGGCATCTTCGTCCCCTGCGGCGGCGGAACCGGGACGGCAGCCGTCATGACCGGCGATTCGCGCGGCGCCGACGAGGTGCAGACGGCCCTGCATCGGCTTCTGGGCGATGCCGGGCTCGTCTCGAGATCAGGCCAGGGCGTCCTATTGTGTCGATCGGCGTAGCGAGTTCGGCGCCCCCGCGCTCGCCGTGGCGCGCCCGCAAGGCGGCGACACCAGTCTGGCGGGCGGTGCCGTGCCGATCGCCGAGCGGGCGCAGATCGTGCTCAATCTGTCGCGGACGGACACGATCCGTTCCGTCGATCCCATCGGCGCGACCATGACGTACAGGCAGGCCGCAAACGATCAAGCAAGCGCCGGACCCGCACGCCATCCTCAACCCGGGCAAGATCCTGGGCTAGAGCAATTCCGCAATTCCTCGACTCGTGGAATTTCTCTAAGTTGTTGTTTTATCGAATTTTCTTCACGCGAACCGGTGCCACTTCGCTCAAAAATGCTCTAGAATTCGACAGGAGGCGCGGCAAGCTGGACCGCGACCGTGCCGAACCAGCGCGTCTCGACCTCGAAGCGCACCGGCACGGGGAATTCGCCGCCCTCGCGCAGCGCGAGCAGGACCGAGCCCTTCAGAGGCCGCATCGCCGCCTCGCGATCATCGTCATGCCGGAAGCCGGCGATGGTCCGGACGGTGAAGCCGCAGCTCAGCCCGCGGCCGTCCAGCGGCCCCTGGTCGCTCACCTGCACCCTGGCCGAGGAGGTCATGACCGCGACCGAGCGGCGGCGGCCGTCATAGATCGCCGTCGAGCCGTCGCAGCTTTTGCTCTCCGCCACCTTCTTCAGCATCCCGGCGAGGCCGGAGAGCGAGTCGATCGTGCCGCGGATCAGCTCGGGCGGGATGGCCTCGCGGTCCTCGTTCGACGGCTCCTGCCGCCGGATCGTCGGCACGCCGCGCGGATAGTGCATCTCGCTGACATAGGCCCGGCCGCGCCATGAGCCATTCGCCTGGTAGAGCCGCGGCTCGGGGCCGCTGCGGCCCCAGCGGCCTTCGACCTTGCCGGATTGCTCGGCCGCCCCGACGAGCTGGGCTGCCCGGTAGGGGCGCGTGCGGATCTCGATACGATAGCCGGCGCGGTCGAGCAGCGAGGTGACCTCGATCTCGCCCAGCGTGACCCCGCCCAGCACCATGACATCGTAGCGAAGGCGCAGGTCGCGCGCCGAGGCGGCCGAGGGCACGGCGCAGGCGAGCGCCCCGGCGATCAGGGCCCCTGCCGCGAGGGCCCTGGCCTGTCTCGATGCGACGCCGCCTGCCCTCCCGCCGCGCTCGGACTTCATCGCCCTCGCCAAGGAGGCTGAGCAGCCTCGCAGCCGCTGCGCGTCGTCGCTGTCGAATTCGCGCCCGAGCATCCGCATCATCCCGCACGAGACCGGTAGGTCCCCTTCCCTCCGCGTGGCCGCCCAGCATGACAGAGCCGAGGCGATGTGCCGTTGTAGCGTGAAGGACGAGAGCCCAGCCATGCACGAAGGCGCGACCGCTTACGATTTCGGATCAGGCGATGCAGGGCCTCCGGGCCGGCGGATTCTGCAGGGATGCGCGCTGGGCTTCATCGACATCCCGGTGCGGCCAATTCAACCCCTTCCAGGGCTAAGTCGTGAGCACCGTTCCAGCTGCGGCTTCCGGTCAGTAGGGCGTGACGTTCGCCGGGATCGTGACGATGGTCTGATCCCGCGGCAAAGGCGGGCCGGCGGGTTTTGTTCTGCCCAGCATTTCGAGAAGCGGCAGCACCGGATCGCGCGCAAGTTCACGGATAACGCGCCGCTCCAGCCAGTTCAGCCGCCAGGGCAGCACGGCCGCCTTGAAGAGGCGGCCGCGATTTCTCAGCTCCAGCCCGTCCGGCGGCCCCTTTCCCAGGGCTTCCTTCGTCAAGGCCGCCCGGATGAAATCCAGGCCCGCGAGCGTCATGACGTCCATTCGGAACCAGAAGCGCGGATTGCTCTCGATGAAGAAGACCTGACCATCGGCTCGTTCACGCAGGTCGAACCCGATCACCCCATCGAGCTTGAGATGGGCGGCGACGACCCGGCTGAAAGCATCGACATTGGGGCGTCGAACGAAACGGATGCCATGGCGCGCAAAGGTGTAGGCGACCTGACCCGTGATCTCGCCGCGCTCGCACAGATAGAAGACGCAGAGATCACGGCCGGGAATGAAATCCTGTGCGAGGATCGGACTGTAGTCGATCCGCCCGAGCAGATCCTCCGGGCCGTTGATCCGGCGCACCCCCCATCCGCCATCGAGGTTCGTCGGCTTGACGATGAAGGGGTAGATCAGTGCGCCAGTCGCGGCAGCGGCGCGCAGCTCGGACCAGGTCTCGAAGATTCTCGTGCCGGGCACGGGCAGGTCGAGATCACGGCAGAGCTGATGAAAGGTGAGCTTGTTGTTCAGCAGATCGAACGCCTGCCCAGCAGGAACAGGGAAGCAAGGCGTCTCGAAGCTGTCCGGATAGGCTGCCAGAAAGCGGGTCGTGTGCCCACAGGTCGGAAGGATGCAGGAAATCTGATGATCTTTCGCGTAGCTGTCTATCGTAGACGCCTCACCAGGACCAGCAAGCGCGAACGGTTTTCCTAGATCATGGAAGGCCCGACAGTGACGAGAATGCCTGAGCCAGGCCCCATCTCCAGTCCCGATGATATGAATATCGTCGAAATACGAGGATACTGCTTTCAGTATCCTGTATTCCATCCGAAATCTGTCTGCCAGAAGGATTGCGCGACCGCTCATTGCTCGACTTCCCGCTGCGGGCGCCAAATGAGGATGAGGCACATCTGAAAATTCTTTTTTCGATTATCGGATTTCCTCATATTCGCCTGCCTGCTCCCCTCCCGCAACCGATCTGCCCACGAACCAATGGTGTTAAGCCGATTGATCTCTGGAAGGCGCGAGAGCTTCGTAGATCATGAGCCAGCGCATTCGGTCCTTGGGGTCGCGGGTGGACGAGGCCGATCCTATCAACGCAATGAACAGGCAGTCGGGCACGGCGTGGCGCGGCGACCTGCCCTCTCGCCGGCCGCACTCCTCCGGGGCCGTCCGAGCGTATCCCGCGCAGCCACTCGGCCAGGCCGAGAGGCTTGAATCGGAGATCGTCACTGCATCGGATTTCGCGCGCTATCAGGATGACTGGGACGATCTCGTCCGTCGCGCCCTGATCCCGAACGTCTACATGCACCCGGCGGTTGCGCTCGCCGCCGAACGGCATGCTGGACGGCCTGTCGTCGTCGCGCTTGTCTGGCGCGTATCCGGGCTCGGTCGGTTTCTCGTCGGCGCCTGGCTTCTGGGCGAGTTCACAGAGCGGCGCGGCTTCTTCAGGGTTCTCGATACGGCGTTGAACCGGCTCGTCTTCTCGGGCACGCCGGTCGTCGACGCCGGCTTGGTGCCGGATGTTCTCGACAAGCTGCTGGACGCCATCGCCGACCAGCCGAACCTTCCCGGGATCATCGTCGCATCCGATCTGAATGCGGACGAGCGCTTGCTGCCGTGCCTGCGCGGCGTTCTCGCCCGGCGCCGGTCCCGCGCCGTGGTCGTGGGGCGGCGACGGCGAGCCGTCCTGACGCGCGGAACCGAGGCGGAGTTCCCAAGGCATCCGGAGGCCTCCGCGAAGCAGAAGCAGAGCTTCCGCCGGAGAAGCCGGCGACTGACAGAGGCCGGCATCGAGCCTTTCACCTTGGCGCGCGGCTCACAGGTCGCGGACGCGTTCCGGGCTTTCCTGGAGATCGAGGCCAGCGGCTGGAAGGGCAAGCAGGAGTACAAGGGCTGGGCGATCCGGCTCGATCCGGCGCTGGAGCCGTTCGCGGCCGAGATGATCGAGGGCCTGGTGCGCGCCGGATGTGCGAGCATCGAAGGCTTGCGGCAAGATGAGCGCTGGATCGCCTTCTCGATCTGGCTTCGCTCCGGCTCGCGCGCCTTCGGCTGGAAGATGGCCTATGACGAGGCCTTCGCCAGCTTCGGCCCCGGGCGCCAGCTCTCGGAACGGGTGACGGCGACGTTCACGTCCGATCCCGCACTGGCCGATTTCGACAGCTGCAACGGCTCGGAGACGTCCTTTCACGCCACGATCTGGCCAGAGCGGCTCGACCTGGTCGACATCGTCATCGACGCCCGCCGCGGCGGCTCGGTGCCGGGCACGCTCTTCATGATCGTCGAACTGGCGTATCGCCGCGGGCGAGAATGGCTGAAGGCCGCGCGCGACGCCGTGCGCGCATCTTGGCGTGGCTTGCGCTCAGGACGCTGAACACGCCGAGGCTGAGGCGATTTCACGACCTGGCGACAGCGCGGCCTTCGGGTGAATACGGCCCTGTCTCGATGCGATGCCGGCTGCCCCCTCCCCGCGCAAGGTCGCCGTCGCCGGAGCAACTGCACAGCCTCGCAGCCGCTGAGCGTCGTCGCTGTCGAAGTCGCGCCCGAGCATCCGCATCATCCCGCACAGGATCGGCTGGCCCCTTCCCTCCGCGTCACCGCCCGGTGTTGCAGGGCCGAGGCGATGTGACGTTGTAGCGCGGACGACGGGAGCCCCGCCATGCACGAAGGCGCGACGGGTTGTGGTCGCTGACCGGACGATGCCCGGGCCTCAGTGTCGCCCGGACTTAAACAATACGCCGCGGCCACATCGCGTTTCCCTCTTGTGCGTTTAAGATTCTTCCCCTCTAATGTGGGATCGATTCTTAAACGGGAAACGCTTATGCCGCCTTTCCGAACCGCCGTCATCGACAAGCCGATGGATGTTAGCCGCAGGTTGGCTGATTTCGGACTGACGATCGATCAGATGCTCGCCGTCCGGGACTCTGCGCGGGCAGCATCCGACGATGCTAGCCCCTTGATGCCGCAGAATGCGCCAGGCACGCTCGCCTACATTCACGGAGTTGGTGCTCTTCGCAGCAAACTTCTGGACGGCGAATGGGTGATTGATCGGACGCTTGGCGTTGAGGCAGTCATCAACCATCGACTGGGTATTCGCATCGGCTACCAGAATGTAGACCGTTCGTGTGATCCCCATTTTCCTCCTATGCCGCGCTCGGAAAAGGGAAGCGGTTCAGCCCGCCTGTGCCGGCTACCGCTGTTCGATTTCTATGGTTTCGTCCTTGAGACAGACGTGGACCGGTTGCCAAGCGACGACACCCAGGATCCGCACAGCGATCAGATTATCACCTACTTTGTCATGGTTGGTGAAGACGGTAGCGTAGAGCTTTCCTGCCCTGTTATTGCGAACAAGCGATATTCCGACTTCGTAGAGCGGATCTTCATCGATCAACCTAACGACGATTGGAGTGCGCGTCTCGACCCAGAGAACGACCCTGTCGAAGATTTCGACGTTTCAGTGACCTTTAAAGATCGTACGGCGTGATGTTCTGCGCAGATAGACTAAAGGTAGCTCGCCATCGAAGGAAACTAACAGGAAAAGAGCTGGCAGCAGCGGCAGGCGTTACGGATGTAACCGTTTCAAAAGTTGAGAACGGTCATCAGCCCGATGATGTAACCGTGGACAAATTTGCCAAAGCACTGGGCTACCCAAGGGCCTTTTTCTTAATGGACAGGCCCGAGGTGCTTGAACCGAAAGCTGTGTCATTCCGCAGCCTGAAGAAGATGAAGGCGGCCGAACGCAATGCGTCGCTGGCGGCAGGATCAAACGGAATCGCTCTCTACCAGTGGATAGATGCACAGTTCAATCTGCCAGCGCCAGATTTGATTGACTTGAGTAGGGAACAGGGACGGCCAGAAGTAGCAGCCCGACTGCTGCGTCAGCATTGGGGACTGGGAGATCGGCCCATCGGTAATATATTGCGCTTATTCGAGTCGAAGGGCATTCGCGTGTTGTCTCTCACAGAGAACACCGACAACGTCGATGCCTACTCATTTTGGCATGCGGACCATCCTTATGTTTTCCTAAACCAGAGGAAGACGGCTGAGCGCTCCAATTTCGATGCAGCCCACGAATTGGGGCACCTTGTTCTGCACTTCCACGCCCAAGCAGAATCGATGCCGGAAGATGACGCTGAACGGCAAGCAAATCAATTTGCCTCAGCATTTTTGATGCCTGACGCAGACTTAAAGAGCCTTCTTGCTCATATCTACAGCTCGTCTCAGATCATCAAGGCAAAGATACGATGGAAGGTTTCAGCGATGGCCTTGGCCACACGCCTGCATCAGATTGGTATGCTTTCAGACTGGAGCTACCGGTCGATTATTATAGACCTCGGACAGAGGGGTTACAGGACAGGCGAACCATTGGGTGTAGAGAGGGAAACATCTACGTTGCTACCCAAAGTTTTTGCAGCACTTTGGTCAAAAGGCATCACCAAGAGTGACATAGCCAGCGATTTGAATTTGCCATGGGACGAAGTTGAGACTCTTGTCTTTGGCCTCACTGGGCCGGTGTCCGCCCGCCCGCAACGGCCGAGCCTATCTCTTGTAGAAACCAAGGTGGAGTAGCCCCCGAAATATCAAAGGCTCTGCCGTGCACTCGAGCATGGCAGAGCCCTCAATTGAGGCGACTACTAGCAGAACCGCGATCACTCGCCGCCCTACCGGCCACCCACTACGCCGCCTCGGCCATCTCCCCCTTCTCCTCCCCCCCATGCTGACGCAGCGGCTTGTTGCCCGAGAGCTTGCGCATCAGCACGTAGAAGACCGGCGTCAGGAAGATGCCGAAGGCGGTGACGCCGATCATGCCGGCGAAGACCGCGATGCCCATGGCCTGGCGCATCTCGGCGCCCGCCCCGGTCGAGAGCACCAGCGGCACCACGCCCATGACGAAGGCGAGCGAGGTCATCAGGATCGGCCGCAGGCGCAGGCGGCTGGCCTCGATCGCGGCCTCGACCGGCGTCCTGCCCTCGAATTCGAGCTCGCGCGCGAATTCGACGATCAGGATGGCGTTCTTGGCCGATAGTCCGACCAGGACGACGAGGCCGATCTGGGTGAAGACGTTGTTGTCGCCGCCGCTCCACCAGACGCCGGCCATCGCCGCGAGCAGGCCCATCGGGATGATCAGCAGGATCGCGACCGGCAGGGTCAGGCTCTCGTATTGCGCCGCCAGCACCAGGAAGACGAGCAGGATCGCGACCGGGAAGACCAGGATGGCGGAATTGCCGGCCAGGATCTCCTGATAGGTCAGCTCGGTCCATTCGAAGGCGAAGCCCTTGGGCAGGGTCTCGGCGGCGATGCGGGTGACGGCGTCCTGCGCCTGGCCCGAGGAGAATCCGGGAGCCGGGCCGGCATTGATGTCGGCGCTGAGGAAGCCGTTATAGCGCATGGCGCGTTCGGGGCCGGCATCGGTGCGCACGTTGAGCACGGCCGAGAGCGGCACCATCTCGCCCGAATTCGAGCGGACCTTGAGCTTGCCGATGTCCTCCTGATAGGCGCGGTAGGGCGCATCGGCCTGGACGCGCACCGTGTAGGTGCGGCCGAACTTGTTGAAATCGTTCACATAGGACGAGCCAAGATAGATCTGCAGCGTCTCGAAGACATCGGTGACGGGAACGCCGAGCTGGCGCGCCTTGGTGCGGTCGATGTCGGCATAGAGCTGCGGCACGTTGACCTGGAAGCTCGAGAACATGCCGGCGAGCTCGGGCGCCGTCGCGGCCTTGGCCATGAAGGCCTTGGTCGCCTCGTCGAGCGCCTTGTAGCCGAGGCCGGCGCGGTCCTCGATCTGCAGCTTGAAGCCGCCGATGGTGCCGAGGCCCTGGACGGGCGGCGGCGGGAACATCGCGATGAACGCCTCCTTGATGCCGGCGAACTCCTTGTTGAGCTGCATGGCGACGGCGTTGCCCGAGAGCGAAGGGTCCTTGCGCTGGTCGAAGGGCTTCAGGCCGACGAAGACGATGCCGGCGTTCGAGGAGTTGGTGAAGCCGTTGATCGACAGGCCGGGGAAGGAGATCGCGTTCTCGACGCCGGGATGCTTCAGCGCGATCGCGTCCATCCTGCGGATGACGTCCTCGGTGCGGTCGAGCGTCGCCGCGTCGGGCAGCTGGGCGAAGCCGACGAGGTACTGCTTGTCCTGGCCCGGCACGAAGCCCGACGGCACCTTCTGGAAGAGCATGACGGTCAGGCCGACGAGGCCGGCATAGACCACGAGCATCACGGTCTTGCGGCCGAGGATGCGGGTGACGCCGCCGCCATAGGCTTCGGAGCTGCGGTTGAAGAAGCGGTTGAAGCCGCGGAAGAACCAGCCGAACAGGAAGTCCATGCCGCGGGTCAGCGCATCCTTGGGGGCGTCGTGGCCGCGCAGCAGCAGCGCCGCGAGCGCCGGCGACAGGGTCAGCGAGTTGATCGCCGAGATCACCGTCGAGATCGCGATGGTGAGCGCGAACTGGCGGTAGAACTGGCCGGTCAGGCCGCTGATGAAGGCGAGCGGGACGAAGACCGCGACGAGGACGAGCGCGATCGCAATGATCGGGCCGGAGACCTCGCGCATCGCCTTATAGGTGGCTTCGCGCGGCGACAGGCCGTTCTCGATGTTGCGCTCGACGTTCTCGACCACGACGATGGCGTCGTCGACGACGATGCCGATCGCCAGCACGAGGCCGAACAGCGAGAGCGCGTTGATCGAGAAGCCGAAGAGATACATCACCGCGAAGGTGCCGACGACCGAGATCGGCACGGCGACGAGCGGGATGATCGAGGCGCGCCAGGTCTGCAGGAAGACGATGACGACGAGCACGACCAGCGCGATCGCCTCGAGCAGCGTCGAGATCACCGCCTTGATCGAGGCGCGGACGAACTGGGTGGTGTCGTAGACGATCGAGTAGTCCACGCCCTCGGGCATGTTCTGCTTGATCTCGCGCATCGTCTCCTGGACGCGGTCGGCGATGGCGATGGCGTTCGAATTGGGCGCCTGGAAGACCGGCACGGCGACGGCCGACTTGCCGTTGAGCAGCGAGCGCAGCGCGTATTCAGCGGCGCCCAGTTCGATGCGGGAGACGTCCTTCAGGCGCACCACCGCGCCGCTCGCGGCAGTCTTGACGATGATCTCGCCGAACTCCTCCTCGCTGGCGAGGCGGCCCTGCGCATTGACCGAGAGCTGCAGATCGAGCCCCGGCCCGCTCGGCGAAGCGCCGATGACGCCGGCGGCGGCCTGGACGTTCTGGGCCCGGATTTCGCGGACGATGTCGGAGGGCGAGAGGCCGTGCTCGGCAACTTTTTGCGGGTCGAGCCAGACGCGCATCGAATAGTCGCCCGAGCCGAAGAGCTGGACCTGGCCGACGCCGTCGATGCGCGCCAGCCGGTCCTTGACGTTGAGGACGGCGTAATTGCGCAGATAGGTCATGTCGTAGCGGCCGTTCGGCGAGGTGATGTGCACCACCATCGTCAGGTCCGGCGAGCTCTTGATGGTGGTGACGCCGAGGCGGCGCACCTCCTCCGGCAGGCGCGGCTCAGCCTGCGAGACCCGGTTCTGGACCAGCTGCTGGGCCTTGTCCGGGTCGGTGCCGAGCTTGAAGGTGACGTTCAGCGTCATCACGCCGTCGGTCGTCGCCTGGCTCGACATGTAGAGCATGCCCTCGACCCCGTTGATCTGCTCCTCGATCGGCGTCGCCACGGTCTCGGCGATGACGCGCGGATTGGCGCCGGGATATTGCGCGCGCACCACCACGGTGGGCGGCACGACCTCGGGATATTCCGAGATCGGCAGGGCCCGCAGCGCCAGCAGGCCGGCGAGGAAGATCAGGACGGAGAGCACACCGGCGAAGATCGGCCGGTCGATGAAGAACTTCGAGAGGTTCATGGGGGTGCCCCTTCAAGGCGGCGGCCCCGCCGGTCCCGAAGCGGCCGGCGGGGCGATAGAACTGGGATGGGATCGCGCGCCTTAGCGCTGCGCGAGCTCGGTCGTGGGCTTCTTCAGTTCGGAGCGCTCGGCCATCGGCACCTGCTCGGGGGCGACGGAGGCGCCAGGGCGGATGCGCTGCAGGCCGTTGACGACGATCTGCTCGCCCGCTTCCAGCCCGCTGGTGACGATGCGCAGGCCCTCGGCAGCGGTGCCGAGCGTGACCTCGCGCCACTGGGCCTTGTGGTCCTTGCCGACGACGAAGACGAACTTCTTGTTCTGGTCGGTACCGACGGCGCGCTCGTTGATGACGAGGGCGGGCTCCGATTTCGCCTGGCCCATGCGCAGGCGCACGAACTGGCCGGGCATCAGCGCGCCGTCCTTGTTGTCGAAGATCGCCCGGACGCGGACCGTACCGGTCGCGGCGTCGATGCCGTTGTCGACGAAGTTGAGATGGCCGGAGACCGGCGCAGCCTCGTTCGCCGCGGTCGTCATCTGCACCGGGATGCGCTTGAGGTCGCGCGGCTTGCCGGGCTCGGCCGGCAGGGTCGCCAGCGCCTTCAGCAGCGAGCCTTCGTCAGCGTTGAAGCCGGCATAGACCGGATCGACCGAGACCAAAGTCGTCAGCAGCGGCGCATTGGCGCCGGCGGCGACGAGGTTGCCGACGGTGACTTCCAGTCGGCCGATGCGGCCGCCGATGGGGGCGCGAATCTGAGTGTAGTCGAGGTTGAGCCTGGCCGACTGCAGGGCGGCGCGGGCGGCGCGCTCGTTGGCCTGCGCCTCGCGCAGCGCATTCAGCCTGGTGTCGAGGTCGCGCTGCGAGACGTTCTGCGTCGACATCAGCTTCTGACCGCGCTCATGCTCGCCCGCGGCAAGCGCGACGCGGGCCTCGGCCGCAAGCAACTGGGCCTGGGCCCGCTCGAATTCGGCCTGGTAGGGCGCCTGGTCGATGCTGACCAGCAGATCGCCCTGCTTGACCAGCGCACCTTGCGAGAAGTGCACCTGCTCGACGACGCCGGAGACGCGCGAGCGAATCTCGACGCGCTCGATCGCTTCGAGCCGGCCGGAGAACTCGGCCCAGCTGACCAGCGCGCGCTGCTCGACGACCGCGACCGAAACCGGCGTCGCCGGCGGTGCGGCGGGCGCGGTGTCGCCTTGCGCGGTGTTCGAGCCATGGACGGCGGCAGTGAGCGCCGCAAGCGAGACGCCGGCGGTGATGGCAACGCCCAACAGGGCATGACGGACCGTTCCCAGAATCATGGGTTCATTCCTTCGTGGAGAGAGGTTGAAAGAGCGGACGACCGGCGGTGCTAGGACGGCGCTGTCGCGGTGAAGAACTCGCTGACGTGATGACAGGCCGCGCACAGACAGGAGCCGTCGCGGGGCCCTTCGGCGAATGCATCCGGCCAGCGGCTCGGGCCGCCGACGATGCGGATGGTGGTGTCGACGCCGGCCGCCTTCAGCCGGTGGCCATAGTTGATGCTCTCGTCGCGCAAGAGGTCGTCTTGGGCGGTGACGATCAGGGCCGGGGCGAGCCCGGTCAGCCTGACAGCATTGACCGGGGCTGCGTAAGGATGCGCCGCCTTCTCGGGCGAACCGAGATAGGCGTGCCAGCCATCGGCCCAGCGGCAGCCGACCGGCCCGGCCTCGGCATTGCGGAACGAATAGGTGCCGAGGCAGGAATCGAGCATCGGCGAGAACAGGATCTGGCCGGCGAGCGGCGGGCCGTGCCGGTCGCGCGCCATCATGGCGAGGGCTGCGGCCAGGTTGCCGCCGGCCTCCTCGCCCGCCACATAGAGCGGCGCGGTCTTCCCGACCCAGCGCGCCTTGTCGCGGGCGATCTTCTCAAGCGCCGCATAGGAGGCCTCGAGCGCCTGCGGGAAGGGATTGGCGGGTGCGAGCGGATAAGGCAGCGAGATCACGATCGCGCCCGCCTCGGCCAGCGTGGTCGCGACAGCTTCGCCGGACGCAAGCGTGCCGCTGTCGAAGGTACCGCCATGCAGATGGACGACAAGGCCAGCCTCGTCCGGCACGGCAGCCGGCGCATAGAGCCGGCCGGCGAGCTTGTCGCGCCCGACCGCAACGCTCTGCTCGCGCCAGAAGACGGCGCGGCGATAGCGGCTTTCCAGGACGGACGGGACGAGCATGGCGACGGCGCCTGACGAATGTTGCGGTGCATCACGATTTAGGTGATGCTCTCAGCTTAATAAACCGCCGTTCTGCTCCTACATTATTTCCATATGGAAACAATCGGCGGACTATCCGGAGTCTCGATATGGACCAGCTCAACGCCATGCGCGCCTTCGTGCGCGTCGTCGAAGTCGGCACCTTCACCCGCGCCGCCGAGCTGCTCGACTTGCCCAAACCGACCGTGACCAAGCTGATCCAGCAGCTCGAAGGGCATCTGCACGCGCAACTGCTCAACCGCACGACGCGGCGCGTCACCGTGACGATGGACGGCGCCGCCTATTACGAACGGGCGCTGCGCGTGCTCGGCGAGATCGACGAGCTCGACCAGAGCATGGCCTCCTCGCAGGCCCGGCCGAGCGGGCGCCTGCGCATCGATGTCAGCGCGTCGTTCGCTACCGACATTATCCTGCCGGCCCTGCCCGGTTTCCTGGCCCGCTATCCCGAAATCCAGGTCGACATGGGCCTGTCCGACCGGCCAGCCGACCTGATCGGCGAGAATCTCGACCTCGCCATCCGTGCCGGCGCGATCGAGGATCAGAGCCTGATCGCCCGCCGCATCGGCGAGATGATGCTGATCACTTGTGCGACGCCGGGCTATCTCGCCAAGCATGGCACGCCGCAGCACCCGCGCGATCTGGAGGACGGCCATCTCGCGATCGGCTATCGCCGGGCCGGCACCAGCCGCATCATGCCCTTCACCTTTGCCAGCCCGAAGGAGACGATCGAGATCCAGGGCGAGTATGTCGTCTCCCTGAACGACGGGACCGGCTATGTCGCCGCCGGGCTGGCGGGGCTCGGCGTCATGCAGGTGCCGACCTTCATGGCGATGGCGCACATCGCCTCTGGCCGGCTCGTCCCGATCCTGACCGACTGGTGCACGAAGCCGAAGCCGCTGCACATCATCTATCCGCCGAACCGCCACCTCTCGAACAAGGTCCGCGTCTTCGTCGACTGGCTGGCCGAGTTGTTCGCCCGGAACGCGTTGCTTCAGGGCAAGCCGCTCCTGCCCTGCCCTGGCGGCGTCGCCGCGGAGGCGCTCGCCCATCAGTCCGAGCAGGCCGCCTAGCTGCGCAGGGCCGGGATGACGGGCCGGCGGTTCCATCGCATCGCGAACTGGCCTAACCAGAGGCGCCGGCTTTCCGCCGCGTTCCTCAAGCAGCCAGGTCCGCCCGATGTCCCGCAGCGTCCGCGACAAGCTCGAAGCCAATCTCGCCCGCATCGGCGACGGCGCCCCGGTCTTCACAAAGCTTTTGCTCGACACCGCGCGCGCCGAGGCCGACGCCGCCGATCGCCGTCGCGAAGCCGGGCTGCAGCTGAGCGCGATCGACGGCACGATCGTCTCGGTCAAGGACCTGCTCGACGTGAAGGGCGTGACGACCTGGGCCGGCTCCAGCGTGCTGAAGGGCGCAACCCCAGCGGCTCAGGATGCGCCCTCGGTGGCGCGGCTGCGCCGGGCCGGCGCGGTGATCATCGGCAAGACCAACATGACCGAGTTCGCCTTCTCCGGCATCGGCCTCAACACCACCTTCGGCACGCCTGGCAGTGCCGTCGACAAGGCGCGCATCCCGGGCGGCTCCTCGTCCGGCGCGGCGGTCTCGGTGGCGGAAGGCTCGTCGGAGCTGACCGTCGGCACCGATACCGGCGGCTCCTGCCGCATCCCCGCCGCCTTCAACGGCATCACCGGGATGAAGCCGACGCACAAGACGGTTCCCGATGAGGGCTGCTTCCCGCTTGCGCCGAGCCTCGATTCGATCGGCCCGCTGGCCAAGGACGTCGCCGGCTGCGCGCGCCTGCTCTCGGTGCTGGCGGATCGACCCTTCGATCTCGCGGAAGGCCTGTCGCCGGCCCGCATCCGCCTCGGCGTGGCGCGCGGCGGCTTCCTGGCCGAAGCCGCCCCGTCCGTCGCCAAGGCCTATGAGGCGGCGATCGAACGCGTGACGCGGCTCGGGATCGCGGTCGAGCCGGTCGACCTCGACGGGCTTTGGCAGGAGATGCTGGCAATCTGCCCGGTGCCGCTGGTCACGGTCGAGGCTGCGGCGGTGCATCGCAACCTCCTGGAGAGCAAGGCCGAGACTTACGACCGGCGCGTCGCCGCCCGCATCGCCATCGGTGTACCCTGCAAGGCGACCGACTACATCATCGCCATGGAGAGGCGCCGTGCGCTGATCGCAAGGCTCAAAGCTCAGCTCGACGGGCTCGACGGCTTCCTGGCGCCGACCGTACCGATCGAAGCGCCGATGATCGCCGCGATGGAGGCGGATGACGAGGCCTTCTTCGCGGCCAATCGCCTGATCCTGCGCAACCCGGCCTTCGGCAACCTGTTCGATCTGTGCTCGATCTCGCTGCCGATGCCGCTCGGCGACAAGCTCTCGGGCGGGCTGATGCTGAGCGCCGTCGCAGGCCGGGACCAGCAGCTGCTCAACATCGCCAAGCTGATCGAGCCGGCCGCAGCGGGCTGAGCGGGCGGATCAGCCGCTTACCTCGCCCAGCGACCAGGGCAGCTCCTCGCCGCCTCGGAAGATGACGACGTCCTCTTCGCCGACCGCCACCGTCGGCGAGACCCGGCAGGGCCGCTTCTCCAGCGTGATCGTGCCCTCGTTCAACGGCAGGCCGTAGAAGCGCGGGCCGTTCTCGGAGGCGAAGGCCTCGAAATGATCGAGCGCGCCCTCCTCGTCGAAGACCTGGACATAGGTCTGCAAGGCGGTGGCCCCGCCGAAGACGCCGGCCGAGCAGCACTCCGCCTGCTTGGCGCTGCGCAGATGCGGGGCCGTGTCGGTGCCGATGAAGAAATTGCCGTCGCCGGCGGTGACCGCCTTGCGCAGAGCGAGACGGTGGCGCTCGCGCTTGGCGACCGGCAGGCAATAGAGATGGGGCCTGAGGCCGCCCTGGAAGATCGAGGTGCGGTTGATGATCAGGTGATGCGGCGTCACCGTCGCCGCGGCCCGGCCGGCATAGGCGCGCACCAGTTCGACGGTCTCGGCAGTGGTGACATGCTCGACCACGACCTTCAGGCCCTGATGCCGCTTCAGCAGCGGCAGCATCTCTGTCTCCATGAACACCGCCTCGCGGTCGAAGATGTCGACGGCCGGGTCGGTCGCCTCGCCATGGACGAGGACCGGCATGCCGATCTTTTCCATTCGCTCCAGCACCGGGGCGAGCTTGGGAATGCTGGTGACCCCGTGATGGGAGTTGGTCGTCGCCCCTGACGGGTAGAGCTTGGCCGCGGCCCAGACGCCGTCACGGAAGCCGCGTTCGATCTCATCCGGATGGGTCGAGTCGGTCAGATAGCAGGTCATAAGGGGCGTGAAATCGTTGCCGTCCGGGCGCGCCGCCAGGATGCGCTCGCGATAGGCCGATGCCGCGTCGACCGAGGTGACCGGCGGGACCAGGTTCGGCATGATGATGCCGCGTTTGAACTGCGCGGCCGTGAAGGGCAGCACTGCCTTCAGCATGGCGCCGTCGCGCAGGTGGACATGCCAGTCGTCCGGGCGGCGGATGGTCAGTGTCTGCGCCGGGGTGGCGGCCTTGGGCTCGCTGCTGCCGAAGAGTTCCGTGACGCTCATGCCCTGCCCCTGTGCTGACCTGCCCCCAAACGAATCTGCCGGCAGGCCTTACTCTCGTTAAGGACTGCCATAGCCGACGCCATGCCAACTGCGAAGCGCGGGAATCTTCCCGCACCAAAACGCGGGTCGTCCCGGGCGACCGAAGGGAGACCCGGGACCCATTCCGGAGCCTTTCCGATAGAGGTTCCGGAATGGATCCCGGATCTCCGCTTCGCTCCGTCCGGGATGACTCGCGAAGGTGGGATAAGGTCAAGCCCAACGATCTTCCGGGGACAGCGCACGGCAGGGATTGACCTTCACCGGCAACCTGTCGAGAAGAGGCCGTTTGCGAATTCGACACGAGCCGCGCCAACGCCTGCAAACGGCGAAGGCTGGCGCGCGCTGGCCCTGGAGACCAAGACCATGCCCAATCTCTACATGCCGGTCGACCGGGATACCATCGCGCTCGAAGCGGCCAAGATGCTGCTGGAGATCAAGGCAGTCCACTTCTACCAGGACAAGCCCTTCATCTTCACCTCCGGCTGGGCGAGCCCGGTCTATATCGATTGCCGCAAGATCATTTCCTTCCCGCGGCTGCGCTCCTCGCTGATCGACTTCGCCGCGACGACGATCGTGCGCGACATCGGTTATGAATCGATCGACATCGTCGCCGGTGGCGAGACCGCCGGCATTCCCTTCGCCGCGTGGATCTCCGACCGGCTCTCGCTGCCGATGCAGTATGTCCGCAAGAAGCCCAAGGGTTTCGGCCGCAACGCCCAGATCGAAGGCGAGGTCGTCGAGGGCGCGCGCACGCTGCTGGTCGAGGATCTCGCCACCGACGGCGGCAGCAAGGTCAATTTCTGCAAGGCGCTGCGCGACGCCGGCGCCAAGGTCGACCACTGCTTCGTGCTGTTCTACTACGACATCTTCCCGCAAGGGCGCGAGATGATGAAGGAGATCGGCGTCGGCCTGCACTATCTCACCACCTGGTGGGACGTGCTCAAGGTCGCCAAGGCGAGCGGGCATTTCGAGCCCAAGGTGCTGGCCGAGGTCGAGAGCTTCCTGAACGAGCCGGCCAAGTGGTCGGCCGCGCATGGCGGCATCTCGGACTTCAACCAGGCCAAAACCGGCTGATGCACGGCAATTGAGCTGCCTGTACGCGCCCTCAGCCGGCGCGCAGGACGCGAAAACGATCGGGCGCCGCCGGGTCCCGATCGACGACCTGGATCGGCGGCCAGGCCCATTGCCAGACGCCGATGCCCGGCACGCGCGAGAAGCCGATTTGCCCGCGCGTGCCCTCGACCGATACCTCCGACCAGGCCTGCGCCAGACGTCTCGGCTCAGTGCCGTGGGACCGCATCATCGCGGCAAGAACGGCAACCGTGTCGTAGCCCTCGAAGGCGACGAAGGACGGCGCCTGCGCCAGCCGCTGGCGCAGGGCCGCTTGGACTCGCACACCGAGCGGTGGAAGCTGCTCCGGCAGATAGCGCAGGAACGGGATCGCGGCTCCGTCCGTGCCGAGCATGGTCAGCCATTCGGGCAACTCCGGCGGCCCGGCCGGCGCACCGATCAGGACGTTGCCGAGGCGCGGATCACTGCGGATCGCTTTGACGAGCGACACCGCCGGCTCCGGATGGCCGACCAGCAGCAGCAGGCACGTGGCGCCCTGGCCGGCTAGGTGGTCGCAAAGCGCGGCAGGCGTGAGCGAGCTCATCTCGAGCTCGATGACGCTCCCCCCGCGTGGCGTGACGTAGTCCTGCAGGATACGTGTTCCGGAGGCCCAGTAGACGCTCGGCACGGTTGCGACGGCGACGTGCCGGTGGCCGGCATCAAGCAGAAAATCGGCATAGAGCCGCCAGCCGCGCGACTGCGCCGGGGCGATCCGGGCAACCCAGTCCGTCGGCTGCTCGGTGAGCGCATCGAGGACCGCCGACGAGCAAATGAACGGCAGGCGCAGCGCATCGGCCCGGGCGGCAGCGGCGCGGGCGACGACGCTGTGGTACTCCCCGACAAGGGCAGAAATCCCCAGGCCAGCCAGTTCATCGACGACGGCCACCGCCTTCTGCGGATCGGCCGCGGTGTCGCCTACGATCAGCTCGAAGGGCCTTCCGTTGATGCCCCCGGCACCGTTGACCTCGGCGACGGCGAGCTCGAGCCCGGCGAGCAGATGCCGGCCGGCCTCGACCCAGCCGGGCGGCGACAGCGGCGCCAGGGCACCGATCCGGATAGGCATGGTCATGCGGCGGTGTCTCCGGCCAAGGTTTCGGCCGCACTATGCCGGGATCGCGCCCGTGGGCGTCAGTAGCGCAAACGCAGCCCTGTCGCCTGATTTCAGAATTTCGCCGGCCGACGCTCGAAGAAGGCGGCGATGCCCTCGCGGAAATCCGCCGTCCCGGCATTGGCGACGAAATTCTGTTTCTCCAGGTCGAGCTGGGCATCGAAGGAGCCATGCGTCGCGGCCTGGACCAGCGCCTTGCTCGCGCCTTGCGCGCCGACGCTGCCGCGGGCGAGCTTATCAGCCACCACTTGCGCGGTCTCCATCAGCTCGCCATGCGGCACGATACGGTTGACGAGGCCGAGCTGGAGCGCGGTTTGCGCATTGATCGCCTCGTTGAGCAGCACGAATTCCAGCGCCTGACGCGGGCCGAGCAATTGCGTCAGCGTCCAGGTGGTGCCGCCATCGGGGCTGGTGCCGAGCTTGGTGTAGGCCGAGAGGAAGCTGGCATCCTCTGCCGCCACCACGAGGTCGCAGGCGAGCGCCAGGCCGACACCACCGCCCGCGACCGGCCCCTGTACCGCGGCGATCACCGGCTGCGGCATCGCCTTGATCAGGCGCATCAGGGTGTGGAAGCGGTCGATCAGCTTCGTTGCTGTCTGCGGCGCGCCAGGCAGATCGGCCTGGAAGCGGGCGAGATCACCGCCTGCCATGAAGGAGCGCCCTGCCCCGGCCAGGATGACGGCGCGGATCGTTTGATCTGCGGCGAGCCCGGAGAAGGCCGCGACCAGCGCATCGGCCATCGCCTCATCGAGGACGTTGAGCACCTTGGGACGGTTCATGGTCACGGTCAGGATCGGGCCCTGCCGCTGCGTGATCACCACTTCGCCTGCCGGATCGCTCATCGTCTCATCCTCATCCCTCTGCGCCACCAGCCTCAGCCCGGCGCCCTCGTATCGTCGATGACCTTGCCGTCATTGGGCAATGTCCCTCGTGCCACCAACTCGACCGTGCCGCTCAGCTTGAACACGTCACGGACGGAGGCCTTCACCGCCTCGGCCAAACCGCCACTCGGCGCGGCAGCCTCGGCCCTGAAGCTCATCGCATCCGTCTCGCCGGCGCGCGACACCACCAGCCGGCAGCGGTCGAGCTCGGGATGCCGCGCCGCGACAGCCGCGACCTGCTCGGGCCGGACGAACATGCCCTTGACCTTGGCCGACTGGTCGGCCCGGCCGAGCCAGCCGCGGATGCGCTGGTTGGTGCGCCCGCAGGGCGATGGTCCCGGCAGCGCCGCAGTGAGATCGCCGACGGCGAAGCGGATCAGCGGCTTCTTCGGATCGAGGATGGTGACGGCGATCTCGCCGACTTCGCCTTCCGCCACCGGCTGCCCGGTGCCGGGCCGCAGGATCTCGACGATGATGTCCTCGTTGAGGACGAGTCCGTCACGAGCCGGCGTCTCATAGGCGATGATGCCGCATTCGGCAGTGGCATAGCACTGGTAGGCATCGATGCCGCGCGCGCGGAACTCGGCCTGCAGCGAGGGCGGGAAGGCCGCACCGGACACCACCGCCCGTTTCAGGCTGGAAAGGTCGCGCCCGCGCGCCGCGCCGAGATCGAGCAGGATTTTCAGGAAGTCCGGCACGCCGGCATAGAGCGTCGGCCGATAGGCCTCGATCAGGTCGAGCTGCGCGTCGCCGTTGCCCGGCCCGGCCGGGATCACGGCGCAGCCGAGCGCGCGCGCGCCGGCATCGAAGCACCAGGCGCCGGGCGTCATATGATAGGAGAAGGTGTTGAGCACGATGTCGCGCCAGCCGGCACCGGTCGCGGCGAGAGCGCGGGCGACCCGCCAGGGATCGTCGTCGTGGCTCTCGGGCTCGAAGATCGGCCCCGGCGACATCATCAACCGGCGATAATCGCTCGGGCGGCCGGGCAGAAAACCGCCGAAGGGCGGCTTTGCGCGCTGGGCTGTCGGCAGGTCCGACTTGCGCAGCACCGGCAGGCGGGAGAGCGCCGCCCGATCGGTGACGGCCTTGGGATCAATGCCGCGAAGATGCTTGCGCCAGGCGGGGAGCCGCTGGGCAGCCGCGATCACCTGCGGCAGCCGCCCGAACAGATCGGCCTCGCGGCGCGCGGGCGGACGGGTCTCCAGGCGATCGTAATGCCTGCCCATGACGGTCTCAGGCGAGCCAGCGCTTGCGGCGCCGGTAGTGCTTGACTGCGTGGTAGTCGACCTTCTGGTGGCCGCCGAGATAGGCGTCGGCGACGTCTGGATTGGCGCTCAGCACGGCAGCCTCGCCGCTCATCAGGATGCGGCCGTTCTCGATCAGATAGCCGTATTGGGCGATCTCCAGCGCCGCCGTGGCGTTCTGCTCGACCAGCAGCACGGCGACGCCGTCGCGCGCGTTGACGTTGCGGACGATGTCGAAGATCTCGTCGACGAGGAAGGGTGCGAGACCAAGGCTCGGTTCGTCGAGCATCAGCAGGCGCGGCTCGGTCATCAGGGCGCGGGCGATCGCCAGCATCTGCTGTTCACCACCGGAGAGGTAGCCGGCCTCGGCCTTGGCCCGCTGGGCAAGGCGCGGGAAGGTCTCGAACATCCGGTCGATCAGCGCCGTGACATGGCCGCGCTCGCGATGCATGGTCGCGGCCGCGATCAGGTTCTCCTTCGGCGTCAGATGGCCGAAGACGCGTCGCCCCTCCAGCACATGGACGATGCCGAGGCGCACGCGATCGGGCGGGTCGACAGACAGGATCGAGCGCCCGTCGAAACTGATCTCGCCGCGCGTGACCGCGCCGCGCTCGGGCTTGAGCAGGCCGGAGATCGACTTCAGCACCGTGCTCTTGCCGGCGCCGTTGGCGCCGAGCACGGCGACGAGCCCCTTCTCGGGCACCTCGATCGAGACGCCGCGCACCGCGAGGAAGACCTGATCGTAGACGATCTCGATATTGTTCAGCGCCAGCAGCGTCATCGGCCCGATCCGAAAAGGGGCGACGCGGAGCGCCCGCGCCGCCCGGACCCCATCATTTCCCGGACTTCTTGAACTCGTCCGAGTTCTTGCGGATCTCCTCCCAGACCACGTCCTGGTTGGCAGAGTACCAGTCGGTGATCGGCACGAACTTGGCACCGTCCCAGCGCGCGATCCGGCCCATGCCGCCGCCCTGGTGGTCGTCCCTGGTGATCGTGGTCGGCGGCAGCAGGCCGTCGGCGGTGAAGTTGGTGATCGAGCGCAGCCCCTCGTTGAGCCAGGGGCCGGTGACCGGCCCGTTCGGCGCCTTCTCGGCCGCCTTGCGCACGCCCTCGACCATCAGCGTCGCCATCTGGACGCCGTAGTTGTAGTAGGCCGTGCCGACCTTGTTCTCGGGGCCGGCGCCTTTGCCCTTGCCGACGACGTCCGCGAGGATATCCTTGATCACCTTGGGCTCGCGGCCGCCGACGCAGGGCTCGACCTTCATCACGCCCTTGGCCGCCTCGCGCCCGACCACGTCCATGTCGGATTCGGACAGCCAGACGCTGCCGGAGACCCGGTCCATCGGCAGGCCGTTGCGGATAGCCTCGGTCAGCGCCACGGTCTGGCCGACGCCGGCGCCCCAGAAGATCACGAAATCGGGCCTGGCCCGGCGCACCTGCGGCCAGATCGCCGACTGGTCGTTGCCCGGCGGCGTATAGGGGAAGGCCGCGAGCTCATAGCCTTCCTTCTTGGCGAGCACGTTGAGGATCGGCAGCGGCTCCTTGCCGAAGGGCGTATCGATGTGGACGAAGACGATCTTCTTGCCCTTGAGGCTGCCCTTCTCGGTCTTCTTGAACTGCTCGATGATCAGGCCGGCCTGGGTCCAATAGTTGATCGAGAGCGGCAGCACATAGGGGAAGGCACTGCCGTCGGCCGCGTCGCTGCGGCCGGAATAGGCGGTGATCATGTTGATCTTGTCCTCGAGCGCGCGCGGCACCAGCGCGCGCGCCACCGGGGTCGAGAGCGGGTCGATCAGCACGGCGCCCTCGCGCTTGCCGCGCTCATAGGCCTCGATGGCGCGCGGCAGGTCGTTGGCATGGTCGGTGATGTCAGCGACGATCTTGTAGCCACTGACGCCGCCGCGATCATTGACCAGGGTGAAGTAGTCGCGCTGGCCCTGGTTATATTCCGAGGTCACGAAGGTGTAGATGCGGGTGAAGTCCTGCGGCAGCGAGAAGCGAACGATCTTCTCCTGGGCGAAGACCTGCACCGGCAGGGCGAGCGGCGCGGCCAGCGCGGCCGAGCCGGCGATGAACGAACGGCGATCGAGCGACATCCTGTTTCCTCCAGCCCTGTCGTTGATTGAGGCACCGTCACCGCTGGGCATGGCGGAACGGCCAGACGAGCAAGTAGTTGCGGAAATTGGCGTAGATCTTGGCGAGCCCGAGCGGCTCGTAGAGCAGGAAGCCGATCACCAGCGCGCCATAGGCCATCAGCGGCAGATGGGCGCGCAGGTCGATCGGCAAGGACCAGCCGAAGGTGCCGGCGGCGGCGCCGAGCAGGTTGTTGAGCAGGATCGGCGCGAACAGGATCAGCGCCGTGCCGAAGAACGGGCCAAGCACGCTGCCGAGCCCGCCGACGATGATCATCGCCAGGATCTGGATCGAGAGTTCGATATGGAACTGATCGGGCGAGATCGCGCGCAGATAGGTCACCGCCAGCACCGAGCCGACGACGCCGCCGATGAAGGACGAGACCCAGAAGGCGAGCAGCTTGTAGCGGAAGGTCGAGATGCCGAGGATCTGGGCTGCGTAATCCTTCTCGCGCAGCGCCGCCAGCGCCCGGCCGAAGCTGGTGCGCCGGACATTCAGCATGAACAGCGTGATGACGAAGCAGACGCCGAAAGCGAGGTAATAGGTCGGCAGGTCGCCCTGCAGGGGTATGCCGAGGAAGCTGACCGGCGGCACCTGCAAGGTCGCGAGCGAGCCGCCACTGATCACAGAGGAATGCGAGATGACGAAGTCGACGACGTACTGCATGGCGAGCGTCGCCATGGCCAGGTAGATGCCCTTCATGCGCAGGGCCGCGCCGCCGAACATCGTGCCGATCGTGGCGCTGAGCAGGCCGCCGGCGATCATCGCGATCTCGAGCGGCACGCCGAGACGCACCAGGTGAACCGAGCCATAGGCGCCGATGCCCATCACCGCGCCATAGCCGAGATGGATCTGGCCGGACCAGCCCATCAGCAGGTTGAGGCCGAGCGCGGCCGAGGTCCAGATCAGCCAGGGCAGCAGGTAGCCGGAGACATAGAGCCGGTCGAAGATGAACGGCGCGGCCAGGAGGATGGCGATGACAGCGATGATCAGCCCACGGTCGAAGCCGAGCGGGAACAGCTGGCGCTCGTCCTGATAGCGCGTATGGCGGATACCGGCGCGACGATAGAACACGGCGTCAGACCCTCTCGATATGGTGACGGCCGAACAGGCCGTGCGGCTTGAGCAGCAGCGTCACGAGAATGATCACGGCCGCGACCACGTCGCGCGAGCCGCCGCCGACGAGCGGATCGAGCACGCCGGTGGCGAGGCTCTCGGCGACGCCGACGATGACGCCGGCGACGAGCACACCCGGGATCGAGTCGAGCCCGCCGAGGATGGCGATGGCGAGCGCCTTGATCAGCAGCAGAGAGAGCGACCAGTCGATGCCCTGGGTGCTGCCCCAGAGTACGCCGGCGGCGGTCGCGGATACCGCGGCGAGCCCCCAGGCAACGGCGATCGCCCGTTCGACCCTGATGCCCACCGACCAGGACGCGGTCTGGTCATCGGCGACGGCGCGCATCACCACGCCGAAGCGCGAGTTGAAGAAGAAGAGCGAGAGCAGGATCAGCAGCAGCGAGATCGAGCCGCCGATCATCGTCGAGCGATTGAGCAGGAGCTCGCCGACGAAGAGCGGCTGCTGCGGCAGGCCGATGTCGAGACGTTTCACAGCCGCGCCGAAGATGCCCGGCAGCAGGCCACGCAGCATGATCTCGACGCCGAGCGTCAGCATGATCGTCATGATCACCGGCTGGCCGATCATCCGGCGCAGCGCGACGCGCTCCATCAAGAGGCCGAAGCCGAACATGCCGATAAGCGCGGCCGGGATCGCCAGCCACATCGGCAGGCCGACCAGCGTCGCGAGCGCCCAGGTGACGTAGCCGCCGGTCATGGCGATCGCGCCCTGGGCCAGATTGGCGGTGCCGGAGGTCTTGTAGATCAGTACTATGCCGAGCGAGACCAGCGCGTACATCAGGCCGACGAAAACGCCGTTGGTCGAGAGTTCCGCGAGCAGGATCCAGTCCATCAGGGATTCCTCCACGCAAGACGCGCGGCCGCGGGATCCCCTCCCCCCTGTGGGGAGGGGAAGGGGTGGGGGTCGCAAAGCTGGAGCGATCGGAGGAGCCAGATGGTGTTGTCCCCGCTGCCAGCCTTTTTTGCCAAGAGAGCACCAAGTGGCACCACCCCCATCCCCAGCCCTTCCCCACAAGGGGGAAGGGAGGAGTTCGGGCGATCAGCGTTGCGCAGACGAACCATCAGGCGAGGACCTCACTGATCTTGAGCGTCCGTCGGATCACGCCGCGCTCCCCGTTCTCATAGGCGATGGCGGCGTCGAACACGGTCTCGGTTACCCCGCTATAGAGCGCCTCGATCAGCGAGGCGTAGGTGGTCTCGATCGTGTTGCGGCGGAGCTTGCGGGTGCGGGTGATCTCTCCGTCGTCGGCGTCAAAATCCTTGTGCAGATTGGAGAAGCGCCGCACACGCAGGCCATCCGGCTGCGTGCCGTTGACGTGCCGGACCACATCGCCGATCAGCGCCTGCACCTCGGGCTTCTGCGAGAGCTCGGCATAGGAGGTGTAGGAGATGCCGCGCTCCTCGGCCCAGTGGCCGACCGCGTCGAAATCGATGCAGACGATGGCGGTGAGCTGGTCGCGCCCGGCGCCGATCACCGCGACATTGCGAATATAGGGGCTGAACTTCAGCCGGTTCTCGATGAAGTTCGGGATGTAGCGCTCGCCCGAGGCGGTGCGCACGACTTCGCTGACGCGGCCGAGCACGACGAGCTGGCCATCCTCGTCGATGCGCCCGGCATCGCCGGTGTGCAGCCAGCCGTCGGCCAGCGCCTTGGCGCTGCTTTCCGGGTCGTCATAGTAGCCGTCGACCACCGACGAGGAGCGCACCAGGATCTCGCCGCTCTCGTCGATCCTGATCTCGCTGCCCTGCATCGGCCTGCCGACCGTGTGGAGCTTGACCTGCCCTTCCGTCTGCGCCGCCGTCAGCGCGCAGGTCTCGGTCTGGCCGTAGAACTGCTTGAGCTTGATGCCCAGCGCCCGGAAGAACAGGAAGGTGTCCTCGCCCAGCGCCTCGCCGCCGGTGAAGGCCCGCTCGGCGCGTCCTAATCCGAGATGATCGCGCAGCGGCGCATAGACCAATAGGTTGCCGACCGCATCGAGCAGCTTTTCCGACGGCGTCAGCGAACCGCCGGACAGGCGCTTGCGCTCGTAGGCGACGGCGCGCTCCATTGCCGTTTCGAACAGCCAGCGCTTGAACGGCGTCGAGTTCTTCATGCCGACCTGGACGCGGGTCAGCATCTGGTCCCAGGCGCGCGGCGCGGCGAGATAGAAGGTCGGCGAGACCTCGCGCAGGTCGCGCATCACCGTCTCCTGCCGCTCGGGGATATTGATCGTCGCCGCCATCATCATGCCGGCGCCAAGCGTGAAGACGAAATCGCCGACCCAGGCCGTCGGAAGGTAAGCGTAGAGTTCCTCGTGCTTGTGGAAATAGCCGCTGGCGCCGGCATTGAGCAGGCCGCCGGTGACGTTGCGGTGGCGCAGCGGGATGCCCTTGGGCAGGCCGGTCGTGCCGGAGGAATGCAGCAGCACCGAGATGTCGTCGGCCTGCGGCCCGTCGACGAAGCGCCGGAGGAGGTCCGGCTCGCGTGCCAGCCGCTCTCGACCCTTTTTCACGAGCTCATCGAGCGACATCAGCCCGGGTTGATCGTAGCCGTCAAGGCCGCGCTCGTCGTCGTAGAGAATGGTGGCGACGCGCCCGGTCGCATCGCGAAGCTGCAGCAGCTTGTCGACCTGCTCCTGATCCTCGGCGATACCGACCGGCGGCGCGCCATGCCGGGTCGCGACGATCAGTTCCTCGAGCGGCACGTCGGGAAACACCGGCGACGGAAAGGCGCGCAGCATGTTGGCGGCAAGCATGGCGTAGTAGAGCCGCGGGCGGTTGTCGCCGATCACGGTCATCGCGGCACCGGCGACCAGCCCAGCCTCTTCGAGCCCGGCCGCCATGGCGGCGATCTCGTCGAAGACCGCGCGCCAGTCCTGTTCCTGCCAGATGCCATAACGCCGCTCGCGGAAGGCGACCCGGTCGCCGAACTCAGCAGCGTTACGGGCGAGCGCCGCGATCAGCGTCGCCGGCTCGCCATTCGCGGCGACCGGCCAGTGGGCCACCTCCCCGATCCTGCCCGATACCGCCGTCATGCCGTGCTCCCGGCCTGGTGGCGCTTGGCGGCGCGCTCGCCGAGATAGGCGCTGACCACGCTCGGATGCGAGATCGCCGCCTGCGGCTCGTCCTCCGAGATCACCTCGCCATAGCTCAGGACGACGACCCGGTCGCAGATCGAGGTCACCACGTCCATGTGGTGCTCGATGATCAGGGTGGTGACGCCGCGGGCCTCGCTCGCATCGAGAATGAAGCGGGCGATGTATTCCTTCTCCTCCTGGTTCATGCCGGCCATCGGCTCGTCCAGGATCAGGAGGCGCGGTTCGGCGACGAGGGCGCGCGCCAGTTCGACACGCTTCTGCAGGCCGAGCGGGATGACCTCGACCGGCTCGTCGCGGATGTCCTGGAGCTGCATGAACTCGATCATCTCTTCGACGACGCGCCGGTGCGCCAGCTCTTCGCGCTCGGCCCACCACCAGTAGAACAGCGCCCCGAGCGCGCTTGGCTTCATGTGGGTGTGGCGGCCAATCAGGATGTTGTCGAGGACGCTCACGCCCTTGAACAGGGCCAGATTCTGGAAGGTGCGGGCGACGCCACGGGCGGCGACGCGGTGCGGCTTCAGCGCTGTGATGTCCTCGCCGAACAGGCTGACCTTGCCGGCATTCGGCGGGTAGAAACCGGTGATCACGTTGACCATGGTGGTCTTGCCCGAGCCGTTCGGACCGACGAGCCCGAGAATCTCGCCCTGGCGAACGTCGAGCGAGACACCCTTCAGCGCCCGAAGGCCGCCGAAGACGCGCTCGATCCCGGTGCAGGAGAGCGCGACGGGCGCGCCTGCGGCGCTCGCGGCGTGGCGGTACTGAACCTCATTCATCCGAGGCGCCCGGACCGGCCGGCCGGAAGGCCGCGCGCGACGACCCCAAGCGCGACATCTGCGGGCACCCGGCGCACACAAGGCGCCGCCGCGCGAACGGCGTTGACTCCCACGGCATCCTCCCCGGCTGCGCTGGCTTGTTGGCTCGATATGCGTCAGCTCGATACAGCTAATGAATAGAATTCATCTTGTGCTGTCAACTCTTTCGCCGACCGGTGTCCGCCCTGTCGGCAGCTGCGAATTTTCGCACAAGTCCGCCCGAAGTACCCCTTTCGCGCCGACCGACCACACCATTCGACACCTGTCCCCGATCCGCAGCTCAATGAACCCGGCTCAGCCCGCCGGCCGTTCGACCGCCCGGCACGACAGGCGAGCAGCGCCGTCCAGCGCCTCCTCGTATTCATCCGCCAGTCGCCGACAGAGGTCGGCCGCAGCAGGCACATCGCGGATCGTCCCGACACCCTGGCCCGCCGCCCAGATGTCGCGCCAGGCCTTGGCTTCCGTCGTGCCGAAATCATAGCTCGCGGGCTTGCTCAGATCGTCGGGATCGCGCCCGGCCGCCATGATGCTGGGGCGCAGGAAATTGCCGTGCACGCCGCTGATCGCCGGAGTGTAGACGATGTCGGCCGCGGACGCGTCGAGCAGCATGGACCGCAGCGCTGGCGGCGCCATGCTTTCCTGCGTCGCCATGAAGCGCGTGCCGAGATAGGCCATGTCCGCCCCCGCCATCCGGGCCGCCGCGACCTGGGTGCCCGTGCTCAGCGCGCCGCCCAGCACCAGCGTGCCGTCAAAGATGCGGCGGATATCGGCCAGCGCCGCGAAGGGATTGAGCGGCCCTGCATGCCCGCCGGCCCCGGCCGAGACGGCGATCAGCCCGTCGACGCCGGCATCAGCCGCCTTGGCGGCAAAGGCGAGGTTGATCACGTCATGGAAGACCAGTCCGCCATAGCCATGCACTGCCTTGATCAGGTCGCGGTTGAGACCGAGCGAGGTGATGACCAGCGGCACCTTGCGCTCGATGACGACGGCAAGATCCGCTTCCAGCCGCGGATTGCTGCGATGGACCACCAGGTTGACGCCGAAAGGTGCGGCATCATCTATGCCGTCGAGCCGGCGCGCAATCTCGTCGAGCCAGTCGGCGAAACCGGCCGTCGTCCGCTGGTTGAGTGCCGGAAAGCTGCCGATGACGCCGTTGCGGCAGCACGAGACGACAAGATCCGGCCCCGAGATCAGGAACATCGGCGCGGCGATGACGGGAACGCGCAGGCGTCCGGCGAAAGCTGCAGGCAACGGCAAGGCCCCCTCCCCTAACAAGGCGACCCTTCCCGGCCCGCGCCCGGTCGCCAATGCAATGAACGCGACTTAGCAGCCCTTCCGCGGGCGTCATCAGCGGCGAAGCCCGGCATGACCATCCAGTCCGGACAGGCAGCAACTGCGCCTCGGCCGACCTTCCGGCTTACCTCACGTTCCTGCTTGCGGCGCGATAGTGATGAATGGTATTTATTAGGACAGTATCGGGACGCGACTGAAGCGCCGCGACGAACCGGCGTTGCGCTAACCCCTCGACCGGCTCTACGAGGCCCGCCAGCGCGCTGCCACTTCGCCTCAGCAAGGATCATCGATGCCGCCCCGCAATGCCCTGAAGCGCCAGGTCAACCGGCTCCCGCCCGAGCGGCGCATCTCCGACATCATGGCCGCGGCCAAGGAGGTCTTCGTCGAGAAAGGCTATAACGACGCGCTGATCACCGACATCGCGCTGCGCGCCGGCGTGGTCGAGGGCAGCATCTACCGCTTCTTCGCCAACAAGCGCGAATTGCTGGTCAAGGTCGTCGAGCACTGGTTCGAGGAGATGCTGCGCGACGATGCCGAGCAGTTCGCTGCGGTGCGCGGCAGCTGGAACCAGATCCGTTTCATCGTCTACACCCACCTCACCTCGATTCACCGCGACCCCGCGCTGTCGCGCCTGATGTTCCAGGAGATCCGGCCGGCACCCGACTATCGCGGCTCGCATCTGTTCGAGCTGAACCGCGCCTACACCAATCGCCTGGTCGACGTGGTCAAGGTCGGCATCGCCGCCGGCGATCTGCGGCCCGAGACCTCGCCGAGCCTGGTGCGCGACCTCGTCTTCGGCTGCATCGAGCATCGCACCTGGGCCTTCCTGCGTGGCGAAGGCGATTTCGACCCGGCCGAGCTTGCTGACGCCATCACCAATCTGGTCCATCACGGCCTCGCGCTCGACGACGAGCCGGCCTCGCCGATGGAGAGCGTGGTCGCCCGGCTGGAGACTGCAACGGCGCGGCTCGAGGCTGCCGCCGGCATCGCTCCGACGAAGCCCTCCTCCGCCCGGGCGCGCTGAGCTCATCGCCTATCCGCCACTGCTACCCGGACCGTCGAAGAAGGCCGGGCGCGGGATCGTCCAGGTCTCGCCCCAGAGCTGCGCGCCGCCGGCGACGTTGAGCACCTCGCCGGTGACATAGGCCGCCGCCGGGCCGCAGAGATACGCACAGGCCTCCGCCACCTCCCAGGTCGTCGCGGTGCGCATCATCGGGTTGGAACGCGGATAGGCCGCGACCTGCGCGGGATCGTAGACGCGCCAGCCCGGCGTCTCGACCGCGCCCGGCGCGATGCAGTTCACCCGGATAGCGAGCGGCGCCCATTCCACCGCCAGCGCCTGGGTCAGGCCGACCACGCCAGCGCGGGCCGCAATGGTATGGGCAACGCCATGCAGACCCTGGCGCGTTACCACCACGATCGAGACGATGCTGCCCGGCCGCTTGGCATCGCGCCAGCGCCGCGCCGCCTCCTGCATCATGTACCAGGTGCCGTTGAGATTGGTGTCGACGACGGCGTTCCAGCCCTTGGTCGAGAAGTCGATCGCCGCCTGTGGGAACTGGCCGCCGGCGCTGTTGACGAGGATGTCGATGCCCCCGAACTCGGCCGCGATCCAGTCGTGGAGCGCGGTGATCGTGGCGGGATCGCGGACATTCACCGTCCTGCCTGCCGCTTTCAGCCCGGCGGCGCGCATCGCCTGCACCGCCGCCTCCAGCCTGCCCTCGTCACGCCCGGCGATGATCACCTGCGCACCGAGCCGGCCGAGCAGCCAGGCCGTGGCGCGGCCGATGCCGCCGGCGCCGCCGGAGATGAGGACGGTTTTGCCGGCGAAAGCGTCGGGTCCGTAGACCGTCGGCAGCACGGCGAGGTCGGCGTCGTCCAGCCCGAGTTCGCGGGGCTCGGCCTCAGCCATGACGGTCCATCCCCTTCAGCAATTCGCCGGCGATGATCATCTTGCGGACTTCGGTGGTGCCGGCGCCGATCTCCAGCAGCTTGGTGCTGCGGAAGAGACGGTTGATCTCCGATTCCCAGATATAGCCGGCCCCGCCATGGACCTGCACCGCCTTGTCGAGGACATCGTGGCAGGCCTGCGCCGCATACATCACCGAGGCCGCGGTCAGGCGATGGATGTCGCCGCGCCCGCCGCCGCCGACTTCGAGCGGCGCCGCCTCGGCCAAGGTGCGATAGGTGAAGCTGCGCATGGTCTCGACCAGCACATACATCTCGGCCAGCATGGACTGGACCATCTGGAAGGCGCCGATCGGCTTGCCGAACTGCTTGCGCGTCCTGGCGTAGTCGATCGAGAGGTCCAGCGCCCGCTCGGCGACGCCGAGGCAGAGCGGCGAGATCATCGCCCGTTCGAGATCGAGCCCGCTCATCACGATCGCGACGCCCTGGTTCTCGGCGCCGACGAGGTTGGCGGCCGGCACACGGCAATCCTCGAACAGCAGTTCCGCCGTCTGACTGCCGCGATAGCCCATCTTCACCAGCTTCTGCGCCACCTTGAAGCCGGGAAAACCCTTCTCGACGATGAAGGCGGAGATGCCGTGGGCGCCGCGCTCCTTGTCGGTCTTGGCATAGACCAGCAGCACGTCGGCGACCGGGCCGTTGGTGATGTAGATCTTGCTGCCGTTGAGGACGTAATGGTCGCCGTCGCGGCGCGCCGTGGTGCGCATCGAGCCGAGCGCGTCCGACCCTGCCCCCGGCTCGGTCAGGCCGAGCGCACCGATCGTTCTGCCGGAGCAGAGATCGGGCAGGTATCTGCGCCGCTGCTCCTCGTTGCCGTTGCGATAGATGTTGTTGGCGCAGAGGTTGTCGTGGGCGACGACCGAGAGCGCCATGGCATGGTTCCAGCGGCTGAAGCCCTGCAGGACCAAGCCAGCCTGAAGCAGGTCGAGCCCGGCCCCGCCATATTGCTCGGGGATCGTCGCGCCCAAGAAGCCGTTGGCGCCGATCTGGCGGAAAGCCTCGTCCGGCCACCACTCCTCGTCGTCCATGCGCCGCGACAGCGGATAGAGCTCGGCGCGTGCATAGCGGTCGGCGCCGTCGAGGATGGCGTTCTGCTCCTCGTCGAGGCCGAAGGCGTTGGCGCGGTTGCTACCGGTCACGGCATTCAAGTCGATCTCCTCCCTTGCCTCGTCACGCAGCGGTGCGGGCATCGCGCCATTCGGCTGTCGATCTTATTGAGCGCATTTCATCAGCGCCAAACCCAACTGTCAATGCAGGCCGGATACGGCGAAATCGAATAATCCGTTTGCGCAATTGCTGGCACG
The DNA here is from genome assembly GCF_002831785.1 of Allobosea sp. FBZP-16. Lineage (NCBI taxonomy): Bacteria > Pseudomonadati > Pseudomonadota > Alphaproteobacteria > Hyphomicrobiales > Alloboseaceae > Allobosea > Allobosea sp. FBZP-16. Next base: position 63,357 of record NZ_LNCQ01000040.1, on the reverse strand, counting down.
ATTCAGGTATGGAACGCCTATTGACACAGCAAATGAATTAAAATCATTTATTCAGCGAAGGCTCCTTCAGCGAGCCGCGCAGGGACGGAACCCGTGAGCGAAGACGTCATCACCCGACGAGAGGGCGCGGCGCTGGTCGTCATGATCAATCGCGAGAGCCGCCGCAACGCCCTGAACGAGGCGGTCGCCGAGGGGATCGTTGCCGCGCTCGACCGGGCCGAGGCCGATTCCGAAGTGCGCGCGGTCATCCTGACCGGCGCCGGCGACAAGGCCTTCTGCGCCGGCGGCGATCTCAAGCCGAACGCGGACGGAACCCCCTTCACCATCGAGGCCGCCGACCCCCGCCATTACGTCGCCCGCCTGCTGCGCCGGATGGATGCCTGCCGGCTGCCGCTGGTGGCGCGGGTCAACGGCCATGCGCTGGCCGGCGGCTTCGGCCTGATCTGCGCCTGCGATCTGGTGGTGGCGCGCGACGACGCCTTGCTCGGGGTGACCGAGGTCAAGGTCGGGCTCTTCCCGATGATGATCCTGCCCTATCTGATGCGGGTCCTGCCCTATCGCCGGCTGATGGAGTTCTGCCTGACCGGCGAGACCATCAAGGCGGGCGATCCCGAGGCCGGCGCGATCGTCAACTACGCCGTGCCGGCTGATCAGCTCGACGCCAAGACCGCGTGGCTGGTCGGTCGCCTCGTCGACAAGTCGCCGACCGGCATCCGCCTCGGCAAGCAGAGCCTCGCCAAGATCAGGGAGATGTCGACCGACGCGGCGCTCGAATACGCCCAGTTCATGCTGGCGAACATGGCCCGCACCGAGGATGCGCGCGAGGGCTTTGCCGCCTTCGCCGAAAAGCGCCCGCCTGCCTGGACCGGGCGGTGAGCGCCATGGCGGCGACACTGCGCGAGAGCATCCGCATCGGCTGCGGCGCCGGCTTCTGGGGCGACAGCCCGGAAGGGCCGCGACAGCTCGTCCGGCAGGGCGGCATCGACTATCTCGTGCTCGACTATCTCGCCGAGATCACCATGTCGATCCTCGCCCGGATGAAGGCGAAGAACCCGGCGCTCGGCTATGCGACCGATTTCGTCTCGCTGGTGATGAAGCCGCTCGCCCGTGAGATCGCGGAAAAGCGCATCCGCGTCGTCACCAACGCCGGCGGCGTCAACCCGGAAGCCTGCCGGGACGCGCTACTCGCCGCCTTCAGGGAGGTCGGCGTCGAGCTCAAGGTCGCGATCGTCACCGGCGACGATCTCTCGGGCGAAGCCGAGCGGCTGCGCACCCAAGGCATCACCGAGATGTTCTCAGGCGCGCCCTTCCCCGAGCGGACCGCCAGCATCAACGCCTATCTCGGCGCCTTCCCGATCGCGGCGGCGCTGGCAGCCGGCGCCGATATCGTGGTGACGGGGCGCTGCGTCGACTCGGCCGTGGTTCTCGGCCCGCTGATCCATGAATTCGGCTGGGCGCCCGAGGACTACGACAAACTCTCGGCCGGGAGTCTGGCCGGCCACATCCTCGAATGCGGCGCGCAGGCGACCGGCGGCATCGTCACCGACTGGCGCGAGGTCGCCGGCGACTGGGCCGATATGGGCTTTCCCTTCGCCGATTGCAGGGCCGATGGCAGCTTCGAGATCGGCAAGCCCGAGGGAACCGGCGGGCGCGTCACCCCTTCGACGATCGCCGAGCAGGTCGTCTATGAGGTCGGCGACCCCGCCGCCTATATGCTGCCGGATGTCTCTTGCGACTGGTCGCAGGTGCGGCTCGAAGCCGCCGGCCTCGATCGCGTCCGGGTGTCCGGTGCGCGCGGGTGGGCACCGTCCAGCAGCTACAAGGTCAGCGCCACCTATGCCGACGGCTATCGCTGCGCGGCGACGATGATGATCGTCGGCGATGAGGCTGCCGAGCGGGCCGAAGCGGTCGCGAAGGCGGTTCTTGCCCGCTGCGGCCGGTTGATCGGCGAGGCCGGCTTCCCGGATTTCGCCGAGATCTCGGTCGAGACGCTCGGCGCCGAGGCGAGCTATGGGGCGCAGAGCCGGGCGCGAGCGACACGCGAGGTCGTGCTCAAGATCGGCGTGCGCCACCCCTCAAAGGAGGCGCTGCAGATCTTCGCCCGCGAAATCTACCCGGCCGCAACCGCAATGGCGCAGAGCCTGACCGGCTTCGCCGGAGGCCGGCCCGAGCCGCAGCCGGTGATCAGGCTGTTCTCCTTCCTGATCGACAAGTCCGAGCTGCAACCGACGGTGAGTCTCGGCGAGACGCGCCTGCCGGTGCCGGCGCATATCCCCGCGGCGGCCACGAGCGCGCCCTCTCCTGCCAGCGCGAACTCGGACGCCCCGGAGACACCAACCGGCGAGACCGTCTCCGTCCCGCTCGTCGCCCTCGCCTTCGGCCGCAGCGGCGACAAGGGCGACATCGCCAATATCGGCGTGATCGCGCGCGATGCCGCTTTCCTGCCCTGGCTCCGGCGCGCGCTGACGCCGGAGGCGGTCGGCCAGCATTTCGCGCACCACGTCCAGGGCAAGGTCGAGCGCTTCGACTGGCCGGGCCTGCGCGGATTCAACCTCGTGATGCACCGGGCGCTTGGCGGCGGCGGCATCGCCTCGCTGCGCCACGACCCGCAGGGCAAGGCGATGGCCCAGGTGCTGATGAGCCTGCCGGTGCCCGTCCCTGCCGCCTGGCTTGCGCCGGGCGGCCCCCTCCAGGACTCCAAGACCATGGACGACGCATGATGAGCACTCCGCCGTTCCGCAAGGTGCTGATCGCCAATCGCGGCGAGATCGCCTGCCGGGTGATCCGGACCTTGCGCGAGATGGGCATCGCCTCGGTCGCGATCCACCACCCGGTCGAGGCTCGCGCCCGGCATGTGCGTGAGGCGGATCAGGCGATCGAAATCTCCGGCGAGACGCCGGTCGCCGCCCATCTCGACATCGCACAGATCGTTGACGCTGCCCGCGCCGTCGGGGCCGATGCGATCCATCCCGGCTATGGCTTCCTCTCCGAGAATGCGCGCTTTGCCCGCGCCGTCGCCGAGGCCGGAATCACCTTCATCGGCCCGGATGCCGATACGATCGCTCTGATGGGCGATAAGATCTCGGCGCGCCAGTTCGCAGCCGATCATGGCGTGCCTGTCGCGCCTTCGGTGATGCCGACGCAGGATCTCGCCGAATTCACCCGCCAGGCGACAGAAATCGGCTTCCCGCTGTTGATCAAGGCGGCGGCCGGCGGCGGCGGCAAGGGCATGAGCATCGTGCGCTCGGCCGAGGAGCTGGAAGGTGCGGCCCGCCACGCCGCAAGCGAGGCCCAGCGCTATTTTGGCGACGGGCGCGTCTATGCCGAGCTCTTCGTCGAGCAGCCCCGTCATATCGAGGTGCAGGTCTTCGGCGACGGCAAGGGCGGTGCCATCCACCTGTTCGAGCGCGAATGCTCGGTGCAGCGCCGCTTCCAGAAGATCATCGAGGAGGCGCCGGCGGCGAACCTGCCGGCCGGAATGCGGGACGAGATCTGCGCCTCGGCGGTCAGGCTCGCGGCGGCGGCACACTATCGCAATGCCGGCACGGTAGAATACATCCTCGGCGCAGACGGCCGCTTCTTCTTCCTGGAGATGAACACGCGCCTGCAGGTCGAGCATCCCGTCACCGAGATGATCACCGGGCTCGACCTCGTACGCTTGCAGATCGAGATCGCTGCCGGGCACGACCTGCCTTTCGCGCAAGATCAAGTCACCGCCAATGGCCACGCGATCGAATGCCGGATCTGCGCCGAGGATCCCGAACGCGACTTCCTGCCGGAGACCGGCACGATCCTGCACCTCGACGCGCCGCAGGCGGCCTATCTGCGATTCGAGAACGCGCTCGATCGCGGCCAGCGCGTTACCGCCGATTTCGACCCGATGCTGGCCAAGCTCGTCGCCCATGGGCCCGACCGGGCCAGCGCGACCCACCGCAGCATCGCGGCGCTGCACGACCTCGCTCTGCTCGGGGTCAAGACCAATATCGACTATCTCGCCCGCGTGCTCGGCCACCCCGCCTTCGCCGCCGGGGAACTGCACACCGGCTTCGTCGCACAGCACAAGGCGGCGCTCGCCGCCGGCGAACCGAATGATGCGACGCGCGACAAGGTCCTGATCGCCGCGGCGCTCGGCCTGCGCGATTTCCGCGAGCTCATCCTCGACGTGCCCGAGCCGCACGCCTCGATCGGGCGCTGGAGGAACTGAGCATGGTCCTCAAGCTCGATCTCGCTGGCAGCGTGCATCACGTCACCATCCTGGCGCGCCGGCCGCATCTCGTGCTCTCGATCAACGGTCGCCGGCATGTCGTGGAGCGCTTCGACGAGGCCGGCGACGGCAGCCGCCAGCTCACACTCGATGGCGAGCCGATCGCCTTCGTCCGCGCCGGTAGCGCCGACGGCGTCATCGTCCGGCTGGACGGGCGCAGCTTCGCGCTGCGCCGCCTTGATGCGGCAGCCGAAGCCTCGGCAGCCGGCGGCGGCGCCAATGTCGTGCGCGCGCCGATGCCGGGCACGGTCGTCGTGGTCCACAAGCGCATCGGCGACAAGGTCCAGCGCGGCGAGACCGTCGTCACGATCGAAAGCATGAAGCTGCAGATGAAACTCGATGCGCCTCGCGACGGCGAGATCGCCGAGATCGCGGCGCGCGAGGGCGAAGGCTTCGACAAGGATACCGTCCTCGCCCGTCTTGCGGCTCCGGCGGAAGGCTGACCCGATGTCCAGACTGCAATCGTCGATCAACACCGCTTCCGCCGATTTCCGCCGCAACGAGGCGCATAACCGCCGCCTCGTCGCCGAGTTCAAGGCGAAGCAGGAGGCGGCGCGTCATAGCCGGCCGCAGCGCGATCTCGATCGGCTCGCCCGCCAGCAGAAGATGCCGCAGCGCAAGCGCATCGAGATGCTGCTCGACCCCGGCACACCCTTCCTGGAGCTGTCCTCGCTCGCGGCCAACATGGCCTATGGCGGCGAATCGCCGTCGGCGAGCTCGATCGTCGGCATCGGCATGATCTGCGGCCGCGAAGTGATGATCCGCGCCGACGACCCGACCGTGAAGGGCGGCGCGTGGTATCCGCTGACGGTCAAGAAGATCGTCCGCGCCCTCGACATCGCCATGGAGAACCGGCTGCCGGTCGTGCATCTCTGCGATTCCGCCGGCGGCTTCCTGCAGCTCCAGTCGGAACTGTTCCCCGATCGCTACATGGGCGGGCGGATCTTCCGCAACCAGTCGCTGCTGTCGAAGATGGGCGTGAAGCAGCTCGCCCTCGTCTTCGGCCATTGCACCGCCGGCGGCGCCTATATCCCCGGGCTGTCCGACTATAGCGTCATCGTGCGCGGCACCGGCGCGGTCTTCCTCGGTGGCCCGCCTCTGGTGAAGGCGGCGACGGGCGAGGACGTCACGGTCGAGGAGCTCGGCGGCGCTGAGATGCATACCAGCGTCTCCGGCACCTGCGACTACCCCGCCGACAGCGAGGAACACGCCATCGAGATCGGCCGCGACATCGTCGCGCAATGGGACCGGTTGCCGCGCTGGGAAGCCCAGCGCGAGGCGCCGGAGGAGCCGTTCTACGATCCCGCCGAGATCTACGGGATCGTGCCCGACGACATCAAGAAGGCGTTCGACATGCGCGAGATCATCGCCCGCATCGTCGATGGCAGCCGCTTCCATGAATACAAACCGAATTACGGGACGACGCTGGTCTGCGGCTTTGCCAATATCTGGGGCTTCAAGGTCGGCATCCTCGCCAATAACGGCGTGCTCTTCAACGATTCCTCGATCAAGGGCGCCCATTTCATCGAGCTCTGCAACCAGAACAATACGCCGCTGGTCTTCCTGCAGAACATCACCGGCTACATGGTCGGGCGCGAATACGAGAGGCGAGGCATCACCAAGGACGGCGCCAAGATGATCATGGCGCAGAGCTGCTCGCGGGTGCCGAAGTTCACGGTGATGTGCAACGGCTCGTTCGGCGCCGGCAATTACGGCATGTGCGGGCGTGCCTTCGACGGGCGCTTCCTTTTCTCCTGGCCGAACCACCAGATCGGCGTGATGGGCGGCGACCAGGCGGCAAACACGCTGGCCGAGGTCAAGGCCAACCAGATGAAGCGCAATGGCGGCGCGGTCGACCAGAGCGAGATCGATCGGCTCTGGGAGGAGACGCGGAGAGCCTATCAGGAGCAGCTCTCGGCCTATCATTCGACCTCGGAACTCTGGGACGATGGCATCATCGACCCGCTCGACACCCGCAACGCGCTGGGCGTGGCGATCTCGGCCTCGCTGAACGCCCCGCTCGGCCCGCCCGGCTACGGCGTCTTCAGGTTCTGATCGATGCCGGGAGCGCTGCGCCTCTATCTCGATTTCGCCTCGCCCTATTCCTATTTCGCGCTTCGTCCGCTGGCGCGACTGGCGGAAGAGCATGGCCGGGCACTGGAGCTAAGGCCGATCCTGCTCTGGGCGGTGTTCAAGCAGCAGGGTGCGACCAACCCGCTGGAGAAGCCGGCGCGGCGGCGCTATTTTCTCGAGGACGTGATCCGCTCGGCCGAGTTCTTCGGCCTGCCCTTCAGGATCCCCGAGCCGCTGCAGATCTCGGCGCATCTCGCCGGTCGGCTCTACCACGCCTGGACCGCGACAAGGCCGCAGGACGGTTTGCGCCTGGCGAGCGAGATCTTCGAAGCGTTCTTCGCTAAAGGCGAGGAAATCACCGACCCGGCCGTGCTCGCCGCCCTGCCCTGTCTTGCGGACGAGACACCGGAGACGGTCCGCGCCATGATCGACGGCAGCGAAGGCCGCCAGCGCCTTGGCGAGGCAGTGGATGAAGCGTGCGCGGCCAATATCACCGGCGTGCCGTTCATGACGCTGGACGGCGAAAGCTTCTTCGGCGCCGACCGCCTGCCGCAGATCGCCTGGCGGCTGCAGCATCCGCGCATGGCGTAAACGGGAGAGTGCGATGAGCGACGACAGGCTCGCCGGGGCGCTGAAGGCGACGCCCTTCATCGATGCGAATGCGCCGACGGTCCGCGCCTTTGTCGACCGCCATGCCGGCAGCGGACCCGATCGCTACCGCGCCGTGCGGCTCTATTACGCCGTCCGCGACGCGATCCCATACGACCTGCGCTATTTCGGGATTGAGCGCGATATCTTCGTCGCTTCGCGCTGCCTGGAGGCGAAGGGCTCGTTCTGCGTGCCCAAGGCGGTGACGCTTGCTGCGGTTTGCCGCGCCGCCGGCATTCCGGCACGCGTCGGCTTCGCCGATGTGCGCAACCACCTGGCCTCGCCGCGCATCCTCGACCTGATGGGCAGCGACGTCTTCCGCCGGCACGCCTATACGCTGCTCCATCTCGAAGGCCGCTGGGTCAAGGCGACGCCGGCGTTCGATCTTGCCTTCTGCGCCCGCTTCGACGTCGAGCCGCTCGATTTCGACGGCAGCGTGGACTCGATCTTCCAGCCCTTCGATGCGGCCGGCCGGCAGCACATGGACTATGTGCTCGACCGCGGCGATCATGACGAGATGCCGTTCGAAGCCTTTCGCGAGGCGATGCAGGACGCCTATCCGCGCCTGATCACGGCGATGGCGGCGGAGCGCGCCGCCCTTGCGGGCAAGGCTCGTCCTGAACACGCCCCGGACGCGTGACCATCGCGTCCCGGCCAGCGGGCCCGACCAGTGACCGCAATTCTTCCACACTGACCAGCTAGCCAGACCGCTTCGTCAGCGCGTGTCGTGGACGACCACGCACGCCAATTGCAGGCTCGGTGGATCATAGCCGGCCAGCGCGTTTGTGATCGCGCATCGACCGCCTTCTGCTCCGTCCCGCTCGATATGCGTAAGAAGTAGACCATTTCCGCCGTCGATTTTATAAGACGGCTAACGAACTTGGCGGCATAATCAGCCGCTTGACCTCTCCGAATCTCGCCTGAAGGAGCGCCCACCCCACGATGAACGCCGCAGACAGCACCACGTCCATCCTGATCCACCTCGCCGGCTCGGTGGCGCTGCTGATCTGGGCGGTCAGGCTGGTGCGGACGGGCGCGACGCGGGCCTTCGGCCCCTCGCTGCGGCAGGGCCTCGCCCGCTTCGCCGGCAACCGCGTCTCGGCGATGGCGAGCGGGGCGGTGGTGACGCTGATCCTGCAAAGCTCGACGGCGACGACGCTGCTGCTCTCCTCCTTCGCCGGCCAGGCGCTGATCGGCCTGCCGATGGCCTTCGCCGTGCTGCTCGGCGCCAATGTCGGCACAGCGATGGCCGCCTTTGTGATCTCCTTCGATCTCGGCTGGCTCTGGGGCGCCTGCCTTTCCGTCGGCGTCGCGCTCTACCTCGCCAACGAAGCGATGAACCGCGCCCGCAATATCGGGCGCCTGATCGTCGGCATCGGCCTGATCCTGCTCTCGCTCGCCGAGCTCAAGACCGCCTCGGCGCCGCTGGCGCAATCGCCCGTGTTCCGCTCGGTGTTCGAGGCGCTGGCGAGCGAGCCGCTGCTCGCCGTCGGGATCACCGTCGCGGCGACCTGGCTGACCCATTCCAGTCTCGCCATCGTCCTCCTGATCGCCTCGTTCTGGGCCGGCGGGCTGTTCCCGGCACCGACCGCGCTGATCCTGATCGTGGGCGCCAATCTCGGCAATGCGCTGGTGCCGGTGCTCGACCAGCTCGGCGCGCCCGTGGTGCAGCGCCGCGTCGCGCTCGCCAACCTGCTGACGCGCATGATCATCGCGCTGGTCGTCATCCCTTTCGCCAAGCCGCTCTCCGTCTGGTTCTCGGCGCTGTCGCATGACCCGTCGCGCCTGGCGGTCGAAATCCATCTGGCGCTGAACATCATCGGCGCCATCGCCTTCCTGCCCTTCGTCCAGCCGATCGCGGCACTGGTGACGCGCCTGACCCCGGCCAAGCCCGAAGCCGAGCAGCGCAATCGGCCGCTCTATCTCGACGCCGGCCTGCTCGACAGCCCGCCCGAAGCCCTAGCCAGCGCGATGCGAGAGACGCTGCATCTGGGCGACCGTGTCGGCGCCATGCTGAAGGACCTGCAGGTCCTGCTGGAGCAGGACAAGCTCGCCCTCTCGCGCGAGATCGCGGCCGCCGATGACGGCGTCGACGCGATCCACGAGGCGATCAAGCTCTATCTCGTCAAGCTCTCTCGCCATCCGCTCGGCGAGGAGGACAGCCGACGCCTGTTCGAGATCATTACGGCTACCACCAATCTCGAGCATATCGGCGACATCATCGACAAGAACCTGCGCGAGCTCGCCGAGAAGAAGATCCGCAAGCGCTACCGCTTCTCCGAGGAAGGCCTAGCCGAGATCCGCGATTTCCACAGGCAGGTCAGCCACAGCCTGCAGCTTTCGCTGAATGTGCTGGCCACGCGCGATATCGGCCTCGCCCGCCAGCTCTTCGACGAGAAGAGCGAGATGCGCGTCGCCGAGCGCATGGCGACCGAGAAGCACTACGAACGCCTGCGCAGCGGGGTGACGCAATCGCTCGAGACATCCTCGATCCATCTCGACGTGCTGCGCGACCTGAAGCGCATCCACGGCCACATCACCTCGATCGCCTACCCGATCCTGGAGGCCGCCGACGAGCTCAGGGACACCAGGCTGCGCAGGGCTGGCGAGCAACCGGCCAAGGAGCAGCCCGGCGTGGCTGACGGCTACGGCCTCGCTTTGCCGCAGAAGCCGGCCTGAGACCGGCACTGCCTTGGGCTGGCGCCGCCTGCGCTTGACAGCCTCCCGGTTTGACCGAGCTTAAGGCCCGAGGCTCGGGGGCACCATGGATCGCATCGACGCGATGAAAGTGTTCATCGCCGCTCTGGACGAGGGCAGCCTCGCCGGAGCGGGACGCCTGCTCGGCCGCTCACCGGCCGCCGTCAGCCGGGCCGTCGCTTTTCTCGAACAGCAGGCCGGCGCGCAGCTGTTGCACCGGACGACCCGCTCGATCCGGCTGAGCGAAACCGGCGAGCGTTATGCCAATATCTGCCGCCGCTTGCTTGCGGACCTGCAGGAACTGGAAGCGGTCGGCGCCGGCGAGCAGGCCGCTCCTCGCGGCACCTTGACCATCACCGCGCCGCCGATCAGCGGCGAGGAGATCCTGCGCCCGATCGTCGACGCCTTCATCGCGGCCTTTCCGGCCGTCTCGGTCAACCTCGTCCTGCTCTCGCGTGGCGCGAATCTGGTCGAGGAAGGCATCGATATCGCCTTGCGTATCCTCGACCTGCCGGATTCCGCGATGACGGCCATCCGTATCGGCGGCGAAGTCCGGACGGTCGTCGCAGCTTCGCCCCGCTATCTCAGCCAGCAGCCGCGTATCAACGAGCCGGGAGACCTGGCAAGTCACAGCATCATCGCCTGCACCGATTTCGGGCGCGATTCCTGGGTCTTCCCGCCGGCGAAGGGGGGCTCCGTATCCCGCTCCGTCCAGTTCAGGCCGCGGCTCACCGTCAACAGCGTCAGGGCGGCTTTGGGCGCTGCGGTCGGCGGGCTCGGCGTCACGCGGCTGTTCACCTACCATGTCGCCGAACGCGTGCAGGACGGCTCGCTCGAGCTCCTGCTGCGGGATGCCGAGCCGCCGCCCCGCCCCGTCAACCTGGTCATGCCGCAGGGCCGCTCGAACGTCCCCAAGGTCCGGGCCTTTCTCGACTTCGCCGTGCCGCGCTTGCGCGCCGACTTCGCGCGGCTCTCGGCCGAATTGGCTGTAAAGCGGTCCTGAACCGCCTATTCTTCCGCGCGGCGGTTGAATGCCTGCCGACCAACGGGCATTCAGCTGCAACGCGAAACACTCCAGATTCCTCGTCATCAGGCCAATGGCCGGGCAGCGGCACATCCGCTCGCTGCCGAAGCAACGAGGATCTATCATGAGCAACGAACGGAAGGTCGCCATCGTCACCGGTGCCTCGCAGGGCATCGGCGCCGCACTGGTCAAGGGGTTCCGCGACCGCAATTATCGCGTCGTCGCGACGTCGCGCTCGATGACGCAGGGCAGCGACCCGGACATCCTTGCGGTCCCCGGCGACATCGCCGATCCGGCGACCGCCGAGACAGTCGTCAGGGAGGCGATGGCCCGCTTCGGACGCGTCGACACGCTGGTCAACAATGCCGGTATCTTCATCGCCAAGCCCTTCATCGACTACACGGCCGAGGACTTCCAGGCCAAGATCGCGACCAATCTCGCCGGCTTCTTCCACATCACCCAGCAGGCGGCCCGCGCCATGCTGGCGCAGGGCTCCGGCCACATCGTCAGCATCACCACCAGCCTGACGGACCAGGCCGTCGCGGGCGTCCCGACCGTGCTCGCCAACCTGACCAAGGGCGGCATCAACTCGGCGACCAAGGCGCTGGCGATCGAATACGCCACCCAAGGCATCCGCGTGAACGCAGTCTCGCCCGGCATCATCAAGACGCCGATGCACGCGCCGCAGACGCATGAATTCCTGGCCAATCTGCATCCAGTCAAGCGCTTGGGCGAGGTCAAGGACATCGTCGATGCCGTGCTGTTCCTGGAGAGCGCCCCTTTCGTCACCGGCGAGATCCTGCATGTCGACGGCGGACAGAGCGCCGGCCACTGACGCAACGCGCAACCCGATAGGAGTTTTCCATGCCGATCGTCACCATCCAGGTCACCCGCGAGGGCTCCGGCCCGGGCCGCACCTCAGTCACGCCTGAGGAGAAGGCCAGGCTCATCGCCGGTGCCAGCCAGCTCCTGCTCGATGTGCTGAACAAGCCGCTCGAGGCGACCTTCGTCGTGATCGAGGAGGTCGAGCTCGACAATTGGGGCTGGGGCGGCCTGCCCGTTGCGGACTACCGCAATCGGCGCGCGGCGCGCTGATCTCGCCACCAGCGGTCTCGAACCGCGTCCCGCCCAATCCTGCACCTCGGATGCGCTGAGCTTCACCTTGCAATCGGCGAGCAGGGCCGGACTCTAGCGCCGACCGGCTCTGCCTCCGCGAGGAACAACCATGACCAGCACCGCACAAGCGCGCCTGCTCGACCTCTTCGGCATCGAGCTGCCGATCATCCAGGGACCGATGGCCCTCGCGAGCACGCCCGAAATGGTCATCGCCGTCAGCGAAGCCGGCGGGCTCGGCTCGCTGGCCGGCGCGCAGTACGATGCGGCGGGCCTGCGGGCCGCATTCGACACGGTGCGGGCCGGCACGCGACGGCCGTTCAACGTCAACTTCTTCTGCCACACGCCCCCGGCCGATGACCCGGCCTGTCAGGCTGCCTGGCTCGACCGCCTCGCCGGCTACTATGCCGAGGCCGGGCTCGACCCGAACATGCCGAAGACGCCGAGCGGACGCACGCCTTTCGACGCAGGCCTGGCGAGCGTGGTGGAAGAGTACCGCCCCGAGATCGTCAGCTTCCATTTCGGCCTGCCAGCGCCCGACCTGTTCGAGCGGGTGAAGCGAACCGGCGCCAGGATCATCGCCTCCGCCACGACCGTGCCCGAGGCGCGCTGGCTCGCGGACCACGGCGTCGACGCGGTCATCGCCATGGGCGCCGAGGCCGGCGGCCATCGCGGCATCTTCCTGAACGACCGGATATCCGAACAGCTCGGGACCTTCGCACTGGTGCCGCAGGTCGTCGATGCCGTGCCGGTCCCGGTCATCGCCGCCGGCGGCGTCACCGACCGGCGCGGGGTTGAGGCTGCTTTTGCGCTCGGAGCGGCGGCCGTCCAGGTCGGCACCGCCTATCTGTTCACGCCCGAGGCCGAGGCCAAGATCTCGCCGATCTACCGCAAGGCGCTCCGCATGAGCGAGCGGCCGACCGCGCTCACCAACCTGTTCACCGGCCGGCCGGCGCGCGGCATCGTCAACCGCGCCATGACGGAGCTCGGCCCGATCTCAGAGCTCGCGCCGGCCTTCCCGACCGCCGGCACGGCGCTGGGACCGCTGCGCAGTGCTGCGGAAGCTGCCGGCCGCGACGACTTCACCCTGCTCTGGGCCGGCCAATCCTTCCCGCTCGCCAGGCCGATGTCGGCGGCGGCGCTGACGCGGATGCTCGCGGGGCTGGACGGTTGATGGAGCCCGTTGCGCGCTGCTTAAGCCGATAGCCTACTGCGCTCGGTCTCGACCGGCGGAACGTTCGTGCCCCACCGCGCGAGCGCGCTGCGGCCGGCCTCGGTCAGCCCGTAGACGCCACGCTCGGCGCGCTCGAACCAGCCATAGACGTTGCGGTGCAGGATCTTCTGGGCGTCGGGGCATGCCGGCTTGAGGTCGCGCGGGCGCTGCGGCGCCGTGCTCATCGCCGCGGCGCAAGCGAGCGCCTGCTGGCGATAGGCGGTCATGATCGGCCGGCGCGTGCTGCCGCCGGCAGCGGGGTCGCCCTTGCGCCGTCGGTGCTCGTCGACCAGCCGCGAGCGGGCCTTGGCGTTCTTGCGCGGCGTCGGCGCGACCGGCGAGACCAGAACCTCGACGCGCCCCGTGCTGCTGACGCCGAGCAGGCCGAAGCCCAGCCGGCGGCAGAGATCGCGATAGCGCGGATCGCTCTCCCGGCCCTTGCCCCGGGCCGAGAGCTGCGCCGCCAGCCAGATCTCGTCGCCGAGGCGCAGTCGGTCGACGCCCTGCAGGATCAGTTCCAGATTGAAGGCCAGCTTCAGTTCCCCAATCACCACCACCGTTGGATCGCCTTCCCTGAGGCCGACGAGGTCGCAGCGGCCGATCTCACCCTTCACGGCATAGCCGAGTTCCTCGAGGAAGCGCTTGACGGGCGGGTAGAGGGTGGTTTCCACGCGGGGCTCTCCGGACGACTCGCACCATGATGGTAGCAAGACGTTTCGAAGTGCCGAACGCGGACGCCGGAGCCCGTCCTAAGCCGCCACCGCCTCGGTCGCAGCGGTCACCTGCCAGCCCTGCAATTCACGCCAGTTCGGCTCCAGCTCGGCGAAGCGCGCCAGTGCGAAGCTGGAGATGTCGGCGAAGCCGCAGGCGCCGTCGATGATGAGGTCGCGGATCGCCCGCCCGCTCGCGGGCGAGAGGCCGAAGCCGACGCTCGACAGCGTCGCGACCACGACATTGGCCTGCGAGGCGAGCCGGTCGATCACCGGCCGGCCATCCGGCGTGTTCTCGATCACCCCGGCCCAGGAGCGGATGATGCGGGCATGCGACGCCTTCGGCAGCAGTTCGGCAAGCCTCCGGCCCATATGCAGCATCAGCGGCGTGGTCGGCTTAGGCAGCGTGCCCTCCTCCGCCATGGCCAGCCATTCATGCGGCCCGCCACCATAGGCAAGGTTGCCGCGCAGGGTCTGTCGGCCATAGAGCCCGCAGCCGTCAACGCCGCCGAGCGGCATCAGCGGCAGCGGCTCGGTCACGATCATCTCGCAGCGGGCCGACTGCACCGGCACCTCCTGCCCGAGCATGGCGGAAAGACGCCCGGTCTGCGGGCCGGCGGCGAGCACGAGGCTGTCACAGCCGATCTCACCACGATCGGTCTCGACCGCGACGACCCGGCCGCCCTCGGTCCGGAAGCCGGAGACGGTGGTGTGCTGCAAGATGCGCCCGCCATGGTCCTGCATCGCCCAGGCGTAGCCCTGCAGCGTGCGGTGCGGATTGGCATGGCCGCCGAACTTGTAGTGATAGCCGCCGACGACGGTATCGCCTGCCAGCGGCACCAGTTCCTTGGCCTGCTTGACGTCGAGCACCTCGGACTCGAAGCCCTGCCGCGCGGCATTGCGCAAGGCGCGGCCATAGAGCGCCATCTGGTGCTCGCTCGCGGCAAGGCGAACACGCTCGCCCCGGAACTCCGTGGGGTAGCCGAGCAACTCGTCCATGATCGGCCAGAGCCGCTGCTCCTCGGCGAAGAGCGGCGAATGATGGTGCGAGCAGCCGCCGCCATTGCGGCCCGATGCCTCCCAGCCGATCAGCCCCTTCTCCAGCACCAGCACGTCGACGCCATCGCGCGCCAGCCACCAGCCTGCGGAGAGGCCGGTGACGCCGCCGCCGACGATGACGACCGAAGCTCCCTTGATCTCGCTCATGACAGCTCTCACTCGCTCGCGACGGGGCCGGTCGCGTCATTGCCAGCGACGGTGTAGCGCGCCGGCACCTCCCAGAACGGCACCCATTGCGCATGCATGCCGAACCAGGTGTCCCAATGCTCGGCCTGCTCGGGCGCCTCGGGAACAAGGGCGGTCATCGCCAGCGGCATCGGCCGGACTGGTGCACGATAGCCGGCGAGCGGGATCGCCGAGAGCGGCTGCGCCGCGCCGAGCGCCAGCAGGGCTGCGACCTGCTCGCGGCAGCGTCGGCCCTGGCACGGCCCCATGCCGGCGCGGGTCAGGCGCTTGACCTGATCGGGATTGGGCGGGCCCTCGCCGAGCAGCGCCGAGAGCGAGCGGTCATTTCGGCGCTCGTTCTGCCAGTCGAGATAGCGCGGCGGGCGGACTTCCAGGATCTCGCGCGCCGTCACCTCCTCGCATTGGCAGACATGGAACTCGGCCCGGGCCTCGATCACGCTCGCCCTGACCCAGGCGAGACGATAGGCGGAGATGTCATAGTCCGGCACAGGCGGCGCTGCGGCTGTCGGACTGGCGATGTCCTCCCCAAGCGCCACGACAGCGCGGGCCGCCTCCGCCTCTGCGATGGCGCGGTCGCGCGTCTTGGCCGCCCAGAGGCCGGCGCAGTCGCCGACGGCGTAGACATTGGCGAGGCTGGTGCGCTGGTTCGCGTCGAGCACAGGCGCATAGCCGCCACGCTCGGCCTGGAACGCGACCTTGCAGCCGGCTGCGTCGATCAGGTCGATGACGGGCGTGGCTCCCACCGCCAATACGATGCCGTCGCAGGCGATGGCGCGCTCTTCGCCAACCGGGCGGCCCTCCCCGTCCAGCCTCGCGACGACAGCCGCTTCGACGCCATCGCGGCCGATCGCTTCGCGCACGACATGGCCGGACAGGATTTCGGTCCCGCCGGCGCGGAGCTTCGCCAGAAAATCCGCGTCGCCGATCGGTTCGGGCGCCTGCTCGACGATGGCGGCGATCGTGACGCCCGCCTCACGCAAGGCGAGCGCGGTGGTCAGGGCCTCCGTGTTCGAACCGAGGACGACGACGGTGCGGGGACCGAAGGCGTCGTAGCGCGTCGCGAGATTGAGCGCGGCGGTGGCGCCCATCACGCCGGGCTTTTCCCAGCCGGGAAAGCCGAGGCCCATGTCGCGGCGGCCGCAGGCCAAAATGACGTGCCGGGCCTGGACGAGGATGCTGCTCTCGTCGTCGGCGAGGCCGGCGACGAGGCCCGGCATCCAGCCGAGCGCCGGGCCGTTGGCATAGAGCCCCCAGCAGGCCGTGCCGAGACGCAGATCGACACCGGCTTCGAACGCCTCGGCGATCCGCGGCTCGGAGGCGACGAAGGTCTCCATCATGGCGTTGCGGTTGCGGGCGTTGGCGGCCATGCCCTGGCCGAAATGCAAGGGGACGTCGTCGCCCATCGTCTTGAACGGCACCGGGTTCTCGTCGACCAGCAAGACGCCAAAGCCCCGCGCCGCCGCGCCGATGGCAGCTTCGAGGCCGGCAGGGCCGGCGCCGACGACGAGGACATCGACGCTCTCGGCAATGGCGAGCTGCTTGCCGGTGACGGATTTGGGATCGGAGGCCGGGACGGTCATGGTCTGCGCTTTCGAATGACTGGGCTCATTCTTGGCGCCGGCGCCTGGCGGAGCCGGCCGGTTTGCGACATCGACCGGCCGGGACGCGACATCCGGGCCGAGGGACCTGCCAGCTCAGAGCACCTGTTCGAGGAAGGCGCGGGTGCGCGTCTCGCGCGGTGCGCCGAAGAACTCGGCCGGCGCCGCATGCTCGACGATGACGCCGCCATCAGTGAAGTAGACATGATCCGCCACCTCGCGGGCGAAGCCCATCTCATGGGTGACGAGGATGCAGGTCATGCCCTCCGCCGCGAGGTCGCGGATGGCGACAAGCACCTCCTTCTTGGTCTCGGGATCGAGCGCGGCAGTGACCTCGTCGAACAACATCACCTTCGGGTTCATCGCCAGCGAGCGGGCGATGGCGACGCGCTGCTGCTGGCCGCCGGAGAGTTCGCCCGGATAGGCATCGTGCTTGTGCGAGAGCCCGACCTTGGCGAGCAGGCGCCTGGCGCGCTCCCCGACCTCGGCAGGGTCCTGCTTCAGCACATGGATCGGCGCCATCATGACGTTCTGAAGGGCCGTCTTGTGCGGGAAGAGATTGTATTGCTGGAAGACGATGCCGACATCGCGGCGCAGCGCCAGCTTGTCCAAAGCGGGATCGTTGACCTGCCGTCCGGCGACGGTGATCGAGCCCTTGCTGATCGGCACCAGGGCGTTGATGCAGCGCAGCAGCGTCGACTTGCCCGAGCCCGAGGGGCCGATGATGCAGACGGTCTCGCCGCGGCGGATGGTGAGGCTGACATCCTTGAGCACCATGAAGGCGCCGAAGGCCTTCTCGACGCCCTCGACGACGACGACCGGCTCGCCGAGTTCATGCCTGGCAGCCATGATCATCCCTTCACGTTGAAGCGGCGTTCGAGCGCCATGGTCAGGCGCGCGATCGGGTAGCAATAGGCGAAGAACATCAGCAGCAGCAGCAGGTACATCGGCAGCATCAGCTCCGGCCGACTCTCGGCGACGAGGGCGGCGCGGGTGATGGTGAGCCCGTCCTGGATGCCGACGACCGAGATCAGCGTCGTCGCCATGGTCAGGATGGCGTAGAGGTTCATCCACGGCGGCAGCATGCGTTTGACCGCCTGCGGCAGGATGATCATCCACATCGTCTGGCGGCGGGTGAAGGCGAGCGCCTCGGCCGATTCCCATTGGCCCGAGGGGATCGAGCGGATGCCGCCGCGCACGATCTCCGAGACATTCGCCGCGACGGGAAGCGCCAGACCGATGATCGCCTTGACCCAGGCCGGGAAGGCGATGGTGACCGGCCCGAGCCTGATCTCGAAGGGCAGAAGGAACATCGCGTAGAACAAGAGCACGAGCCAGGGCGCGTTGCGGAAGAACTGCGTCGCCGCCCATGACGGCTGGCGCATGATGGCCGAGGGCGAGACCTGGCCGATGCCGAACAGCACGCCGACCGCGGTGCCGAGCGCCATGGAGAGGACGCTGATCAGCAGGTTGAACAGGAAGCCCTGGAAGATCAGCGGCGCCCAGCGCAGGAGGATGATGACGGCGCTATCCCGGGCAGTCGGCCCCGTCGCCTGCGCTACCGCGAGCGAGGCGGCGAAGACGATGGCGACGCCGGCTGTGAGCCCGGCGCTGAGCATCATCGGCGCAGCGAGCCCGCTCGGCGCGATCGGCGCCGCGCGGAAGGGTTTCAGCACTGGGAGATCGGTCGCGGCGGTCTTCATGGCATGTATCCGGGAATGCGCATGGCCCGCTCCCAGCGATGCATCACCCAGACCAGCACCGCGACGAGCAGCACATAGACGACGAGCAGCACGTTCATCATCTCGCGGACATTGAAGACCTCGGACCAGATCTGCGACGCCGCATAGAGCAGCTCGGGCACGCCGATGGCGTAGGCGAGCGTCGTGGTCTTCACCAGGTTGACGAGGTTGTTGTTGAGCGCCGGCAGGCAGATGCGGAAGGCGAGCGGCAGCACGATCTGGCGCCAGAGCTGGAAGCGGGTGTAGCCGAGCGATTCCGCCGCCTCGACCATCGTCTCCGGCACAGCCTCGATGCCGGCGCGGAAGATCTCGACGTTGAAGGCGCCAGCGAAGAGCGAGAATGCGATGATCGCCCAGCCGGTGCCGCTGACCAGCGGCGACTGCCCGCCGAAGCCGTCCGACACCGTCGGCAGAAGGCCGCCGACGGCGAAATAGAAGAAGGAGAGCTGCACCAGAGGCGGCGTGTTGCGGAAGAACTGGACGTACCCCCGCACCACGAGCCGGCCGAGCCGCGAAGTGCTGCCGGCGACCCAGACGCCGAGCAGTCCGATCGCGAGCGAGGCCAGGATCGAGACGACGCAGATATAGGTCGTCGTCCACAGCCCGGTCAGGAAGCGCGAGCGGTCGAAGGCGTCGTAGAAGATCGAGAAGTTGAGGCCGTGGACCTCGTTCAGGCGCTCGAAGAAAGCGGCGATCATGGTGTCATCGGCCCATCGCTGGCCACACCGTCATCCCGGGCGACCGAAGGGAGACCCGGGATCCACGCCGGAGCGCGGGCGAAAGAGGCTCGGGCATGGATCCCGGCTCTCCGCCGCGCTCCGTCCGGGATGACGGCGAGGGTGTGACCAACGCTCCTTCGCCTACGAGCCGGACTTCAGCTTTTTGTTGGTCTCGATCAGATAGGGGCTCTGCTTGATGCCCCATTTGGTCTCGAGCGCGAGCAGCTTGCCGCTCTTGTGCCAGTCGACCGACATGTCCTTGATCAGCTTGCCGAAGGCACCGTCGAGATCGTCGAGGCGCACGCCGATCGCCCAGAGCTGCGGATCCTCCGAGACCAGCGGCATCTCGTAATTCGCCCATTTCGGATCGCCGCCCGAGAGCGTCGAGACGATCAGCGTGTCGTCGAACAGGAAGGCGACGCAGTTGTTGCCGAGCAGCGCATTCAGCCCGTCCGGCACCGAGGGGAACACCACCATCTCCGGCGAATACATCTGCGAGACGCGGCGGTTGTAGTAGGCGCCCTGCACGGCGCAGACCTTGCGGCCCTTGAGGTCTTCCCACTTCTTCAGGCCGGCGCTCTTGGGCGCGAGCACATTGGTGGCCCCCGCATAGTAGTTCGGCTCGATCATGCCGATCTGCTTGCGCCGGTCCTGCGTGTCGCCGAGCGTCGCCAGGATCATGTCGATGCGGCCCTGGCGCAGGAACTCGATACGGTTGGCGGCGATCACCGGCACCATCTCGAGCTTGACGCCGATCTTGCTCGCGACCTCCTGGGCGAGATCGATCTCGAGGCCGACGATCTTGCCTGACGGATCGAGGAAGCCCCAGGGCTTGTAGTCGTTCTTGACGCCGACGGTGAGGACGCCCTTTTCCTTGATCTTGGCGAGCGTGTCCTGCGCGAAGGCCGGCACGGCGGCAAGCGTGGCGGCGAGTGCGAATGCCAGGGCGGTCAATCGTTTCATCGGTCGCGATCCCCTTGTTTTCTTATGAAGCCCTAGCTTCGGGTGGATCGGCGCATAGATTTGACTGGATGCGACGCTTTCTTGACTCTCAGCGGCGAGCCGGGCGGACCTCCTGCACACGCTCGGTCCGTGGCGGATGGCCGAAGCGCTCGCGATAGCTGCGCGAGAAATGGCTGGCGCTGGCAAAACCGCAGGCGAGCGCCGTCTCCAGGATCGAGAGGCTGGTCTGGCGCAGGAGGTCGCGGGCGCGGTCGAGGCGCAAGGCGAGATAGTGCTCGCCGAGCGAGCGGCCGAGATGCTGGCGGAACAGCCGCTCGAGCTGGCGTAGCGAGACGTTCGCGAGCCGAGCGAGGCCCTCGCGCGACTCTGGGGTCTCGATGGTCTGCTCCATGCGGGCGATCACGCGCAGCAAGGGCGCATGAGCGATGCCGAGCCGCTCGCGCAGCGGCATGCGCTGCGGCCCCGCCCCTTCCCGCACATGGGTCTGCAGGAACCATTCGCTGACCGCGAGCGCGAGCTCGCTGCCGTGCTCGCGCGCGATCACGGCGTGCAGCATGTCGAGCGGCGCCGTGCCGCCGCTGCAGGTCAGCCGGTCGCGATCGATCTCGTAGAGCGAGCGCCGCAGGTCGAGATCGGGATATTCCTCGAGGAAAGCCGGCGCGTGCTCCCAGTGGATGGTGAAGCGATAGCCGGAGAGCAGGTTGGCGCGCGCCAGCAGATAGGGGCCGCCCGAGACGCCGCCGATCTTCACGCCGCGCCGCGCGAGCTGACGCAGCCAGGCGAAGGTCGGCTGGTGATGGAATAGGGCCGGATTGCCGCCGGCGCAGACGAAGAGATAGTCAAGCCTGAGATCGGCGCCGACGCTGGCATCGGCGGCGATGGCGACGCCGTTCGAGGCCGGCGCCGCGGCGCCGTCGATCGAGACATGGCTCCAGCGATAGAGCGGCCGGCCCGAGAGGCGGTTGGCGGCGCGCAGGGGCTCGATCGCCGAGGCGTAAGGCAGCAACGCGAAGTCTGGGATCAGCAGGAAGCCGACATGGGTCGGCGCGCTGTCGTCGCTATCAGGCAATCTGATGTCGCTATCGAGCATGTCGGCGAGCCTATGTCGGTCAATCTCCTGATGACAAGACCGCCCGGACCCAATGATGCGCTATTCCATCTTCTCGCTGCTGTCCCAGACGCTCCAGGGCCACAAGGGCTGGACTCCGGCCTGGCGCGATCCCGCGCCGAAGCCCGAATACGACGTGATCATCATCGGCGGCGGCGGCCATGGCCTGGCGACGGCGCATTACCTCGCCAGCCGGCACGGCATCACCAATGTCGCGGTGCTGGAGAAGGGCTATCTCGGTTCCGGCAATGTCGGCCGCAACACCACGATCATCCGCTCGAACTACCTGCTGCCGGGCAATACCCCGTTCTACGAGCTCTCGATGAAGCTCTGGGAAGGGCTGGAGCAGGACCTGAACTACAACGCCATGGTCAGCCAGCGCGGCGTCTTGAACCTCTACCATTCCGATGCCCAGCGCGACGCCTTCGCTAGGCGCGGCAACGCGATGCGGCTCGCCGGGGTCGATGCCGAACTGCTCGGCAGCGAGCAGGTCCGGGCGATGCTGCCCTATCTCGATTTCGAGAATGCGCGGTTCCCGATCCAAGGCGGCCTGCTGCAGCGCCGCGGCGGCTCGGCCCGGCACGATGCCGTCGCCTGGGGCTTCGCCCGCGCCGCCGACAGCCGCGGCGTCGACATGATCCAGAACTGCGAGGTCACCGGCATCACCATGTCCGGCGGGCGCGCGATCGGCGTCGAGACCTCGCGGGGGCCAATCCGAGCGAAGAAGATCGCCATGGCGGTCGCCGGCAACTCGTCGCGCGTCGCGGCGATGGCCGGAATGCGCCTGCCGATCGAGACCCATGTCCTGCAGGCGTTCGTCTCGGAAGGGCTTAAGCCGCTGATCGACTGCGTCGTCACATTTGGCGCCGGGCACTTCTACATCAGCCAGTCCGACAAAGGCGGCCTCGTCTTCGGCGGCGACATCGACGGCTACAACTCATACGCCCAGCGCGGCAACCTGCCGGTGATCGAGGACGTGATGGAGTCGGCGATGGCGCTGTGGCCCGGCCTCGGCCGGGTGCGGATGCTGCGCCATTGGGGCGGCGTCATGGACATGTCGATGGACGGCTCGCCGATCATCGATACGACGCCGGTCGACGGGCTCTATCTCAATGCCGGCTGGTGCTATGGCGGCTTCAAGGCGACGCCGGCCTCGGGCTTCTGCTTCGCCCATCTGATCGCGACGGGCCAGCCGCACGAGGTCGCCACCGCCTATCGGCTCGACCGCTTCGCCACCGGGCGGGTGATCGACGAAAAGGGCGCCGGCGCCCAGCCGAACCTGCACTGACCGCGCGCTGCCGAGGATCCCATGCGCATCACTTGTCCCCACTGCGGCGCGCGCGACGCCCAGGAATTCAGCTATCTCGGCGCCGCCGATCTGCAGCGCCCCGAAGGCATGGCGGCGAGCGAGGCCGCGATGGCCGATTACGTCTATCAGCGCGACAACCCGGCCGGCGTCCATCGCGAGCTCTGGTATCACGGCGCCGGCTGTCATGCCTGGCTGGTGGTGACCCGCGACACCCGCAACCATGCGATCACCGCGGTCGAGCCGGCGAAGGCGCGCAAGGCGGGAGCGGCGGCATGAGCACCCAGCCTTTCCGCCTCGCCTCCGGCGGCCTGATCGATCGCGGTCATCCGCTGGATTTCAGCTTCGACGGCGCCTCCTATCGCGGCTATGCCGGCGACACGCTGGCCTCGGCGCTGCTCGCCAACGGCGTGCGCCTGGTTGGCCGCTCCTTCAAATATCATCGCCCGCGCGGCATCCTCTCGGCCGGGCCAGAGGAGCCGAACGCGCTGGTCGAACTGCGCTCCGGCGCGCGGCGGGAGCCCAACACCCGCGCCACGGTGGTCGAACTGTTCGCCGGGCTGGAGGCGGCGAGCCAGAACCGCTGGCCTTCGCTCGCCTTCGACCTGCTCTCGATCAACGGGCTGATCTCGCCGGCCCTCGTCGCCGGCTTCTACTACAAGACCTTCATGTGGCCGGCCTCCTTCTGGGAAAAGCTCTACGAGCCGCTGATCCGGCGCGCCGCCGGCCTCGGACGCGCCGCCGGAGCGGAAGATCCGGACCATTACGAGAAGGCCTTCGCCTTCTGCGACCTGCTGGTGATCGGCGGCGGGCCGGCCGGTCTCTCCGCTGCGCTGGCGGCCGGGCGCAGCGGCGCCCGCGTGATCCTCTGCGACGAGGATTTCCGGCTCGGTGGACGGCTGCTGGCCGAGAAGCGCGAGATCGACGGCAAGCCAGCCTCCGAATGGCTCGCCGCGACGCTGGCCGAGCTCGAAAGCCTGCCGGAAGTGCGGATCATGCCGCGCACCACCGTGTTCGGGCTCTATGACCACGGGATCTACGGCGCGGTCGAGCGCGTCGCCGATCACCTGCCGCAGCCGCCGGCGCATCAGCCACGCCAGCGCGGCTGGCGCATCCATGCCAGGCGGGCGATCCTCGCCGCCGGCGCGCTGGAGCGGCCGATCGTCTTCGCAGGCAATGACCGGCCCGGCGTGATGCTGGCCGGCGCGGTGCGGACTTACGTCAATCGCCATGGCGTCCTGCCCGGCCGCGAAACCGTGCTGTTCACGGCCGGCGACGATGGCTGGACGACGGCGCGCGATATCGCCGCGGCTGGCGGCAAGGTCGCGGCGATCGTCGATTCCCGCCCCGCCGATCCCGTCCGCAAGGCGCTCGCCGACAAGCTCGGCGCGCGGCTGTTCGCCGGCGGCGCCGTGACGGGCGCGCGTGGCGGGCGGCAGCTCAGCGGCGTCACCATCCGCGATGCCTCGGGCGCGGTGAGCGAATTGTCCTGCGACCTGCTCGCCGTCTCCAATGGCTGGAATCCGACGCTGCACCTGACCTCGCACCAGAACGGCAAGCCGGCCTGGGACGAGAGCCTACAATGTTTCGTGCCGGGAACCGTCCCTGCGGGACTCGCGGTCGCCGGCAGCGCTGCCGGGCGTTTCACCCTGGCGCAGGCGCTGGAGGACGGCGCGAGGTTGGGGAACGAGGCGGCTGTCGAAGCTGGCTTCGCCGCCAAGTCGGCCGAGCCGATCCCGACGACCGACCCCGAGACAAACGGGCTTTCGCCGGTCTGGCGGGTGTCCGGCGGCAAGGGAAAAGCCTTCGTCGACTACCAGAACGACGTCACCGACAAGGATGTCGAGCTCGCCGCCCGCGAGGGCTTCCGGCCGGTCGAGCATCTCAAGCGCTACACCACGCTCGGCATGGCGACCGACCAGGGCAAGACCTCGAACCTTTCCGGCCTCGCCATCATGGCCGAGCAGACCGGCCGGACGATCCCGCAGACCGGCACCACCACCTTCCGCCCGCCCTATACGCCGGTCGCGATCGGCGCTCTCGCCGGCCATCATCGCGGCAAGGATTTCAGGCCGATCCGGCTCGCACCGACGCATGACTGGTCGAAGGAGCAAGGTGCCATCTTCGTCGAGAGCGGGCCTTGGCTGCGGGCGCAATACTATCCGCGCTCCGGCGAAGCCGACTGGCTGACGACGGTCAACCGCGAGGTCAAGGCGGTGCGCGCCGGCGTCGGCCTTTGCGACGTCTCGACGCTCGGCAAGATCGACATCCAGGGCGCCGACGCCGCCGAGTTTCTGGAACGCGTCTATATCAACGGCTGGAAAGCGCTGCCGGTCGGCAAGGCGCGCTACGGGCTGATGCTGCGCGAGGACGGCTTCGTCATGGATGACGGCACGACCTCGCGCCTCGGCGATACGCATTTCCTGATGACGACCACCACCGCCAATGCCGGCAAGGTGATGCAGCATCTCGAATTCTGCCATCAGGTGCTGTGGCCGGAGCTGGACGTGCGCATGGTCTCGGTCTCCGAGCAATGGGCGCAGGTCGCCATCGCGGGGCCGAAGGCGCGCGAGACCCTGCGTGGTGTGGTCGACCGCGAGCACGATCTCTCGAACGAGGCCTTCCCCTATCTCGCGGCGCGCGCCGTCACGGTCGGCGGCGGCATCCCGGCGCGGCTCTTTCGCATCTCCTTCTCGGGCGAGCTCGCCTACGAGCTCGCCGTTCCCGCCGACTATGGCGATGCGACGGTGCGGGCGCTGATGCAGGCGGGCACCCCCTTCGGCATCACGCCCTATGGCACCGAGGCGCTCGGCGTGATGCGCATCGAGAAGGGCCATGTCGCCGGCAACGAGCTCAACGGCCAGACCACGGCGCGCGATCTCGGGCTCGGCAAGATGATGTCGTCGAAGAAGGATTTCGTCGGCCGGCTGATGGCGGGTCGGCAGGCCCTGGTCGAGCCGGACCGGCCTGCCTTCGTCGGCTTCAAGCCGGTCGATCCCTCCCAGCGCCTGCGCGCCGGCGCGCATTTCATCGGTATCGGCAAGCCGGGCGTGATGGAGAACGACGAGGGCTACATGACCTCGGTCGCCTACTCCCCGCACCTAAATCACTGGATGGGGCTCGGACTGATCAAGGGCGGAGCTGCCCGCATCGGCGAGCGCGTGCGCGCCTATGACCCGGTGCGCAATGGCGACGTCGTCGTCGAGATCTGCTCGCCTGTCTTCGTCGATCCCGAAGGAGCCCGCCTCCATGGCTGAGACAGCGCGTTCATGGGCGCCGCGCAGCGCCTGGGCCGGCATCGCGCAGGCCGGCCAGATCGGCGTGGCCGGTGCAGCCGGCGTCACCGCGAACTTGCTCGACGGCTTCGGCCTGGCGACGCTGATCGCCGCGCCGGGCGGGGCCGCGGCCTTGTCGCAAACCGTGGAAGCGCGGCTGGGCATCGCGCTGCCGACGACGCCGAAGATCGCCTCGGGCGCCGCGCATGACGCGATCTGGTCCGGCCCCGATCAGTGGCTGCTGCGTGCCGCCACGCGCGACGCTTTCGGCAGCCTCCTGGAGTCGCTTTCGGCTCAGGCGGCGGTCAGCGACCAGAGCGATGCGCGCGCCGCGATGCGGCTTAGCGGCCCACGCGTCCGTGACATTCTGGCCAAGGGCGTGATGCTCGATCTGCATCCCGCCGCCTTCGCGGTCGGCGATACCGCCTTGACAAGCATCGCGCATATCGGTGTGCATCTCTGGCGGCTCGCTGACGGGCCGGATGGATCCGTGTTCGAGATCATGGTCGCACGCAGCATGGTGGGAAGCTTCTGGTCCTGGTTCGCCGCCTCCGCGGCCGAATTCGGCTGCCAGATTTCCATCGATCGCTCCACCGGCCGAGGTTGACGGCAGCGCGCCGCGCGCCGTCCCTTCCGCCGACCTTTCCCCATTCTCATTGTTCAGGGACCCGCGCGAGCGGGCCGATCCGTCACATGTCCGATTCTCCGATGATCCTCGCTCTGTCCTGCCCTGATCGGCCGGGCATCGTCGCTGCCGTCTCGACGCTGCTCGCCGAGGCCGGCTGCAACATCCGCGACGCGCAGCAGTTCGACGACCTCGAAACCGGCCGCTTCTTCATGCGGGTGGTGTTCGACCGGCTCGAAGGCGCGCGCAGCGCCGCCGAGATTCAGGGTCTCGTCGACGAGCTGGCAGCACGCTTCAAGATGACCGTCTCGCTGCGCGATGCCGCGGGCCGCAAGCGCGTGCTGCTGCTGGTCTCGAAATTCGACCATTGCCTGGCCGACCTGATCTACCGCTGGCGCATCGGCGAACTGCCGATGGAGATCACCGCGATCGTCTCGAACCATGCCCGCGAGCACATCGCCTCGACCGATCTCGGCGACCTGCCCTTCCATCACCTGCCGGTCAATCGGCAGACTAAGATGGAGCAGGAGGCCGAGCTCTGGCACCTGATCCAGGAGACGCAAAGCGATCTCGTCGTGCTCGCCCGCTATATGCAGGTCCTGTCGGACGGGCTCTCGGCCAAGCTCTCGGGGCGCTGCATCAACATCCACCATTCCTTCCTGCCCGGTTTCAAGGGCGCCAAGCCCTATCATCAGGCGCATGAGCGCGGGGTGAAGCTGATCGGCGCGACCGCGCATTACGTCACCTCCGATCTCGACGAAGGGCCGATCATCGAGCAGGACGTCGAGCGCATCAGCCATCGCGACACGCCGGACGACCTCGTGCGCAAGGGCCGCGACATCGAGCGGCGCGTGCTGGCCCGGGCGGTGCGCTACCACCTGGAAGATCGCGTGCTGCTCAACGGCAGGAAGGCCGTCGTCTTCACCGATTGATTTGGAGCCTCGGTGCGGCCGGAGCTTCGCTGTGCGCCAAGCTCCGGCCCAGCCGCTGTCGAGAGCCGGCAGCGGCGCGAGGACCCGCAGCTCATCGAAGCGTTCGCGCAAACCCACGCCCGATACCCTGCCGAGCGGGCACTGCATCACGGCGATTTGTGCGTGTGCGAAGATAGAGAACGGCAGATCGTTCTTGCAGTGAGGCGGCATGTTGGCGGCGGCAGACATCTTCGCCGCAAACAAGGGGACCGCCATGAAGCGCCTACTCGCCGCTGCCCTTCTCTGCGCCTCAGCGACACTCGCGCAGGCCCAGGCTCAGAAATCCACCCTGTCCATCATCAAGAGCCGCGGCGAACTGATCTGCGGCGTCAGTCCAGGACTCGCCGGCTTCGGCTTGCCGGACGAGAAGGGCGAATGGCATGGCCTCGACGTCGATCTTTGCCGCGCCATCGCGGCTGCCGTCTTCAACGATCCGAAGAAGGTCAAGTTCACGCCGCTCTCGTCCAAGGACCGCTTCACCGCGCTCCAGTCGGGCGAGGTCGACCTCCTGTCGCGCACCAGCACCTGGACGATGGCGCGCGACACCTCGCTCGGCCTGGCCTTCGCCGGCGTCAACTACTATGACGGCCAGGCCTTCCTGGTTCAGAAGAAGCTCGGCGTCGATTCCGCGCTCAAGCTAAACGGCGCGTCGATCTGCCTGCAGCAGGGCACGACGACCGAGCTCAACGTCGCCGACTATTTCCGCCAGAACAACATCAAGTACGAGCCCGTCACTTTCGACAAGGGCGACGAGGCGATCAAGGCCTTCGAATCCGGACGCTGCGACGCCCTCACCGACGATTCCTCGGCGCTCTACGCGCTCATGCTCAAGCTGGTGAAGCCGGACGATGCGATCGTCCTGCCCGAGCTGATCTCGAAGGAGCCGCTCGGGCCGGTGGTGCGCAGCGCCGACCACGACTGGTTCAACCTGGTGAAATGGGTGCATTTCGCCATGGTGAATGCCGAAGAGCTCGGCGTGACCCAGGCTAATGTCGATCAGCAGCTGAATTCGACCAACCCCGAGATCAGGCGGCTGCTCGGCAAGGACGGCAAGTTCGGCGAGGCGATCGGTCTCACGCCCGACTGGGCCTACCGGATCGTCAAGCAGGTCGGCAATTACGGCGAAGCCTTCGAGCGCAGCGTCGGTGCCGGCTCGGTGCTCAAGATCGCCCGCGGCAAGAACGACCTCTGGAGCAAGGGCGGCCTGCAATACGCCCCGCCGATCCGCTGAGCGGTCACTCCGGCAAAGATCGCGCCGCGCCGGAGCGCCGTGGCGACAGCTGACAGTCGCCGCGGCGGCGCAACTTTCTGATTTTGCGCGAATTCTTTCCGTTCAGCCGATTCCGGCTGAACGGAAAGCGCGCTAGGATCACGCCATGCGTGCCCGCCAGATCGAAGTCTTTCGCATGGTCATGCGCTGCGGAACGTTGACCGGCGCCGCCGAGGCGCTCGCGGTATCGCAGCCGGCGCTCAGCCAGATCCTGCTGCACACCGAGGACGAGCTCGGCTTCAAGCTGTTCCTGCGCGTCAAGGGCCGGCTGATCCCGACGCCGGAAGCCGAGGAGATCTACCCCGAGGTCGAGCGCCTGTTCGGCGACCTTGAAATGCTCAGGCGGCGCACGCGCGATTTGCGCCACGGCAAGGCCGGGCTCGTGCGCCTCGCCGCCTCGGCCCCGCCCTCCCTCTCCTTCGTTCCCGAGGCGCTCCGCCATTTCCGCGCCGCGCATCCGAACACGCGCGTGCGCTCCTATGTCGTGCCAGCCGAAGTCATCCTGACCATGCTCGACCGCGACCAGGCCGGGCTCGGCATCGCCATGATGGACCAGCCGACGCCCTTCATCGAGACCGAGGTGGTCGGCTACACCCGCGTCGTCTGCGTGCTGCCAGCCGGGCATCCTTTGGCCGAGCGCGATGCCGTCGGCGCCGAGGACCTCGATGGCGAGACGCTGATCTCCTACCGCGCCGAATCCCTGCCCGGGCAGTTGCTGCGCGACGCGCTGGCTAAGGAAGGGCTGCCCTTCCGGCCGGAGATGGAGATCGACGTCTCGATCATCGCTCTCGCCTTCGTGCAGCAGGGGCTCGGCGTCGCCGTGGTCGACGGCCTCCTGCCCTGGCACAATTTCCCCGGCCTGGTGACGCGCCCGTTCCGGCCGCATGTCGCCCTGCCGCTTTGCCTGCTCACCAGCACGCGCCGGCCGCTCTCGCGCAGCCATGAGCTGCTGCGCAACCATATCCGTACCGCCTGCCGGCAGCTCGATCTCGACCAGCCTGCGCCCACAGCAACCGAGGCATAAGGCCGGCTTATCCGGCAGCGCGGTTTTGGTGTTGGACCCTCGGGCGCACCGCCGCCAAGACTGGCCTGTCCTTTTACCAACAGGCGCATCATGAGCTGGCGTATCGGCGTCGACATCGGCGGCACCTTCATCGATTTCTGCGCGCTGGAGACCGGCAGCGGCCGCGTCGAAACCATCAAGGTTTTGACGACACCAGACGCGCCGGGCCGCGAACTCCTCGCCGGGCTCGACCTGCTGAACGAGCGACATGCCGTGCCGCCGGAGGAGATCGTCTCCTTCGTCCACGGCACCACGGTCGGCATCAACACCATCATCCAGCGCAAGGGCAGCCGGCTCGGGCTGATCACCACCGCCGGCTTCGAGGATGTGATCGAGCTGGCGCGCCTGCGCATGCCCGACATGTACTCGCTGTTCTGCGCCCGCCCGGACCAGCTCATCCCGCGCGACCGCGTCTTCGGCGTCGGTGGACGCATCCTCTCCGATGGCAGCATCGCCGAACCGCTCGACCGCGAGGCTATTGCGGAGGCCGTCATGACGCTCGAGGCGCGCGGCGTCGATGGCGTGATCGTCTCCTTCCTGCACGCCTATCGCAATCCCACCCTTGAGGCGGAAGCGCGGGCGCTGATCGCCGAGCTCGCGCCGGAGCTTTTCGTCTTCAGCACCAGCGAAGTCTGGCCGGTGATCCGTGAATATGAGCGCACCACGACCGCGATCCTGAACGGCTATGTCCATCCGCGCGTCTGCGGCTATCTCGACGCGCTCGAGGAGGCGCTTTCCTCGCGCGGCGTGCCAGCCGGCCCGATGCTGACCAAGTCGAATGGCGGGGTGATGAACGCCGCGACCGGCAAGCGCGCCTGCGTCAACATGCTGCTCTCCGGCACGGCCTCGGGCGTGATCGGCGCGGCCTATCTCGCCGAGCAGGCCGGCGCCAGGAACATCCTCACCCTCGACATCGGCGGCACCAGCGCCGACCTCGCCCTGATCATCGAGGGTCAGCCGCAATTCGGCACCGGCGAGGTCGTCGGCGACTTCCCACTCTATGTCCCCAGCGTCTCGGTGACCTCGATCGGCGCCGGCGGCGGCTCGATCGCCTGGGCCGACGCTTTCGGCGTGCTCAAGGTCGGCCCCGAAAGCGCCGGATCGACGCCCGGCCCCGCCTGCTATGGCCGCGGCGGCGCCCGCGCCACCGTCACCGACGCCATGGCGACCTGCGGCTTCCTCGGCCACACCGCCCTCGCCTACGACCAGATCGGGATGCGCCGCGAACTCGCGCAGAAAGTCGTCGGCGAGGTCGCAGCGATGCTCGGCCGCAGCGCCCAGGCGACCGCCGAGGCGATCATCGCCATCGCCGTCTCCGAGATGTTCGTCGAGGTCAACAAGCTCGTCGCCCGCTACGGCGTCGACCTGCGCGACTTCGCGCTGATGCCCTTCGGCGGCGCGGGGCCGATGCTCGGCTGCTTCCTGGCGCGCGAGCTCGGCATACCCCGCATGCTCGTGCCGCGCCGCCCCGGCGTCGTCAGCGCGCTCGGCGGGCTGATCGCCGATCTGAAGGGCGATTTCATCCAGAGCGTCTTCGCCGCGGCGGAGCCGGCCTCACTGTCGCAGCTGCGCGCGGCGCTGGCACAGCTCAAGCGCGACGGGCTCGCCTGGATCCGCGAGGACCAGCGCTTTACCGGCCCCGTCGTCGAAGCCCTGAGCGCCGATATGCGCTATCATGGTCAGTCCTTCGAGATCGAGGTGCCTCTCTCCGAGAGCTGGCTGGTGGAGGGCGATCTCGCCGCGACCCGTGCCGCCTTCCATCGCCAGCATCTTGCCATCTACGACTTCAACGACGAGGCGGCCGAGGTCCAGATCGTCAATCTGCGCCTCGTCGTCACCGGCGCGACGCCGCGGCCCGAACTCGCCCCGGCGAGCGAAGCGGTCGACGAGGCGGCGGTCCCGGCGCGCTCCATCACGGTCTGGCTCGACGGCGCCGAGCGCGAGGTCGCGCTCTTCCACCGCGAGGCGCTGCGCTGCGGCCAGCATTTCTCCGGCCCGGCCGTGGTGGCGCAGGAGGACACCACGATCTGCATACCCGCCGGTTTCGAGGCGAAGGTCGACGCCTTCCTCAACCTGCATCTCATCCTGCGCGAGGGAGCCTGATCATGGTCGACAAGGTCACCTTGCAGGTCCTGGCCAATCATTGCCGGGCCGCCGCCGAGAACATGGCCTACACGCTCTACCGCACGGCCCATTCCACCTTCGTCAAGGAGACGGAGGACTTCACGGTGATGGTGATGGACCGCACCGGGCGCGTCGTCGCCGTGCCGATGGACCTCGGCGCGACCTGGTATCCGGGCATGAACTACAACCGCGCCATCGAGATGGTACCGGAGTATCGCCCGGGCGACATCGCCTTCACCAACGACCCCTATAGCGGCTATCTCGCCACCCACGCGCCTGACACGCATCTGTGGAAGCCGATCTTCCACGAAGGCGAGATCGTCTGCTTCGTCGGGGGCCATGTCCACAACACCGACATGGGCGGGGCGGTGCCGGCGAGCCTGTCGCGCTCGCTCACCGAGATCCATCAGGAGGGCATTCGCTTCCCGCCGATGACGCTGATGCGCGATGGCGCCTTCGACGAGACCGTGCTGCGCATCATGATGATGAATGTGCGCAAGCCGGCGCTCAACATGGGCGACCTCAAGGCCCTGGCCGGCGCGCTCAACACCGGCGAGCGCAAGATCCAGGCGATGGTCGCCAAGTTCGGCGCGAAGGGCTTCATGGACGGCCTCGACGGGCTGATGGACTATGCCGAGCATCAGGCCCGCGAGATCCTGCGCTCGATCCCCGACGGCGAGTACGCCTTCTCAGACTATGCCGACGAGGACAGCGTCGACGGCAATCCCTGCCGGCTGGCGCTGACGCTGACGATCAAGGGCGACGAGGCGATCCTCGACTTCACCGGATCGGACCCGCAGCTCGGCTCCTCGCTCAACGTCCCGACCGGCTCCGACCCGCGCCATACGCTGCTGCTCGTCGGCGTCTACTACGTGCTCTACACGCTGAACCCGCAGCTGCTGCTCAATTCCGGCCTGACCCGGCCATTCACCTGCATCGCGCCGGAAGGGACGGTGCTGAACCCGTCCTTTCCGGCGGCGGTCGGCATGCGCAGCCTGACCTGCGCTAGGCTGCGCAGCCTGATCTTCGGGGCGTTCAGCCTCGCCGCGCCGGAGCGCCTGCCGGCAGCGCCGGCCGGCTCCAGCTCGATCGTCAACGTGATGACGACGGACGAGACCACGCATCGCAGCGTCATCGCGGCGATCAATCCGGTGGTCGGTGGCGGTGGCGGCATGCCGCATCGCGACGGGCCGAACGGCTCTGGCGCCGACGCCGCCTATCTCAAGAACACGCCGATCGAGATCACCGAGACCGAGGTGCCGATCCGCTTCATGCGCTACGGGCTGCAGCCGGATTCAGGCGGCGCCGGGCGCTGGCGCGGCGGCCTCGCCACGGTGATGGAGTTCAAGGTCTTCTCGCCGAACTCGCGCATCACCGTGCGCAACCGCGACCGCTCGCATTTCCGGCCGTGGGGCACGCTCGGCGGGCTCTCCGCCGAAACCTCGAACTTCATCATCAATCCCGGCCGCCCAAACGAGCGCATCCTCGGCAATACCGACATCGCCATCGCCGAGCCAGGCGACGTGATCCACATCCATTCGCCAGGCGGCGGCGGGCGCGGCTCGCCCTTGGAGCGCGAGCCGGAGCGGGTCTTGCTCGATGTCGAGCGCGGCTATGTCAGCCTGGACGCGGCGCGGGCGCTCTATGGCGTGGTGATCGAGGGGGACGCCGTCGATCACGAGGCGACGGCGGCGCTGCGAGCCGAGCTGAAGACGCGCGCCCACAGCACGCATTTCCATTTCGGCCCCGAGCGGGATGCGTTCGAGCAGGTCTGGACGGCAGAGAACTATGCCGCGCTGACGCGGCTGCTGGCCGCTTTACCGGTCCACTGGCGCTTCTTCACCAAGACCAAGCTCTTCGCTGTGATGCGCAACGCTGCCGGCAAGCTCGATCTTGCGGCGGCCTTCGCCATCGTCCGGCGGGACTATCCGCAGATCCCGGAGGTTGGGCAGGACGCGCCCGCGATCGCGCAGGCGGCCGAATAGCCGCCGGCCTCAGCCGACGGTGACGGTCGCGCCGGTCGCGATCTCGCCGGGCGTCACCACGTCGCAATAGATGCCGAAATTGCGCTCGTGGCGCTTGACCACCGTCCGCAGGATTTCGACGTCCTGGGGCAGGCCCTCCTGCGCGATCGTGATGAAGCCGCAGCGCCCGCAAGGCTCGCGTCCGCGCAGCACGGTGTCCCCGATCCTGATCTCGCGCCCGATCCAGCCATGCTCGGGTATGGCGTCGGGACCGTCAGGCCAATCAACGAGGATGTTCGGCCGGAAGCGGCGGGCATCGATGATGCTGCCCGGCAGCTCGCGTTCGAGGCTGCGGATCGCAGCGCTGGTGACGAGATGGATCGGCGCGTGCTCGTAGCGCGGCCTGAACCCGCCTGAACCGAAAGCGTCGAAAGGCTTCAACACCGGCATGAAGCCGAAGGCCTGCGACAGGCCTTCCAGCAGCTCCGCATCCCGCGGCCCCGCCCAGCGCTCGCCATCGAGCGACAGGGCGACGCCCTCCTGCACGGCTTTGGCATGAGCGCGCGGCACGCCGATGAAGTGCTTCTCGCGCCCCGGCGAGGCGATGCGGCCGGTGGCTGCGTCGAGCAGTCCCCAAATCCGGTCACCCACGACACCCGCGGCGTGTATGTGGAGCTGGTCCAGCCGCTCGCCGGCCATCGAGCTGACGGGATAGCGCCAGAGTTCGGCAACCTTTCCCGTCACTGACCATCCATCCGCGGATCGAGCGCGTCGCGTAGGCCGTCGCCGATGAAGTTGAAGCTGGTGACGGCGAGCGTGATCGCGGCGCCGGGAATGATGGCGAGCCAGGGCGCGCTGGTGAGATAGCTCTGGGCGCTTTCGAGCATGTTGCCCCAGCTCGGCGTCGGCGGCTGGATGCCGAAGCCGAGGAAGGAGATGTAGCTCTCCGCCAGGATCGCATGGGCGACGTTGAGCGTCGCCGCGACGACGATCGGCGCGATCGCGTTCGGCAGGAGCTCGCGGATCATGATGCGCCGGTTGCTCGCGCCGAAGGAGACGGCGGCCTGCGCGAATTCGCGCGTCTTCAGCGAGCGGATCTGCGCCTCGACCACGCGGGCGACCTCCATCCACGAGGTCATCGCGATCAGGAGGATGATCGACGGCACCGAAGGCGAGATCAGCGCCGAGATCGCCAGCAGCAGGAAGATCGAGGGGAAGCACAGCATCGCATCGACGAAGCGCATCAGCGCGGCGCCGAGCGCGCCCTCGTAGAAGCCCGCGACCATGCCGACGACGATGCCGATCGCCATCGCGATCGCCATGGCCGAGAAGCCGACCGCCAGCGAGATCCGCCCGACCATCAGGAGGCGCGCGAGGATGTCGCGCCCGAGCGGGTCGGTGCCGAGCACATGCGGGCCGGAGAAGGGCGCTGCGAAGCGGTTGCGGATGTCGATGAAGGTGTCGGTATAGGGCAGCAGCCAGGGGCCGACGATGCAGGCGAGCGTCAGGAAGATGATCGTCGCCGCGCCGAAAACCGCGAGCTTGTGACGCCTGAAGCGCTTGAAGCCGGGGCGGTGCCACAGTCCAGGCGGAGGCAGGGCGAGCGGTTCCGCCATCGCGTTGAGGTTGCTCATCGCCCGCTCCTCGAAATGCGCGGATCGGCGATGCCGTAGAGCAGGTCGGCGAGCAGGGATCCCAGCAGCACCAGCACGGCGGTGAACATCAGGATGCCCATGACGACCGGGTAGTCGCGATAGCTGATCGAATCGAGGAAGAGCCGGCCCATGCCCGGCCAGGTGAAGACCGTCTCGGTCACCAAAGCGCCCGAGAGCAGCGTCGGCACATGCAGGCCGGTGATGGTGATCATCGGCAGCAGCGCATTGCGCAGGGCATGGCGCATCAGGATCTGGCGCTCCGGCACGCCCTTGGCGCGGGCGGTGCGGATATAATCCTGGTTGACCACCTCAAGCATGGAAGAGCGCATGTAGCGGCTCCAGACCGCGGTCGAGACCAGCGCCAGCACGATGCAGGGCCCGATCAGGTGATGCACCTGGTTGAGGAAGGAGCCGTCGCCCATGGTGTAGCGGTTGCCCGCCGGCAGCCAGCCGAGCCCGACGGAGAAGACGTAGATCACGACGAGGCCGAACCAGAAGGTCGGGATCGAGAGCGCGATCATCGCGCCGATGGTGGCGAGCGAGTCGAACAGCGAATAGCGCCGGATCGCGCCGAGGATGCCGACCCAGGCGCCGATCACCATGGCGAGCAGCGTCGAGGTCAGCATCAGCTCCAGCGTCGCCCCCAGATGCGAGGCGATGATGTGCAGCACCGGCTGCTGGTCGCGATAGGATACGCCCCAATCGCCCGAGAGCATGCGCCAGAGCCATTCGACATATTGCACCGGCAGCGGCCGGTTGAGGCCGAGCTGCTCGGCGATGCGGTCGAGATCGGCCTGGGTCATGTCGCCGCCGGCGGCGAACTGCGACATCGGCCCGCCCGGCGCCAGATGCAGGATGGCGAAGCCGATCACCGAGACGATCAGCAGCAGGAGCAGCGACTGCCCGAGCCGGCGCAGGAGGAAGGCGATCATGGCGCCCTCCTCCCGGCCGGCGCCGGCATCATGCCGGCGCGTTTGACATCGCTCATCACGTCACGCACCACGTCACTTGGCCCAGTACCACTGGCCCATGTTCCAGGTGTTCTGCCTGGCGTTGATGTTGGGCTGGTAGCCGATCAGCCCCTCCTTGTAGCCCTCGACCGGCGCGTACTGGTAGATCGGCAGGATCGGCAGCTCCTCGCGCACCAGCACCTGCAGCTTCTGGTAGATCTCCTTGCGCTTGGCCGTGTCGAAGGTTTCCTGGCCGGCCTTCATCAGCGCGTCGGCCTCGGCGTTCTGCCACTGCATCTGGTTGGCGCCATTGCCACTCTTGGCCGGGATCGCGTCCGAGCCGAAGCGATGCGCCGGATCGGGATCGATCACCGTGCGGAAGGCGGTGCCGACCAGCAGCGACTGGAACTTGGAGCGGGTATAGAATTCGCCCCAGATCACAGCGGCGGGCATATTGTTGATCGCCATCTTGATGCCGATCTGCTGCCAGTCCTGCTGCATCAGCTGCTGGCACTGCTCGCGCAGGGCCGCGCCCGTCGTGGTCGAGACCGCGAACTCCAGCGGCACGCCGTTCTTCATGCGCACGCCGGAGCCGGAACGCTTCCAGCCGGCATCGTCGAGGATCTTGCCGGCGAGTGCGGGATCATAGACCTGCTTGGGCAGGTTCGGGTCGTAAGCCCAGGATTCCTGCGGCATGAAGGATTCGGTCGGGATGTGCAGGCCGTAGAAGACGATGTCGATGATCGCCTGCTTGTTGATCGAGGCATAGAGCGCCTTGCGCACCGCCTTGTCGGACAGAGCGGGATGCTCAAGGTTCGGCATCAGCACCTCGAGCGAGGCGCTCGGAATCTTCACCACCTTGCGTCCGGGCAGCTTGACCGCCTCGGCGTAGAAATTGGCGGGGATGCCGGTGCCGATGATCAGGTCGACCTGGCCGGTGCGGAACTGGGCATAGAGCGCGGTCTGGTCCGGCACGTATTTCAGGACCGCCTTCTCGAGATACGGCCCCTTGCCGTGATATTTCTCGTTGGCGACCAGCTGGATGTTGTCGCCCGGCGTGCGCGTGCCCCATTTGAACGGGCCGGTGCCGACCGGCGCGCCGTTGAACGGCGCCGTGTTCGGATCGGCCGCCTTCTCCAGCAGGTGCTTGGGCACGATAAAGGTATTGGAGAGCAGCGCGAGATAGGGCGCATAGGCCTTCTCCATGCGCCAGGAGATCTCGAGCGGGCCGGTGACCTTGATGTCCTTGACCAGCGAATGGCCGACGCGGGTGCGCGCCTTGAAGCCCGGCGCATTGATCAGCTCGAGCGTATACTTGACGTCCTCGGCAGTGAACGGCGCCCCGTCATGCCAGGTGATGCCCTCACGCAGCTTGACCTTCCAGGCGAGACCGCCTTCCGAAATGCCGCCATTGGCCTCGCTCGGTACTTCGACGGCGAGGTCTGGGACCAGCGAACCGTCGGGCTGGGCCAGCCACATCGTATTGAAGACCTGCATCCAGACGGTCTCGTCGACCTCGATGCCGGGCATCAGCGGGTTGAAGGCGGTCGGCTCCTGCGATAGGCCGACCACGACCTGGCCGCTCGGCTTGGCCGGTGGCGGCGGAGGCGCCTTGCCCTGGGCGCGGGCGCCGAGGCCGGATGCGGCGAGGATGCCGCCGGCGCCGAGCGCCAGGACCTCGCGACGATGCAGGGCAGGCAGAGCAAGGCCGGACGCCTTCGTGGACGGCTTGTTCATCGTTGATCCCCTCGTTGTCGGCGGCCTTGCATGGCCGTTACGCGGTGCCGCCTTTCGGCTGACGGTCGGCCGCATGAGCCGCCCGTTGTCGGCCCGCCTCATGATAGGCAGCAGGCGACCCGCGATGGTCCCCGTCGTTTGCCCGGACAACCAAAACAATCTGCCGAATCGCACCCGTCCTTTGGCATAGGGTTCCAGACGGTTCGGGCTTGAATATCGGCCTCCCGATCCCGGTCCGCGCCGCCGGCACGACCGCCCTCCGCCAAGGACCATGCCGCATGTCGCCACCGGTCAACCGCGTCCACAGCGACGAAGCCCTGCCCGCCGCAGCCGACATCGTGGTCATCGGCGGCGGCATCGCCGGCGTAACCGCGGCCTATCACCTGGCGAAGAAAGGCCATTCGGTCGCGCTGGTCGAGAAAGGCTATGTCGCCGGCGAGCAGTCGAGCCGCAACTGGGGCTGGTGCCGCCAGCAGAACCGCGATCTGCGCGAACTGCCATTGGCAATGCGTGCCGTCGAGATGTGGAACGGGCTCTCCGAGGAGGTCGGTGCCGATGTCGGCTTCCGCCGCAGCGGGCTGACCTATCTGACGACGCGCCAGTCCGATCTCGATGCCTGGGAGGGCTGGGGCGAGAAGGCCCGGCAATACCAGATGCAGACACGCATGCTGAGCGCCGAGGAAGCCAGGGCGATGGCGCCGCATGCCAAGGGTGAGTGGATCGGCGGCGTGCATTCACCCACAGACGGTCGCGCCGAGCCTGCCATGGCCGTTCCCGCCATCGCCGGGGCCGCACGCAGGCTTGGCGTCACCATCCATCAGGATTGCGCGGCGCGCGGCCTCGAAACCGCGGCAGGCCGCGTCTCCGGCGTCGTCACCGAGAAGGGCACGATCAAGACCTCGACGGTGCTACTCTCCGGCGGCGTCTGGACGGCGATGTTCGCCCGCCATCACGGCATCCGCATGCCGCTCGCCGGCATCAAGTCGACCTCGTTCTTCACAGGACCTGCGCCGGAAATCACCACGGGAGGCATCTCGACGCCCGATCTCACCATTCGCCGCCGGGTCGATGGCGGCTTCACCGTCGGCATCAGCGGGCGCGGCCTGCTCGAGCTCTCACCGCACGGCATGCTCAACGCCCAGCCGTTCTGGCGCACCTTCAAGAAGCGCCACAAGCTGCTGACGATCCGGGCCGGCAAGTCCTTCTTCTTCGGGCCGGAAGCGCTGATGCGCTGGAGCAACGATACGATCTCGCCCTTCGAGAAGATGCGGACCTATGACCCGCCGCCGCAGGAGGAGCTGATCACCTTCGCCAAGAAGCGGCTGGGCGAGGTCTTTCCGCAGCTCGCGACGGTCGAGATCAAGCACAAATATGGCGGGCTGATCGACTTCACGCCCGATTGGGTGCCGGTGATCTCCGCGGTCGACAAGCTGCCGGGCCTGCATGTTTCGGCCGGCTTCAGCGGCCATGGCTTCGGCATCGGCCCGGCGGCGGGGCGGCTCGCGGCTGATATCGTCGCCGGCGATGCCCCGATCGTCGACCCCACCCCCTACCGCTACAGCCGCCTCGTCGATGGCACCGACCTCGGCGAGCCCGGACTGATGTGACGCAAGCCCCTGCCCCAACCACATAGTCCCGAATCAGCGAGACATCCCGCGCCGTGCCGCTTCGTGGCATGGCCGCCTCCGGAGCCATTCATGCCACTGACCATCGAACGCATCGCCAGCAGCGAGGCGCTGCCCGCCGCCGCGGATGTCGTCGTCATCGGCGGCGGCATCGTCGGCGCGGCGGCGGCCTATCATCTGGCACGGCGCGGCCGCTCGGTGGCTCTGGTCGAGAAGGGCGTGGTCGGCGGCGAGCAGTCGAGCCGCAACTGGGGCTGGTGCCGCAAGCAGAACCGCGACGCCCGCGAATTGCCGCTCGCCATCCGCGCCATGGAGCTCTGGGAGACGCTCAGCGAAGAGCTCGGCCGCGACAGCGGTTTTCGCCGCTGCGGCCTGGTCTATGCCACCAACGACCCTGCGCAGCTGGCGCAATGGGAGCGCTGGCGCGAGACGGCGAAGGCTTTCGGCGTCGAGACCACGATGCTCACCGGAGCAGAGACCGCGGCGATGACTGCCGCCAGTGGTCGGAGCTGGCTCGGCGGCCTGCATTCGATCACCGACGGCAAGGCCGAGCCGTCGCTCGCAGCGCCGCTCATGGCTGACGGCGCCCGCCGTGCTGGCGCCAGCGTGCATCAGGGTTGCGCCGCGCGTGGGCTCGACGTCACCAATGGCGCGGTCACCGGCGTCGTCACCGAGAAGGGCACGATCCGCACGAACGCGGTCATCCTCGCCGGCGGCGCCTGGGCCTCGGCCTTCTGCCGCCATCAGGGCATCGCCTTCCCGCAGGCGAGCATTCGCGCGACCAGCCTGCGGACAGAGGTTGCGCCTGAGTTTCTCGATGCGTTCTATACCCCCGAGATCGCGCTGACGCGCCGCCTCGACGGCAGCTACACGATCGCGATCAGCGGCAAGGGCACGCTCGAGATCACGCCACAGGGCCTGCGCTATGCCCGGGACTTCCTGCCGATGTTCATCAAGCGGCTGAAGGCGGTCGAGCTCGGCATCAGCTCCTCCTTCTTCAAGGGGCCGGAGGCCTTAGGCAGCTGGAAGCTCGACGAGGTCACGCCCTTCGAGACGATCCGCGTGCTCGATCCGGCGCCGAGCCGACGTGCGATGGCGACCCTGCTGGAGCGTGCCCACGCCATGTTTCCGGCCCTGAAGAGCGTCGCCGTACGCGAAAGCTGGGGCGCCTATATCGATTCCACGCCGGACGCCGTGCCGGTGATCTCGCCGGTCGCCGGCCTCTCGGGCTTCGTGCTGGCCGCCGGCTTCAGCGGCCACGGCTTCGGCCTCGGTCCTGCGGCCGGTCATCTCGCGGCCGACCTCGCAACCGGCGACACGCCGATCGTCGATCCGCGTCCGTTCAGGCATTCGCGCCTCGTCGACGGCTCGCGCGGTGCGATCGGCGAGTTCTGAGGCTCAGGAGAGTCGCTCGGCGACACCAGCGATCATCGCCATCGCTCCGGCGAGTTCGGCCTCGGTGATGTACTCTTCCGGCTTGTGGGCGCGGTCGACATCGCCTGGCCCGCAGACGATCGCGGCGATGCCGGCGCGCTGGAACAGCCCGGCCTCGGTGCCATAGCTGACCGCTGCCTGGCGCTCCTGGCCCGATACCGCCTCGGTGAAGGCGACCAGCGGATCGTTCTCGTCGAGGGCGAGCGGCGGGTAGTCGCTCATAGTCTCGAAGCTGAACGCGACCTTGTGCCCGGTCACAGCAGCCTCGCGCGCGATCCGCTCGGCGACACCGGGCAGGAAGCCGAGCAGCGCGGCGGGCTCCTGCCCGGCGATGGCGCGGGCCTCGACCTCGAACACGCATTGCGCCGGAACGATGTTGATGCCGGTGCCGCCCCTGATCACGCCGACCTGGATCGTCGAATAGGGCGGCGCGAAAGCCTCGGCGAAAGGCCCCTGCGCGGCATGGCGCAGCGCCTCGTCATGGATCGCGGTGATGAGACCAGCGGCGTAGTGGATCGCGTTGTCGCCGAGATCGGTGCGCGAGGAATGCCCGGCCTTGCCATCGACCGTGACGCGCTTTGCGATCTTGCCCTTATGAGCCAGCACCGGCCGCAAGCCGCTCGGCTCGCCGACGATGCAGCCGAGCACCGGCGGGCACAGCTCCGGCAGTCGCGCGATCAGATGGCGCACGCCGACGCAACCGACCTCCTCGTCATAGGACAGCGCGATGTGCACCGGCCGCGCCAGCCTCTTGGCGACGAGGGCGGGAACGCTCGCCAGCACGCAGGCTGCGAAGCCCTTCATGTCGACAGCGCCGCGCCCGATCAGCCGCTCGCCGTCGCGCCGCAGCTTGAAGGGGTCGCCGACCCAGCCCTCCGGCGCCGCCGGTACCACGTCGAGATGGGCCGAGAGGATGATACCGCCTTCGACATTGGGCCCGATCGTCGCGAACAGGTTGGCGCGGTCCCCCTCCGGTCCCGGCACGATCACGCTGTCGACGCCATGGCCGGCGAGATAGGCGCGGACATGCTCGATGATCGCCCCGTTCGGGGTGCGGCAGACGGAGGGAAAGCCGACGAGATCGGCGAGAACGGTTTCGACGGTCATGGGATTCGCTGGAGGGTTGATTCAGCCGACCTTCGGAGAGGCGATCGGGCCTGTCCATCCTGCCCCGACAGCCGCAGCAATCCATGCCGAAGCAACCCGATTCATCGGCAGAATATTCGGTCATGGCGTTCGAATTCCGCCTCCCTCCCCGCGGTCGCGCTCTAGCCTCTTCCTAACGGCAGAGAGCCGTCGCAACGAGCAAGGGCGAGACGATGAGCAGTTTCCGGCCGAAATTCATCACCTTCGACTGCTATGGCACGCTGATCTATTTCGAGATGGCTCCGGCCGCCCGTCGCGCCTATGCCGACCGCCTGTCGCCCGAGCAGCTGGACGCGTTCTGCGACGCCTTCTCGAACTATCGTCTGGATGAGGTGCTCGGCGCCTGGAAGCCCTATCAGGACGTCGTCCGCAATGCGGTGGCGCGGACCTGCAAGCTCCTCGGCATCCCCTACGATCCGGCCGACGCCCAGCGCATCATCGACGAGATCCCGAGCTGGGGCCCGCATCCCGATGTGCCGGCCGGCCTCGCCAAGGTCGCCAAGGAGATCCCGCTCGTCATCCTCTCCAACTCGATGACCGACCTGATACCGCATTCGGTCGCCAAGCTGGGGGCGCCCTTCCACGCCGCCTATACCGCGCAGGAAGCGCAGGCCTACAAGCCTCGTATGCCCGCCTTCGAATACATGTTCGACATGCTCGGCTGCGGCCCGGAGGACGTGATGCATTGCTCGTCGAGCTTCCGCTACGACCAGATGACCGCCTATGACATGAAGATCGCCCGCCGCGTCTTCGTCAATCGCGGCCACGAGCCGTCGAATCCCTACTACAGCACGCATGAGATCAAGGACATCGGCGGCCTGCCGGCTCTGGTCGGGCTCTGACATGTCCGGTGATTTCGACCCGGCCGCGATCCATGTCACGGCCGGGCACTTCATCGCCGGCGCGGCGATCGGCGGCGGCGAGACGCTTCCCGTCGCTCGTCCGTCCGATCTCGTCGACTATGCCGAGATCCCGATCGCCGATGCCGGTATGGTCGACCGGGCCGTCGGCAGCGCGCATGCAGCGGTCGCGGCCAGCGGCTGGGCGGTAAGGCCGCCGCGCGAGCGGGCCCGCATTCTGAGACGCTGGGCCGAGCTCATCGAAGAGAACGCCGAGGAACTCGCTCGGATCGAAGCCGTCGGGTCGACGCGGCCGATCTCGCAGGCCGTCACTGGCGACGTCGCAGCCACGGCCGACGGCATCCGCTTCTTCGCCGAATGGGCCGACAAGCTCGGGGGCGAGGTCGCGGCGACGCGCAGCGACAATCTCGGCCTGATCGTCTGCGAGCCCTACGGCGTCGTCGGTGCGATCGCGCCCTGGAACGTGCCCCTCAGCACCGCCTCATGGAAGCTCGGTCCGGCGCTCGCGGCGGGCAATGCCATCGTGCTGAAACCGTCGGAACTGACGCCGTTTTCCGCCGTGAGGCTGGCGCAGCTCGCGATCGAGGCAGGCATGCCGGCCGGCATCTTCAACATCGTCCAGGGCACTGGCGTCACGGGCGATGCGCTGACGCGCCATCCGGGCATCGGCAAGATCTCGTTCACCGGATCGACCCGGACCGGCGCGGCGATCATGAAGGCCGCAGCCGAGAGCGGCATCAAGCCGGTGACGCTCGAGCTCGGCGGCAAGAGCCCGCAGCTCGTCTTCGCCGATGCCGATCTGGAGAAGGCGGCGACCTGCATCGCCGGCTCGATCCTGGCGAATTCCGGCCAGGGCTGTGTCGCCGGCTCGCGGGTGATCGTGCAACGCCCGATCGCCGACGCCCTGATCGAGCTGTTGAAAATGAAGCTTCCGCAGATCAAGCCGGGCCACACCTGGAAAGCCGCGACCGATTTCGGCCCGATCATCTCGGACGCCCAGGCTCGCCGGATCGATCGCATCGTCACCGTCAGCCGTGAGCAAGGCGGCGAAGTCCTGCTCGGCGGCGGTCTGATGACAGGCTATGGCGGCGCCTACTACCAGCCGACGATCATCGCGAACGTGACCGCCGACAACGCGGCGGTGCGCGAGGAGATCTTCGGCCCTGTCCTGACCCTTCAGCTCTTCGACACGGAGGAAGAAGGCTTCGCCCTCGCCGACCATCCCGAATACGGGCTCGCCGCCGGCGTCTACACACGCGATCTCGGCCGCGGCCTGCGCGCGGTGCGCCAGCTGCAGGCCGGCACCGTCTGGGTCAACCGCTACAGCCGCACGCTCGACTTCATCCTGCCGACCGGCGGCTACAAGAGCTCGGGCATCGGCAAGGACCTCGGCCGCCAGG
The DNA here is from genome assembly GCF_002831785.1 of Allobosea sp. FBZP-16. Taxonomy (NCBI): domain Bacteria; kingdom Pseudomonadati; phylum Pseudomonadota; class Alphaproteobacteria; order Hyphomicrobiales; family Alloboseaceae; genus Allobosea; species Allobosea sp. FBZP-16. Next base: position 18,835 of record NZ_LNCQ01000040.1, on the reverse strand, counting down.
CGGTCGAGCAGAATCTGCGGCACAAGACGGTGCTGATCGACATCGCGAGCTGAGGCGCCCTTCAGCCATAGCAGGCCTGCTTCAGACCGAGGCCGGGATGAAGCGCGTCGATCGCCTCGATCTCGGCCCTGAGCTCCGCCCCGATCCAGTCCCGGATCTCGCGGACGACCGGGCTCGGCGGGCGGTTGCGCGGCGTCAGCAGCACGCAGTTGCGCTCACCGCGCGTCAGCCGATCGCTCGCCGGCACTAGCGCGCCCGATCTCAGCGCATGGGATACGACGGTGATCCAGCCGAAGGCGACGCCCTGGCCGAGCAGCGCCGCCTGCACCACCACGGCATAGTCCGAGAAGCTCAGCGTCTTGACCGGCCCCGGCCGGCCGGTGGCGAAGGGCGGATAGCGCTCGGCCCAGTCGAGCGCTGAATCGGTCAGATTGATGATCGTGTTGCCCTCGCCCGCCGCCCCGTCTTCGGGCTTGGCCTGTCGGTAGCCGGGGCTGCAGATCGGCAGCATCGTCTCGCGCATCACCATCGCCTCGGCCGGCACCGCCTCGTCGCCATCGAGGAAGCGCATGCCGAGATCGACATTGTCGACCTGGCCGCGCAGCGAGCCGGCGATCATCTGGAAACGCAGATCGACCGAGGGAAACCGGCGCTGGAAGTGATCCATGCGGGGCATCAGCCAATGCGTGGTGAAGGCGGAGGAGACCGAGATCGTCACCGTCTCCTTGCCGCCGCGCAGCTGCTCGACCTCGCGCAGGCCCGCTTCGATGCTGCGGAAGCCATCGGCGACGCGGCGATAGAGCACTTCGCCCTCCGCCGTCAGGATCGCCCCCTTCCCACCTCTCTCGAACAGGCGCAGGCCGAGATAGCTCTCGAAACGCGACAACATGCGGCTGACCGCCGGCTGGGTGACGTTCAGCTCCTCGGCTGCGCGGGTGAAGCTGCCGCTGCGCGCCGCCGCCTCGAAGACGAAGAGCGCATTGCTCGACGAGACCATGCGGCGCAGCTCTGACATTACACCAGGTTATGCTTCGCCTGATTATTTGGCAATTGCGACAGGGGACCGAAATCCCGTTTCATGAACCGATCGAATACGGCTTGCAGTGACGGCCCGGCAGAGGTCCGCACCGCCGAGCAGCACCAGCGCCGGAACGGATCGCCATAAGACCAGCTTATGGCCCGTCCCAAAAACGGTCTTTGCCTGCGCAGTGCCGCGATGTCGCTGTATCCGGACGGGAGAGTGCCATGGCCAACATAGGCGGCGAGCGCGTCGAGATCAGATCAGCGAGCAAGCATTACGGCGCGGTGCGCGCGCTCGACGACGTCTCGCTCGACATTGCCCCGCAGGAATTCGTCTCGCTGCTCGGCCCGTCCGGCTCGGGCAAGACCACCCTGCTCGGCATCCTCGGCGGCTTCATTCAGCCGTCCGGCGGCTCGGTCCATCTCGGCGGCCGCGACGTCACCTATACCCCGCCGCACAAGCGCGACATCGGCATCGTCTTCCAGAACTACGCGCTGTTTCCGCATATGAGTGTCGGCGAGAACGTCGCCTTCCCCTTGCGAGCGCGGCGTCTGCCGAAATCGACCTATGCCGAGAAGGTCCGCGGTGCGCTCGCCATGGTCGACCTCGCCGGCTACGAGGAGCGCGGCATCGCCCAGCTCTCCGGCGGCCAGCGCCAGCGCGTCGCGCTCGCCCGCGCCATGATCTTCGAGCCGCGCCTGATCCTGATGGACGAGCCGCTCTCGGCGCTCGACAAGCAGCTGCGCGAAAACATGCAGATCGAATTGCGCCAGCTGCACAGGCGGCTGGGCGCGACGATCATCTACGTCACCCACGACCAGCGCGAGGCGCTGACGATGAGCGACCGCGTCGCCATCCTGAAGGACGGCAAGCTGGTCCAGATCGACAGGCCCGAGCGCCTGCACGACCACCCGGCCAACGCCTTCGTCGCCAGCTTCATCGGCGAGGCGACGCTGCTGCCGGTCGAGCGCGCCGGCGCGGACAGCGTCTCGCTCGCCGGCACGATGCTGAAGAGCGCCCGCCCGATCGCTGCGAATGGCGAGCTCGTGCTGGCGATCCAGACCGAGAAGCTGCTGGTCGAGGACGGTTCCGGCAGTCCCGAGCGCAACCGGCTCGAAGGCCGCGTCACCGATGTCGTCTTCCAGGGCGAGAGCCTGCGCGTCTTCCTCGCGCTCGACGACGGCACGGCCTTAAGCCTGCGCCAGCCCAGCCATTACGAGGCCGCGCGTCGGATCCCGCCGGTCGGCGAACGCCTCGCCGTCAGCCTCCACCCGCAGGACACGATCATCGTGCCGAAAACCGGCGCCTGAGCCCTTCCTCCAGCAGAGACGCAAGACCATGGCCCTCAGCGATTTCAAGGTTCTCACATTCGATGTCGTCGGCACGCTGATCGACTTCGAGACCGGCGTCCTCGGCGCGGTGCGCCGCATCGGCGGGCCGGCAGCGGCCAAGCTCAGCGACGACGAGATCTTCGCGCCCTACCTCAAGGGCCGCGAGCTGCACTATGAGCGCTCCAGCGAGGTGATGAAGCTGGTCTACATCCACCTCGCCAAGGAGCTGGGCCTGCCCGCCGACGAGGGCTCGGCTGATGCCTTCCAATACGCGATCCTGCAGCATCCGGCCTTCCCGGACTCGGTCGAGGCGCTGGCGAGGCTGCGCAAGCATTTCCGCCTGGTCGCGATGACCAATGCCGACCGGCCGAGTTTCGCGTTCTATTCGCAGACGCTTGGCAACCCGTTCCATGACAGCGTCACCGCCGACGAGGCGGTCGATCCCAAGCCCGATCCCCGGTACTTCGCCTATAATCGCGGTCGGCAATCGGCCTTCGGCTACAAGCAGGAGGAGATCCTCCACGTCGCGCAGAGCCAGTACCACGACATCCGCGTCGCCAAATCGCTCGGCTATGCCACCTGCTGGATCGAGCGGCGACAGGGCCAGAAGGGCTTCGGCGGCACACCGGCGGTGCCCGAGATCACCAAACCCGATTATCACTTCCCGACGCTGAAGGCGCTTGCCGACGCGGTCGAGGCCGAACGGGCCTGACCCCGTGACGGCCGCGCCGACATCCTGGCAGGCCCTCGACGCCGCGCCATCGCTCTGGCGGGCGACGGCGTCGCCTCTGCAGGCGTTGCCGCCGCTCGCCGGCGACACGCTGGCGGATGTCGTGATCATCGGTGCCGGCTATACCGGGCTCTCGGCCGCCCATCATCTTGCCGCCAGCGGCCTTGCGCCTGTCGTGCTCGAGGCGAACGAGCCCGGCTGGGGTGCAAGCGGGCGCAATGGCGGCGTCATCACCGCCAAGTTCCGCCTGTCCTTCCCAGCCATCGCCGCCTCCCACGGCCGGGGCATGGCCAAGCGCATGTACGACATCGCCCATGAGGCGACCGATATCGTCGCCGAACTGGTCGACGCCCATGGCATCACGGACGCCGGCTTGACCCGCGCCGGCCAGGTCAAGGCAGCCCACAACCAGGAGACGCTGGCCTACGCGGTGAAGGAAGCTGATTGGCTCCGCGCCGAACTCGGCGACACCACGATGACCGTGCTCGATGCCGGGCAGGTGCGCGAAGAGACCGGCTCTGCCGGCTTCGTCGGCGGCGTGCTCAATGCCGGCTCGGGCGGCATCCATCCGCTCAACTATCTGCGCGGGCTTGCCCGCGGCGTGACCGCGCAGGGCATCCCCGTCCATAGCCGGACGCCGGCGCTCGGCCTCAGGCGCGAAGCGGACGGCGTGCTGGTCGAGACGCCCCGCGGCACGGTGCGGGCGAAGCAGGCGATCATCGCGACCAACGGCTACTCCGACCTGACGCCCGCGACCCGGGACTACCAGCGCACGCTGATCCCGTTTCGCAGCGCGATCATCGCGACCGAAAAACTCTCGCCGAACCTCGCCGCCAGCGTGATGCCGACGGGCCGGACCTATAGCGAGACCAAGCGGATGATGCGCTGGTTCCGCATGGTCGACGGCCGGATCGTCTTCGGCGGCCGTGGCGCCTTCGGCAAGACCGATTCCGCCTCGGCCTTCGCCGCCCTGCACAAGGCGATGGTCGGCATCTTCCCTCAGGTCGCCGATGTGCCGCTGGCCTATTCCTGGTCCGGCCTCGTCGCGATGACGCTCGATTCCGTGCCGCATGTCGGCCGCGTCGATGACCGGGTCATGGTCGCCATGGGCTACAACGGCGCCGGTGTCGCCATGTCCAGCCTGATGGGGCGCTATCTCGCCGCCTTTGCGCGCGGCGAACGCCCCGATGTTGGGCTGCTGGACGTCGGCCGCATGCGGCCCGTGCCCTTCTACGCGCTTCGAGAACCGGCGGTCCGTGCGGTCGCCGGCTGGTACCAGTTTCTGGACGCGATCGGACGGTAGGCCTCGAAGCTCCGATCCAAAACAACAGGGGAACAGGACATGGCCAAGAGCTTGAACTTCCGGACGACCTGCGCCGTCGCAGGCTTCTCCCTCGCGCTGCTCGGCTCCGCCAGCGCGGCCGAGCAGATCATGTTCGTCTCGCAGGGCGGCGCCTACCAGAAGGCGCAGACCATCGCGATCCTCGATCCCGCCGCCAAGAAGCTCGGCATCACCATCAACCAGGACAGCGTGCCCGACGCCTGGCCGATCATGCGCTCGCAGGTCGCTACCGGTAAGCCGACCTGGGACGTCGTCGACGTCGCCACCAATTTCTGCCTGCGCGGCGGCGAGCAGGGCATCGTCGAGAAGCTCGACTTCAGCAAGATCCCGAACGCCGCGGCGATGCCGGCCGAGTATCGCAGCGACTGGTCGGTGGCCTACGAGTTCTATTCGAGCGTGCTCGGCTACAACCAGAAGAAATTCCCGGACGCGGCCTCGGCGCCCAAGACATGGGCCGACTTCTGGGACGTGAAGAAGTTCCCGGGCCGCCGCTCGCTGCGCAACCACCCGCTCGCCACGCTGGAAGCGGCGCTGATGGCAGACGGCGTCGCTCCCGACAAGCTCTACCCGCTCGACGTCGAGCGCGCCTTCAAGAAGCTCGAAGAGATCAAGCCGAACATCACGGTATGGTGGACCTCCGGCGCCCAGTCGGCGCAACTTCTCAATGACGGCGAGGTCGACATGGTGATGGCCTGGAACGGCCGCATCAGCGCGCTGACCAAGGAGGGCGCCAAGGTCGCCTACACCTACAACCAGGGCATCCTGCAGAGCACCTCGCTCTGCGTGCTCAAGGGCGCGCCGAACCTGCCGACCGCGATCAAGTTCCTGAACGAGGCGGTCGATCCCGTGCATCAGGCCAACCTGCCGCTGCATATCGACTACGGCCCGGCCAACCCGAAGGCCTACGACACCAAGGTCATCTCGGAGGCACGGGTCAAGGAGCTGCCGAGCGCGCCGGAGAACGCCAAGGTCCAGGCGCTGATGTCCTATGCCTGGTGGACCTCGCCGGCCGGCGAAGCCGCCGAGAAGCGCTGGCTGCAGTTCATGCAGAAGTAAGCAGCCTCACCGTCATGCTTGGGCTTGTCCCGAGCATCTCTTGCAGGAGATTCTCGGGCCTGCGCTGCGCTTCGCCCGAGAATGACGTCTAGAAGGGACCGCAACATGACCACCAGCGCGATCGATCCATCCCTCCGTCATCAGCGCCGCGAGCAGGCGCTGATGACCCTGCTCGCGGCTCCGGCCGTGCTGGTGATCGTTGCGCTGGTGGTGATCCCGGTCGGCTGGCTGGCGGCCCAATCGATCTACGACAACGGCTTCACGCTGGAGCACTATCGCCGCATCTTCACGGAAGAAGTCTATTGGCGCAGCTTCGCGCTGACCTTCCGCATCGCCCTGATGGTGACGCTCCTCACCTTGCTGCTCGGCTACCCGGTCGCCTATGCGGCAGCCCATGCGAGGCGGCCCTGGAACGTCTTGATCCTGGCCTGCGTGATGCTGCCGTTCTGGACCAGCGTCCTGGTGCGCGCCTATGCCTGGCTCGTGCTGCTGCAGCGCACCGGCGTCGCCAACCAGTTGCTCGAACGTTTCGGCTTGATCACCGAGCCGCTGGCGATGGTCCACAACGAACTCGGCACGGTGATCGCGACCGTGCATATCCTGCTGCCCTTCATGGTGCTGCCGCTCTACTCGACCATGCAGAAGATCCCGCGCGAGCTGATGCTCGCCGGCGCCAGCCTCGGCGGCGGCCCGCTCTACAGCTTCCTGCGCATCTTCCTGCCGCTGTCGCTGCCGGGCGTCGTCGCCGGGCTCACCCTCGTCTTCGTGCTGACGCTCGGCTTCTACATCACGCCCGAGCTGCTCGGCGGCGGGCGCACCGTGATGATCTCGATGGTGGTGAGCCGCAATGTCGAGCTCTACGCGCAATGGGGCGCTGCAAGCGCCGTCGGCGTCGTGCTCCTCGCCTGCGTGCTCGCGATCTTCGCTGCGGTCAGCCGCATCATCCCACTCGACAAGATGCTGGGGCAGAAATGAAAACCTCGCTGCTGCCGCGCCTCGCCTTCGGCCTCATCATCGGGCTTGTCCTGATCTACCTGATGCTGCCGGTGCTGATCATCGTGCCGATGTCGTTCTCGAGCACGCGCTTCCTGACCTTCCCGCCGCCGGCGCTCTCGCTGCGCTGGTACGCCGAGTATTTCGGCAATCCGAACTGGATGCAGGGCACGCGGATGAGCCTGATGCTCGGCGTGCTGACCGTGCTGATCGCGACGCCGCTGGGCACCGCCGCGGCCTATGCGATCAGCAATGCCCAGAACCGGCTGATGCGCTCGTTGCACATGGTGCTGATGCTGCCGCTGATCGTGCCGATCATCATCGTCGCGATCGGCATCTTCTTCGTCTACGCCAAGCTCGGCCTGATCCAGACGCTGACCGGGCTGGTGCTCGCCAATGTCATGCTCGGCCTGCCTTATGTCATCACCTCGGTCGTCGCCGGCCTGCAGAGCTTCGACAAGACGCAGGAGATGGTGGCGCGCAGCCTCGGCATGAACCGCCTGCGGGCGTTCCTGACCGTGACCCTGCCGCAGATCAAGGCCAGCGTCTTCGCCGGCGCCGTCTTCGCCTTCATCTCGGCGATCGACGAGACGATCATCGCGCTGTTCGTCTCCGGCGGTCAGTACCAGACCCTGACCAAGCGCATGTTCACCGCCCTGCGCGACGAGATCGACCCGACCATCGCCTCGATCTCGACCCTGCTGACGGCGGCCTCCTTCCTGCTCGTCCTGCTGGCCATGAGCGGGCAGAAGAAGGAGGCGTAGGGACGCACCCGTCATGCTCGGGCTTGACCCGAGCATTGCAGCCCGGAAGAGGCGCCGACCAACGCCTTCCCGTCATGAGATTCTCGGGTCTTGCTCCGCTCCGCCCGAGAATGACGGCCCTGGTCAGGCTCAGTGGCGCCAATCCTGGTAGCGGTAATACATCCCGACAAAAGGCAGGAACCAGGGCGGGCCGAAATGGCCGGGCACCGCCGGCCAACCCAGCCCGGCGAAGGGGTTCGCCTTGACGTCCCCGCCCATCACCTTCGCCATCGCCTGCCCCATATGCACCGACATCTGGGTGCCGTGGCCGCTATAGCCGAGCGCGTGGAAGACGCCGTCGCGCTCGCCGGCGCGCGGCAGCCGGTCGGCGGTCATATCGACGAGACCGCCCCAGCAATAGTCGATGCGCGTATCCGCGAGCTCCGGAAAGAGCTCCAGCATGCGCGCCCGCAGGATCGCACCGCTCTTGGCGTCCGAAGCCGGGCTCGACAGCGCAAAGCGCGCCCGCCCGCCGAAGATCAGCCGGTTGTCCGGGGTGAGCCGGAAATAGTTGCCGATGTTCTTGGTCGTCGTCGCCGTCCGCCGTGTCGGCATGATCGCCGCGGCGCGCTCCGGCGAGAGCGGCTCGGTCGCGATGATGAAGCTGCCGACCGGCACGATCCGCCGCCGGAGCCAGGCAAAGGGCCCCCGGCGCGAGGTGCCGGTCGCGAGCAGCACCTGCCCCGCCTCCAGCGTGCCGCGGCTGGTGACGACGCGATGGGCCTGGCCGTTCAGCCGCTCGAGCCCGGTCACTGCCGCGTTCTCATGGATTGCCGCGCCATTTCGCGCCGCCGCCTCGGCGAGGCCGACGCCGAAGCGGCCCATATGCATATGGGCGCTGCGTGGATAGACGAGGCCACCGAAGAAGCCGTCGGTGCCGATCTCTCGCCGAATCTCGGACGGCGACACCACGGCCAGGTCCGGCTCGACCGTACGCCGCAGCAGGGCCGCACTCTTCTCCAGCTTGGCGAAGTGCTCCGGTTTGGCCGCGAGCTTGATCTTGCCGGTGCGGATGAAATCGCAATCGATCGCTTCGCGCGCCACCAGCGCCTCGACGGTGTCGACGGCGTTGTCGAAGGCGCGATAGAGCGCGACCGCCCTCTCCTCGCCGAGGCTTGCGGCAAGGCTGCCGAGATCATGCGCGAGGCCATTATTGCAATGCCCGCCATTGCGTCCGGAGGCCTCGCCGATCACGCGCCCGGCCTCCAGCACCGCGACACTCGCGCCGGACTTCGCCAAGGCGAGCGCAGCCGACAGGCCGGTGAAGCCGCCGCCGACGATTGCGACATCGACCTTGCCGGCGATCGGGGCCGTGGAGCCGCCGGTGAATCCCGGCGCCGTCGCGAGCCAATAAGGTTCGAGCTTCATGGAAGACAGGGCCTCAATGCTTCGGACAGGACGACAGGGATGGTATTCCGCCGGACAGATCGGCTCCGACCGTCGAGAATACCGCCTTGCTGCACAGGTTCTTGGACAATTTTGCAGTTCTCCGTAGCCCGGCGCCTGCCTATAGTCGCCCCGCATTGCGACGAACGAGGCCTGCAACGGTGGCTCACGGAACGGCTCGGCGCCGGCTCGACTACGAGCTCGCCATCAGGCCGATGACAGAAGCGGATATCTCCCAGGCGCACCAGCTCTCCGTCGGTGTCAGCTGGCCGCATCGGCCGGAGGACTGGCGCTTCGTGCTGGAGGTCGGGCACGGCTTCGTCGCCTGCGACGCGATCGACCGGGCGCTCGCATCGGCGATGTGGTGGCCCTATGGGCCGCATTTCGCCACGATCGGCATGGTCATCACCTCGCCGCGCCTGCAGATGCAGGGCGCCGGCCGGCGGCTGATGGATACGATCTTCGAACAGGCCGGCGAGCGCGATCTCAGACTCAATGCGACGCGGGCCGGCTACCGGCTCTACCGCTCGCTTGATTTCCAGCCGATCGGCCGCATCTTCCAGCATCAGGGCCGCGCGCAGGCACCGGCCGGCGCTGCGCCCGACGAAGTCACCGTCCGGCCTGCGACAGCAGCCGATGGCAACGCGATCGCCCGGCTCGACGCCGATGCCTATGGGGCCGATCGCTCGCGCGTCATCGCCGCGCTGATGAAGCTGGCGACCGGGACGGTGATCGAGCGCGACGGCACCGTCGTCGGCTTTGCGCTCTGCCGACGCTTCGGCCGTGGCCATGTCGTCGGCCCGATCGTCGCCGAGAGCGACGAGGCGGCGATCGCGCTGCTGCGGCCGCATGTCATCGCCCATGATGGGCAGTTCCTGCGGGTCGACACAGCCCAGGAACAGGGCAGGTTCGGCGGCTTCCTCGAAGAATGCGGCATGACCGTCTACGACACCGTGACCACGATGGTCAGAGGTCACAATCACGGGCCGCGCGGCGCGGCGCGGACCTTCGGGCTCGTCACCCAGGCGCTCGGCTGACGCCGGTCAGATGTCGAACAGCACCGGCAGCGGATAGCCGGGCTTCTGGATCGGCGACTTGATCACGATGTAGCTGAAATATTTGGAGATGCCGATATTGCGGTCGAGCAGAGTCTCGATCAGCGATTGGTAGTGCGTGAGACCGCGCGTGACGAACTTGACGAGGTAATCGTAGCCGCCGCTGACGAGATGGCATTCGACGACCTCATCGACGCGCCGAAGCGCCATCTCGAAGCGGATGAAGTATTCCTTGGTGTGGTCGGTCAGGGTGATCTCGGTGAAGACGGTGATCGTCTCGCCGAGCTTCTGCAGGTTGATGGTCGCGCCGTAGCCGGAGATGAAGCCGGCCTGCTCCAGCCGCTTGACCCGCAGCAGGCAGGGGCTCGGCGACAGGCCCACCGCATCGGCCAGATTGACGTTCGTGATCCTGCCGTTGTTCTGCAGCTCGATCAGGATCTTCATGTCGATGCGGTCGAGCCGCACGCCCGGTGTCACGACGAAGGCCTCTCGTCCCTTGATGCCTCTAGCGGACCCGGGCCTGCAGAGCGGACCCGAACCGGCATCAGACTAATCGTTTGATACGGTCCGGGCCAAGCAGGGATCATGCCGCCTTTGCGGTTTTCAACGCCGCCGCGACCTCGGGCAGCGCCATGACATCGTCGAGCGTCTTGCGCAGCCGCGTGACGATCAGGTCGATCTCTGCCTCGCTGCAGCAGAGCGGCGGCGCCAGGCCGATGATGTCGTCGGCGAAGGCGCGGAAGATGACGCCATTGGCATAGCCGCGCGCGAAGAGATGGTCGGGCAGCTTCGCCTCGCGCGGCAGCTTCTCTTTCGTCGCCTTGTCGGCGACCAGCTCGATACCGGCGAGCAAGCCGCGCGCCCTGACCTCGCCGACCAGCGGATGGTCGGCGAGCGTCGCCAGGCGCTCCTCGAAATAGGCGCCGACGCGCTGGCCGTTGGCGAGGATGCCGCCCTCCTCATAGAGCCGCAGCACTTCGAGCGCGACCGCGGCGCTGACCGGATGACCGGAATAGGTGTAGCCATGGCCGACCGGCCCGCCGGCCGGGGCATTGTCGGCGATGGCGCGATAAACTTTCTCGCCGATGGCAAGTGCGCCGAGCGGCGCATAGCCCGAGGTCAGGCCCTTGGCCATGGTCATCATATCCGGCACGACGCCTTCGGCCTCGCAGGCGAACATCGGGCCGGTGCGGCCGAAGCCGGTGATGACCTCGTCGGCGACGAAGAGGATGTCGAGCTCGGCGGCCGTCTCGCGCATTGCCCTGAGCCAGCCCTTCGGCGGCACGATGACACCGCCCGAACCGATCACCGGCTCGCAGAAGAAGGCCGCGACGTTCTCGGCACCGAGTTCCGCGACCTTGGCGCGTAGCGAGTCGACGCTGGCCGCGATCACCGCCGCGTCGCCCGAGCCGGTCGGGTTGCGATAGGCGTAGGGCGGGGCGACGTAGTGATGCACATGCGCCGGAAAGTCGAAATTGGCATGGAAGGCCGGCAGCGCCGTGACACCGGCGCCGGTCGAGCTCGAGCCATGATAGCCGCGCTCGAGCGAGAGAATCGCCTTCTTGGTCGGGCGGCCGGTGACGTTGTAGTAGAACTGGATCAGCCGCAGCGCGCTGTCGACCGCATCCGAGCCGCCCAGCGAGAAATAGATGTGATCGAGATCGCCGGGGGTCAGCTCGGCGAGCTTGGCGGCGAGGCGGATCGTCGGCTCGCTGCCGAAGCTGAAATAGCCGGTGGCATAGGGCAGTTCGCGCATCTGGCGAGCCGCCGCCTCGACGATGCTCTCGTGACCATAGCCGACATTGACGCACCACAGTCCGGCGAAGCCGTCGATTAGCTCATGGCCGTCGGCATCGGTGATGAAGGCGCCCTTGGCCGACTTCATCACGGTGACGCCGCGCTTCTCATGGCCGGCCCAATTGGCGACCGGATGGACCCAATGGCGGCGGTCGAGAGCTTCGAGGGAGTTGACGGTCATGGCGGAACCTCAGGCAGGGCGTGAAGACGAAACGGGAGAAAAGGCGGTGCGCGCCGGATAGCCGATCCGGCCAGCCCGCATCGGCGGCGATTGCACCAGCTCGCGCAGATAGCGGCCGGGCGTCATGCCGTAGACGCTCTTGAAATGGCGCGAGAGATGACTCTGGTCGAAGAAGCCGGCCTCCAGCGCCGCCTGCGCGGCCGGGACGCCGTCAACGAGAAGACCCCGCGCATAGCGCACGCGCTCGCGGCAGACGAAGCGATGGGGTGTCAGCCCGACCTGGCGCCGGAAGACCGTGACGAATCGGCAGACGCTGAGGCCGGCCAGCGCCGCGAGGTCGTCGAGATAGAGCGCCTCGGTGAAATGCCGCTCGATATGGCTCAGCGCCCGCCGGATGCCGGGGCTCGCCGGCTCGCCCACGCGGGCGACAGAGCTTGAAACAGACTGGAGCATGGACCGCTTCGTCCTCCGCTGACGGCGAT
>NZ_LNCQ01000040.1:0-6570 GCF_002831785.1 Allobosea sp. FBZP-16 | reverse complement strand
TTTGGCAGATCGTGCTTTGCCCTCCCGATCAGGCGGATTTCAGCCCGCCGATATGGAAGCTCTTCAGCTCGAGATATTCCTCGATTCCGGTCGCGCCGCCCTCGCGGCCGATGCCGGACTGCTTGATGCCGCCGAAGGGCGCCACCTCCATCGAGACCGAGCCGGTGTTGAGGCCGACCATGCCGAATTCGAGCCGCTCGCCGACACGCCAGGAGCGGTTGAGGTTCTCGGTGTAAAAATACGCCGCGAGCCCGTAGGGCGTGCCGTTGGCGATCTCGATCGCCTCGTCCTCGTGCCTGAAGCGGAACAGCGGCGCGACCGGGCCGAAGGTCTCCTCATTGGCGAGGCGCATGCGCGTGGATGCGCCGGTCAGCACCGTCGGCACCACGAAGCGGGAGCCGTCGACCTCGCCCTGAGCTGCGGCGAAGCGCGTTGCACCGAGCGAGAGCGCATCGTCGAGATGGGCGTGGACCTTCTCGACCGCCGCCGCATTGATCAGCGGACCGATGGTGACGCCCTCCTGCCGCCCGTCGCCGACCCGCATCGCCGCCACCGCCTTGGCGAGGCGATCGGCGAAGGCGTCGTGGATGCCGTCCTGCACCAGGATGCGGTTGGCACAGACGCAGGTCTGGCCGGCATTGCGGAACTTGCTGGCGAGGGCGCCGGCGACGGCGGCGGCGAGATCGGCGTCATCGAAGACGATGAAGGGCGCATTGCCGCCGAGTTCCAGGCTCAAGCGCTTCAGCGTGTCCGAGCATTGCCGCATCAAGAGCGCGCCGACGCGGGTCGATCCGGTGAAGGAGAGCTTGCGAACGACAGGATTCTGCGTCAGCGCCGCGCCGACACCCTGCGGCAGCCCGGTGACGATGTTGATCACGCCGGGCGGGAAACCGGCGCGCTCAGCCAGCACGCCGAGCGCCAGCGCCGAAAAGGGCGTCAGCTCCGAAGGTTTCAACACGATCGGGCAACCGGCCGCGAGCGCCGGCGCGCATTTGCGGGTGATCATCGCATTGGGGAAGTTCCAGGGCGTGATCGCGGCGGAGACGCCGACCGGCTCCTTCAGGACGAGAATGCGCCGATCGGCGGTCGGCGCAGGCACGGTGTTGCCATAGACGCGACGCGCCTCCTCGGCGAACCACTTGATGAAGCCGGCACCGTACAGGACTTCGCCCTCGGCCTCCGCCAGGGGCTTGCCCTGCTCGGCCGTCATGATGCGGGCGAGGTCCTTGCGGTGCTCCAGCACGAGGTCGTGCCAGCGCTCCAGCAAGGCGGCCCGCTCGGCTGCCGGCCGCGCCTTCCAGGCCGGGAACGCAGCCTCGGCGGCGGCGATCGCTGCGTTGGTCTCGGCCTCGCCGCACGCCGGAATCGAGCCGATCTCGACGCCTGCCGCCGGATCGCGCACTGCCAGTTCCTCACCGGAGGCGGCGCCGACCCACTCGCCGCCGATCAGGGCACGGCCGACGAGAAGGCTGGGATCTTCGAGAGGGACAGTCGACATGGCAAGCCTCGTTCAGTAGCCGCGATCGCGGTCGATCAGGCCGATCAGGGGTTCGCCCGCCTGGTGGCGCCGCAGGTTGTCGAGGACGATGTCGAGCGAGGCCTCGGAGCGCGAGCGGCTGGCGATATGCGGGGTGAGCAGCACCTTGGGATGGTTCCAGAGCGGATGGCCTTCCGGCAGCGGCTCCGGCTCGCAGACATCCAGGACCGCTGCCGCGAGATGGTCGCTGTCCAAAGCTGCCAGCAGCGCGTCCTGGTCGAGATGGCCGCCGCGGCCGGCGTTGACGATCATCGCGCCGTGCGGCAGCCGGGCGAACAGTTCGGCGCCCAGCAGGCCGCGCGTTGCATCGGTCAATGGCAGCAGGCAGACCAGGATGTCGCTGCGCGCGAGAAAGGCGGGCAACTCGGCATCGCCAGCGAAGGTTTGGATGCCTTCGACCTCATGCCGCGAGCGGCTCCAGCCGGCGACGCCGAAGCCGAATTCGGCAAGCTTCAGCGCGCAGGCCTTGCCGAGCATGCCGAGGCCGAGGACACCGACGCGACGCTCGGTGGCCGGCCTGATCCGCAGCGGCCGCCAGGCCTCTTCCCGCTGGGTAGCGATGTAGGGAATGAGGTCGCGATGCAGGGCCAGCACCGACATGGAGACGTATTCCACCATGCTGTCGACGAGGCCGGGCTCGATCATCCGCACGATCGGCAAATGCGGGGGGATGTCGGCCAGATTCAACTGGTCGACGCCGGCGCCGACCGAGACGAGCAATTCGAGATTGGGAAACTGGCCGAGCAGATCGTCCGGCGGAAGCCACGCGGCGAGATAGCGAATCTCGGCGGGATCGCCGACATCCGGCCAGATCCGGAACGGCAGCTCCGGCGCCTTGTCCGCAAGCAACCGCGTCCATTCCTCGGCGCGGGCGGCATCGGACTTGAGCAGCAGCGTCATCGCATCGACCTCGCGGATATCAACCGAGCGCCTGGGTGACCAGGGCGTGGAGGCGCGCCGGTCCGGATGCGACCGGCAGATCGCCGCGCACCATTGCGGTGACATCGCCAGCCGGCGCAAGACCGTGCTGGACCAGCCAGTCGCCCAGCCCGGAGCCGAGCGGCAGATCGACCCGGATGAACTGCCCTGCCCGGCCGTGCAGCCAGCAGGCGATCAAAGTGCGCGCATCCATCTCGTCTGCAGCCACGACCGGGCCAACCACCTTGCCGCGACCGAAGTCGCGCAGGATGCTGAACCCGACGGGCTGCCCGGCCTGCTCCAGCACCAGGCATTCGCCGCATTGCAGGAGCGCCGCCAGGACCGGCCCGCGTTCCAGGCCGGTCGCCTCTCGATCGGGCCGTTCGAGCATCGCCAGGTCGGCCGGGCTGCCCGGGCGTAGCCGCTTGCCAAGCGTGGGCTCGGGCTCAGCGACGACCAGCGCATGCCCCTGGTACTGTCGCACGCCGCCGCCCCAGCTCCGGAAGCCGAGGCGGACATAGAGCGGCGCACCGGCAACGGTGGCATTGAGCATCAGCGAGCGCTCCCCGGCCTGTGCGAGCAGCTCCTGCATCAGGCGCTTGCCGATCCCGGCCCCCTGCTGCTCGGGCGCGACGATGATCATTCCGACCGTCGCATGGCTCTCGCCATAGGGCCACCACTGGCCGGTAGCGACGAGCTCGCCGTTGCGCTCCGCGACCAGACCGTGGCCGAGGCCGATCACGAACTCCCAGTCCTCACGGCGATGCGGCCAGCCGACGTGGCGCGACAGCTCTGCGCAGGACGCCGCATCGTCGATACGGATTGCCCGCAGCGTCAGCGCGTCCGAAGCCGCGATCCCGGTCATGCCCGTGCCGGCGGCGGACGCCACGGAGCTCACGCGCCGACCTCCTGGACGACATAGACCTTGGCGATGTGCTCATCGCTGTCCCAGGCGCATGGCGTGCCCTGCGCGACAAACACGCTCTCGCCCGCCGCGATCCGGACCGGGCGCCCGTCCTCCCCAGTCAGGGTGACGCTGCCGACGAGGATATGCATCAGCTCGTTGACCGGCTGCGGACGCACGACGCGCCGATACGGCGTCGAATCCCAGATGCCGGCCCGCAGGCGCGCCGTCTCGTCGGTGAAGGCGTTGAAGCTGCGGCACTGCGGCACCGGCCCTTCGAGAAGGTTGGCTGGCGGCGGCGACGAGGGCGCCAGCGGCGCATCGGCCGGCAGCTCCGTCACGCCGGGCGCCGCGGAAGCTGCTCCGGTGCCGGCGCAGGAGACCCAGCTCGTGCCGGGCGCCGCCTCGATGCGCAAAACCGTGCCGCGCGCGATCACGATGCTCTCGCCGACCTGGAGCGTGTGCCTGCCGCCGTCAGCGAGCGTCAGATCGAGACGCCCCGACCGGACGACGATCACCTCCGTGTGCGGGAAGGCCACGCTGTCGAGGATGCCGGAAAACGTGACGCGCCCCACCGCCAGGTCCTGCGGCCCGCTCCAGACGGTCTGCCGGCCGGCGCCGAACGGATCGTCTTTGGACAATGGCCCGGCGCCGGAGGCGGAGGCGTGAGCGGCGAAAACAATCGGAAAGGTCGGCATGAACGGTCCATCCAGCATGATGGTGCTGAGCTAGGCCGTTTCCCAGCCGCCGGATTGGAGGAAATTCGCGGGACGAGCGATCGGCATCGCGCAGCAGGCAGCGCCACATCGCGCTTTCGCCGCGTGGCGCAAGAGCATGCGCAATCGGGCGGACCCGCGAGGGTTCAAATTACCATTAGGATCTCGGCAGATCCAAGAGGGAGGAAGTCGCGATGTTCTATGCTGCGCGGGATGTGTCGCTGCTTTCGGTTGCGATCTGCATCATCGACCATGACGGGAAGATTTGCCTGGAGCGCTCGGTGCGCTCCGACGTTCGCGATGTCATTCTTTGCCTCGCGGGTTCGATCAGCCGATCCACCAGGTCGGGTTTGACGCCGGTGCGCTGATACTGCCCGTCACCTACGGACTGACGGAGGCTGGCTACGACGTCGTCTGCATGGAGGCGCGTCAGGTCGCAGTTGCGCTTTCCGCCATGCGGAACAAGACGGATGATCCGGGCCGCCAAGGGGGCCTGGTCTGGCCGGCACGATTTGTAGGGGTGGCTCGACGTGTCGAACTCGAGGACCGCACAGGCCCGCCGGATCGACACCTGCCATTCGCCACACATCAGGCCGACGAGCTCGCGCTTGCGACCAGGCTTCAGAGCTTTCGGCGGATGACGTCCTGCAGCATCTCGCGGTACAGGGCGAGGTCGGCAACGAGTTTGCGCAGCTTCGCGTTCTCATCCTCTAGCTGCTTCAATCGGCGCATCTCAGCCGGCAGCAGCCCCTCGTACTTCTTCTTCCAGTTGAAATAGGTCGCCTGGCTGATCCCGGCCCGCCGGCAGATTTCCGCAACCGGGATACCGTCGGCACCCTGCTTCAGAATGAACGCCTTCTAGGCGTCCGAGACTTCGAATCTTTCATCGTCTTCCGCTCCTCCCAGCCCATGGGAAACGACGCGAAACTCTAGCTCAAAGCGATTCAGTTTTAAGGGCTCAGATCAATCTGGAAGACGAAGGCGTCACCGTTCCGGGTGAGGTGCACGGTTACAATCCAGGTTACAATGCGGGATGCCGACGACCTAAGTGCCTGATTTTGCTGACTGGGAAAATGTGGCGGAGACGGAGGGACTCTTTCGACCCCCATTGGGGAACTGATTGATACCAAAAGACGAATCCGGAACTCGATGAATTCACTGGCTTTTTCTTGAGGAATCTCCCCAAAAAGTTCCCCAATCATGTTCCCAATCTGGCCGTCCCGGAATGTCGTATCTTCAGATAAAAAAGGGCCGCTGGCACTTTCGGATCGTGCTGCCCAAAGATGTGCGGTCGGCGTTCGACGATAGAACCGAGATTACGAAGGCGCTTGGCACCTCGTCACGACGGGAGGCCACGGTCCTTGCGGCCCCGCATATCGCCGAATGGCACAAGAAGATCGAGAAAGTGCGGGAGACGAATTCGCGCGAACTCGTCTTCACCGTGGGGCCGCTACGCGTAAGGAAGTCCGCGCAGTCGTTCGATCTCGAAACCGAAGATGGAACGCCGATCAGCAGCCATTCACTCCGGGATGGGCTGTTTCGCGAAGTTGCCAGAGACTGGTTTGAGCAGAATTGGCGTGCACATTTTGATGTTGCCGCTCGCAGCCCACACACCGAGCAAGAAGCCAAAGAGCGGGTGGACCCATCGGCTGTCTACGATAGCATTATCAAGCATTATGACGCGTATCGGCCCATCCTGCCATCTCGTTCGCGTTTTACGCAGGCTTGCGTGGGCTTGATCAATCGAAACACGAAATACAACTCGAACAAATTGGAATGGAAGGCGCTCTTTCCCGAGAGCAATAACCTTCCGGTTACCGATGATTTTGACTACTATCAGGAGGAAACCCTTCTGGGCGGAACCACTGTTTCAGACGCGGTGAAAGAGTATTTCAGTCGATCGCACAAGGTCAGACCTAAAACCGAGCAGCTTTGGCGCGCCCGTGCCAACATTCTGAACGAGTATCTGGGCGACGATGTTGGTTTGAAACACCTGACGGCGACGAAGGCTGATGAATTCAGAAAGGCGCTCCTGACCTTCCCGAAGCGGCGGCCAGAGAACCTCAATGGCTTCGTCGAGAGCGTCGCGTGGGCAGCGGAGAAGAAGGTAGATCGCCTGACCGAACAGACCGTCAACGCTTACACGAACGCGCTTCGGGCAATGCTATACCCGGCCTGCAAGAGGATGAACATCCGGAACCCGTTTGCAGAATTGAAGCCACTCAAGGGGAAGGTTCACGCGGAAAGAAAGTATCTCGATTTCTCGGACGGCGAGATCGCAGCCATATTTGGCAAGCAGTTCTGCGTGGATGGCCGAGGACGATACGCTTCGCCCGCTGACTATTGGACCATGCTCGGTCTTTTGCTCCATGGCGGGCGGATAAACGAATGGGCGCAGGCCCGCAGAGAGCAATTCTTCTCTCAAGATGGTGTGTTCTGACCTGCCCCCCGGAAGTTCCCTCGCTGTGATGTAGAGTCTGCCCAACCTGAGAAGG
>NZ_LNCQ01000041.1:0-31688 GCF_002831785.1 Allobosea sp. FBZP-16 | reverse complement strand
GGCCGCATTCGCTCAGCCAGGCGCCGAGGCCGCTGCGGGCGGGCACGTCGATGCGGACGAGATCGCCGCGGCGCGCCGTCAGCAGCGCCGCGATCAAACTGCAGGCGGCGGCGTCATCGACCGCCGCGACCGGGCCGATCAGCCAGCCGCGGCCATGGCGGCGCAGAAAGCCGAAGCCGGCCGGCGCGCCACTGCGCTCGATCAGGATCGCATGGCCCCGCGTCAGCAGCGCCTCGAGGACGGGTGCACGCGGCAGGCCGGTCGCCTCGCCGTCAAGCTGTGCCAGCAGCGGCAGATCGGCAGCGGCGGCCGGGCGCATGATCTCGTTCGCCGCGAGAACGGGCGCCGCGAGTTCCGGCCAGTCGCCCTGGTGCTGGCGGACCTCGTCGATGGCGATGAAGCCGTAGCGGGCATAGAGCGGCTCGCCCTGCGGCGTGGCGACGAGACCGAGCGTGCGCCCCTCCGTCGCCGCGATCAGCCGCTCGACCAAGAGCTTGCCGATGCCCTGGCCTTGTTGGTCCGGGGCGACGATGATCGTGCCGAGCGTCGCATGGCTCGCACCGAACCCCCACCAGAGCCCGATAGCGACGACCTCGTCCTCGATCGACAGGGTGAAGCCCTGCCCCAGCGACAGCGCGAACTCCCAATCCTCGCGCCGATGCGGCCACCCGACCGCGTCCGAGAGCCGCCGGCAGGCCTCGGCATCGGCGAGGCTGGCGGGGCGGAGCGTCAGCTGGAGCGGCTGCATTGGCCGGCCCTCAGCGACAGAATTCGGCACAGCCGGACTGCCAGAACGGCGCCTGGCCATCGAGTTCCGGCATCGAGGGGCGCGGCTTGGCACCCGGGAGATCGGTGGGCACCGGCACGACCAGCTCCCACCAGCGATGGGCACATTGCGAGCGGAAGGCCATCTGGTCGCTGATCGAGGTGTTCTCGCGCGCCAGCACCGCATCGAGCGCATCGCACGCATGGCGCAGCGCGGCGTCGTTCCCGTCACCGGGCTCGTTCGCATAATCGTGGAAAGCGGCGGTGAAGGCTTCCATCTCGCGGGCGATATGCGGCCAGTCCTGACGGCCGAGATTCCAGGCGTCCATCCATTCGCGCACCACCGTCTCGACCGCCTCGGTTTTCGGCTTGCCGGCGACCTTGCGGGCCGTGGTCAGCATGTGGCGCATCAGTTCGGCGCGGGCGTGGAGCTGGCGGGCGGCGAGCGCGGCCGTCTGCATCGCCAGAATCGCACGCTCGGCTTCGAGCTGCAGCTCCTCGACGAAATGGGCCATTTCCGCCTCCAGTCAGGGCAACGTTGCGAGCCGGTCGAACAGGCGCTGGAACAGCGCGTCCGCCTCGACGCTCGCGACGACATGGGCATTGGCCGGCCGCTTGAGACGGCCGTTCCAGTCGATCGTGGTGCGGCCACGCAAGGGGCCATCGCCGGTCTCGACCTCGACGAAACAGTCGCGCCCCGTAAAGAGTTCCGGCCAGAGCAGGAAGGCGATGACGCAAGGGTCGTGCATCGGATGGCCGGCGGTGCCGAGCCCGCCGGGTCGCGGACGGGTCAGCATGCCATGGACGACCTTGCCGACCGCGTTGCCGAACGTGAGCAGGCGCGCGACCTGTGCATGTGAGGCGACCGCTTGATGGGTGACGCCGAGCCCGAACATCACCATCGGCCGGCCGCAGCCGAAGACGATCGCGGCGGCGTGCGGATCGACATGCACGTTGAACTCGGCCGCCGGGGTGATGTTGCCGAGCGCCAGCGCCCCGCCCATCAGCACAATGCGCTTCACCTTGGGCAGCACGTCCGGCGCCAGCCGGAAGGCCAAAGCGAGATTGGTCAGCGGGCCGAGCGGGCAGAGCGTGACGCTGTCGTCGGGCGCGGCGCGTAAGATCGCGATCAGTGCGTCGACGGCATGGATTGGGCTAGCTTTGCCGCGAGCCGGCGGCAGGTCGGCGCCCGCCAGCCCGTCGGGTCCGCAGACGAATTCGGCGGTCGAAAGCGGGAAGAGCAGCGGCCGGTCGGCGCCGGCATGAACCGGCACGTCCTCACGGCCGGCGAGCTCGCGGATGCGCAGTGCGTTCGCCGTGGTCAGCCCCAGCGGGACATTGCCGGCAACGGTGGTGACCGCCTTGAGGTAGAGCTCCGGGCTGGCGAAGGCGAGCAGCAGGGCGACCGCGTCGTCCTGGCCGGGATCGGTGTCGATGACGATCGTTTCGCCCGCCATCTCAGGCGGCTCTCGCGTTGCCGGCCATGATCATGCGGCTGAGATCGTCGGCGGAGAGGTCGCCGAGCGGCTGGTCGACATATTTGCGGCCAGCGCCCATGATCACCACCCGGTCGGCGAGCGCGACGACATCGCGCATATTGTGGCTGATGAGCAGCACCGTCCTGCCGTCGGCCTTGAGCTTGCGTATCAGGTCGAGGACGAGGGCAGTCTCCTTCACGCCGAGCGCCGCCGTCGGCTCGTCCATGATGATGATCTCGGCCTTCCAGCGCAAAGCGCGCGAGATCGCGACCGCCTGGCGCTGGCCGCCCGAGAGCCGCTCGACCGGGCGGTCCATGTCCTCGACCGTGACCGAGAGCTGCTTGAGGAAGCCGCGCGCCTCCTGCGCCATCCTTTTCTTGTCGAGGACGCGCAGGAAGGGCAGCAGCAGCGGCCGCGTCAGCTCCGAGCCCATGAAGACGTTCTGGGCAATCGAGAGCCGCGGCGCCAGAGCGAGGTCCTGGTAGATCGTCGCGACGCCATGGCTCAGCGCATCATGCGGCGAGGCGAAGACGACGGTCTTGCCGCGCATCTGGAGCGTCCCCGAGGTCGCCTCCTCGGCGCCGGAGATCACCTTGATCAGGCTCGACTTGCCGGCGCCGTTGTCGCCGCAGATCGCGACGACCTCGCCGGCAAAGATGTCGAGATCGACCTCGCGCACCGCCACGACCGGGCCGTAGCTCTTGCCGATGCCGCGAAGCGAGAGGAGGGGTGTGGCGGTCATCGGGAAGCTCTCCTTCCTTCTCCCCTCGGGGGAGAAGGTGGCAGCGCGCAGCGCTGACGGATGAGGGAAGTCAGGCGCGACCCGACTACCATCGTACCCAGTCGTACCGCCCTCATCCGTCTGCTTCGCAGACACCTTCTCCCCCCAGGGGAGAAGGGATGCGCGCTTGGGCGGAGCGACGGTTTCACTTCAGGAACTGCTGGACGTTGTTCTTGTCCACCAGGACCGCGTCGGTGAAGAGATACGGGCCCGAAGTGATCGTCTCCTTGGGCTTCTTGTCGACGACGATCGCCTGGATCGCGTCGACCGCCTGCTTGCCCATCTCCTCGAACGGGATCGAGACGGTGGCGGTGAAGGTCGAGGCCGGGTCGGCGATGCGGGCATAGGTCTCCTTGCCGCCATCGACCGAGACCAGCGGGATCTGGCCCTTCTTGATCCCTTGAGCCTGCAGCAGGTCGTCGATGATGTAGGCCTGGCCGTCGAACGAGGCCCAGATGCCGTTGATCTTGCCCTGGTTCTGCAGCAGCAGCGCCTGCATGCCGGCGCGGACATCGTCGCGCCAGCTCTGGGTGCGGGCCATCGAGAACTTGCCGAGCTCCTTCACTGCCTGGTTCTCGGAAAGCACAACGTCGAGCAGCTTGCCGCGGATACGCGAGGCGACGTTGAGGTCGAAGCGGGCGGTGACGATGTTGCCCTGGTAGCCGAGCTGGCCGAGCAGATAGAGCGCGGCCTCGGCACCGACCTTGTACTCATTGGTCTGGATATCGAAAAGCGCATGCGGGCTTGAACCCGACTGCACTGTGATGACGGGGATCTTGGCGTCCTTGGCCGCCTTGAACTGGGCGTCGGCCTCGACCGGCTTGCCCATGGCGATGATGATCGCATCGACCTTCTTGGCGATCAGCGCGTCGAACTGCTCGGCATGCTTGGGCAGCGCACCTTCCGAGTTCAGCAGCGTGACGTTCCAGCCCTTGGCCTTGGCTGCCGCGGCGGCGGCATTGGCGACGCGGGCATGCGTCTCCGACGAGAACTGGAAGCCGATCACGCCGAGCTCGAAGGCCCAAGCCCCCTGAACCATCGCGACGACGGCGGCCGCCGCCAGCAGAAGCTTCCTCAAACCGACCATGACGACCTCTCCCCTCGTTGTCGTTGTGAACTGTCAGACCTTGAACGCCGCCTTCTTCAACGCGCTGGCCGAGAAGGCGACCGAACCGATGATGATGACGCCGAGAACGATGTCCTGAACGTAATAGGCTGCGCCCATCAGCACCAAGCCGTTGCCGAGCACCTTGAGCACCAGAGCGGCAAAGACCGTGCCGGGAATGTTGGGCTTGCCGGGCTCGAACATGGTCATCCCCAGCAGCACGGCGGCGATGGCGTAGAGCAGGTAGTCGCCGGCCATGTTCGGCGCGGCGGAGGACAGGTTTGCGGCAAGCAGCACGGCGGTGATGCCGGCGCAGAGCCCGGTCAGCAACAGGCCGATGCGCTTCATCCTGTTGGTGGCGATGCCGGAAAGCCGGGCCGCCTCGTCAGCCTCGCCGGTCGCGACCATATGGGCGCCGGTGCGGGTCCATTTGATCAGGCCATAGGTCAGGAGCGTGACCGCGGTGAGCCAGAGCACGAGATTGGGGATGCCGAAGCTGTAGCCGCGCGCCAGCCCGGTAAAGCCGGTCGGCCAGCGCCCGACGAAGGCGACGCCCTGCGTGATCATGAAGGCGAAGCCCTTGGCGATCGCCGCGATGCCGAGCGTCATGATCAGCGAAGGCACGCGCAGCACCGTGACGCCATAGCCATTGGCCGCGCCGCAAAGGAGCCCGACCAGCAGCCCCGCTGTGACGGCGAGCGCGGGATGCTGCTGTCCCTGGATGAGCCAGCCGGTGACGACGGCCGACAGGCTCGCGACCTCGGCGATCGAGAGGTCGAGTTCGGAGACGATCAGGGCGAGCGTGAAGCCGAGCGCCAGGATGGCGAGGAAGCTCGTATCCTTCAGCACGTTGATGACGTTCATCGTCGTCGCGAAGTTCGGCGCGAAGGCGACGAAGAAGACGATCAGGACGAGGCCGGCGAGCGCGGTGCCGTAGCGGCCGATGATCTCGCGCATCGTCAGGCGTTTCCCTTGGCAATCGCCGAGATCGGCGAGAGGATCTCGATGCCGCCGGTGACCGGAATCAGCGCGCCGGTGACGAAGGCGGCAGCCGGCGAGAGCAGGAAGGCGATGACGCCCGCAACATCCTCGGGACGGCCGAGCCGCCCAAGCGGGGTACGCTGCGAGGCTCCTTCGACCAGCGCATTGAACTGACTGGCGAAGCCGCCGCGCACCATCGGCGTGTCGATGATCCCCGGCGCGACCGCGTTGACGCGGATGGCATGGCGGCCGAGCTGCTGGGCCATGCCGTAGGTCAGCGTCGCCACGCCACCCTTGGCCGAGCCATAGGCGAGGTTGGCGCCGCCATTGCTATGCGCGATCGACGAGATGTGGACGATCGCCCCGCCCTCGCCCTGCTCGATCATGCGCCGAGCGGCAGCCTTGGAGACGCGGAAGACGGCCGACAGGTTGATGTCGACGAGCTTGTCCCATTCCTCGTCCTCCATCTCGACCAGCGGCACCGGCCGCGAGGCGCCGGCGCCGGTCACAAGATTGTCGAGGCGACCGAAGCGCTCCACGGCCAGCTCGACCAGCGCACCGGCGAGATCACGGTCCCGGACATCGCCGGTCATGGCGGCGACGTCCGCGCCCTCGGCCTGGAGACGCTCCGCCAGCTCGACCAGCGGGCCTCCCTCCAGCCCCGAGAGGACGAGCCTGTGCGCCGGTGCCAGCGTCATCGCGAGTGCGCTGCCGATGCCACCGGAGGCGCCGGTGAGCAGGGTGACGGGCTTGGGCATCAGCCGGCCCTGCCGACGACCGGGGAGAGACGAAACGCGACGGCGCGGCAGGAACGCGGCATGGACCTCTCTCGGGAGATTGGTTCCATCTGGGTAAGGCGCAAGCGCCCCAGCCGCAACGTCAATCGGCGTGCAGGTCTGCGGCCGCAGACGCATGGCGCGCGAGACAAGCGAGCGGCTCACCATCCTGCGCAGCAACGACGAGATCGCGGGAGATCGGCGCCAGCGCCATCTCGGCCCGGCGGAACAGGGCGAAAAGCGCATCATAGGCCGGCTTGCGAGCGGGATCGGGCTCGAAGCGGCGGGCGACCGTGACGAGCGCCTGCTGGGCTTCAGCAAGCGAGCCGAAACGGCCGAGCCCCGCGAAGGCGATGATCGCTGCGCCGAGCAGACCGGGTTCCTTCGAGGCTGCCACGACGACCGGGCGACCGCAGAGGTCGGCCTTGATCTGGCTCCAGACCGGATTGGCGGCGGCCCCACCGCCGAAACGGATTTCGCTCGCAGCGCTGCCGAGCGCGGCTTCGGCCCGTTCCAGCACGATCCGGTTGAGGCAGGCGACGCCCTCCAGCACCGCGAAGGCCAGGTCGGTCGGTCCATGCCGGCGATTCAAGCCGACGAGCGCGCCACGCAAGGACGGGTCCCAATAGGGCACGCGCTCGCCCTGGAGATAGGGCAGAAAGAGCAGCGGCTGCGGCTGGCGCGACCCTGAGAGCAGCGCGTCGATCTCCTGTCCGACGGCTGCGCCATCGCGGCCGAGCAGCGCCAGCAGCCAGGAGACGGTATCGGCGCCGGTCTGGCTGGGGCCGCCGAGCTGGAACAGCCCGCGCCAGTCGACGGTGAGGAGGCCTTCCGCCCGTGCCGGTTTGCGGCCGACCACCCCGAGCACCTCGGTGGTGCCGGAGATGTTGTAGGCGAAGCCGTCGCGCATGGCGCCGAGGCCGACCACCGCAGCCCAGGTGTCGTTCGAGGCGCAGAACACCGGCTTGCCGGCGAGACGATCGAGCGGCGCGGGCAGGCCGTGCTGGACCGGGCCGACCTGCTCCCAGGGCTCCAGCATCGCCGGCAGGATCGCAGCCGGGATGCCCACAGCCGCCAGGAGATGGCTGCCTTCATGCCAAGCTGCCGCGGCCAGCAATCGCGCCATCGAGACGGGGTCGCTCGCCTGCCGGCCGGTCAGGCGGAAGTTCAGGTAGTCCTTCGGCTCGAGCAGGCAGGCGAGTTTGCCAAAAACCTCCGGCTCCTGCTCGCGCAGCCAGGCGAGGCGCGCCAGCGGATGGAACGCGTTGACCCCGGCGCTCTCGGGATGGGCCGCGTCCAGCTCCTCGCGCAAACGCGCCGCGAGCGCATCGGCGCGCGTATCCTTCCAAGTCATCGCTGGACGCAGCGAATTGCCATCCCGGTCGAGCAAAACTTGCGTGCGGGTGACGCCGCAGATCGCGACAGCCTCGACCGCATCGAACAGCGCCGCTGCTTCCGCCGCCAACCCGGCACAAGCCTCGACCAGCAGGCCCCACCAGGCTTCGGCGTCGATTTCCGAGGCGCCTGAGAGATCATCGCGGCTCGCCGGCCCGGCAATGGCGTGCTGGGCGCGGATCGCGCCGGTGTCATCGACGAGGGCGGCGCGGAAGGACGTGCCGCCGAGATCGCAGGCGAGGACGATGCTCATGTCCCCGCCCTGCGTCAGGAACCGGCGCCGGTCAAGCGGCGCGGTCCTTCATGCCGCCATCGGTCAGGCGATACCAGGCGATGATGGCGGAGACGTAGAGCTCGTTCAGCGCGTGCAGTGGCAGCGGCGTGATCGGCACGACCGGGAAAGGCAGGCTCGCTTTGTCGCCGGTCGAGAGATAGTGCGCCATCGCCCGGCCCATCGCCGTCTGCAGGCCGACGCCCCGGCCCATGCAGCCGATATCGACGAGCAGGTCGGGCTCCGGCTCGTGCAGATGCGGCAGGAAATCGCGGGTCAGCGCGACGCGGCCGCACCAGCGATAGTCGAAGCTTAGGCCCTTGGCCTGCGGGTACATCTTGCCGATGACACGCTCCAGATGAGACCAGTCGCCGGCGTCCCGCGGCTCGCGGAAGGGGCCGCGCCCGCCCATCAGCAGGCGATTGGTGTGGTCCTTGCGGAAATAGAGCAGGAGCTGGCGGGTGTCGGAGGTGACCTGCCCCTCCGGCAGGATCGTGCCGGCGATATTGTCGGAGAGCGGCTCGGTCGCGACGATGAAGGAGTTCGGCCGGATCACCGTCTGGCGCAGCTTTGGGATCAGGTCGCCGGTATAGCCGTTGGTCGCGATCACCACGCGCGGCGCAGTGACGCTGGCGCCCTGCGCGGTGCGCACGACCCAGTTGCCGCCATTGCGGCGCAAGTCGGTCACCGGGCTCTGGCCATGGATCGCGGCCCCCGCTTGCTGCGCGGCGCGGGCAAGGCCGCGGGCATAGGCGAGCGGCTGGACGCCGCCGCCGCGCGGGTCGAGCCAGCCGCCGAGATAGCGGTCCGTACCGATCAGGCGGCCGACCGCATCGGCGTCGAGGAAGCGGGCGGCGACGCCGCGCATCGCCCATTCGTCGGCCCGGCGTTTCACCGTCTCGATCATGGCCGGCGTATGCGCGCCCTGGATCCAGCCGGCGCGGCGATGCGGCACGTCCATGCCGTGCTTCTCGATCAGCCCGAAGACGAGATCGGCCGTGGAGGCGACGAAGGAGACCAGGGCCGCGCCCGCTTCGGTCCCATATTTCGAGACGATCTCGCTGGGGTCGTATTTGATGCCGGGGATGACCTGGCCGCCGTTGCGGCCCGACGCGCCCCAGCCCGGCTCGCGCGCCTCCAGCACGACGACGGAGACGCCGGCTTCGGCGAGATGCAGCGCGGTCGAGAGGCCGGCATAGCCGGCGCCGACGATGCAGACATCGGCGCGGGCATCGCTCGCGAGCGGCGGCGTCTGCGGCGCTGCCGGAGCCGTCGCATGCCAGAGCGAAGGCTGCAGCGGGAAAGGCTCGGCCATCTCGATATCCCCTAGATCGGCTTAAGCACGCGGCGCAGGAAGTCCTGCGTACGCGGATTGCGCGGCGCGCTCAGCACCTCGCGGGCAACGCCTTCCTCGACGATGAAGCCGCCGTCGAGGAAGAGGACGCGATCGGCGACTTCGCGGGCAAAACCCATCTCGTGGGTGACGACCAGCATGGTCATGCCCTCCTCGGCGAGGCTCTTCATCACGCCAAGGACCTCGCCGACCAGTTCGGGATCGAGCGCCGAGGTCGGCTCGTCGAACAGGATCGCCTTGGGCTGCATGGCGAGCGCCCGGGCGATGGCGACACGCTGCATCTGGCCGCCCGAAAGCTGGGCTGGATACGCCTCGAACTTGTCGGCGAGACCGACGCGGGCGAGCAGATCGCGGCCGCGCGCCAGCGCCTGCGCCGCCGGCTCCTTCTTCACATGGATCGGACCCTCGACGACGTTCTCGAGCGCGGTCCGGTGCGGGAACAGGTTGAAGCGCTGGAACACCATCGCCATGGCGGTGCGGATGCCGACGATCGAGCGATCGGCGCGGTCGACCTTGGCACCATCGACCGTGATCGCGCCGCCATCATAGGATTCGAGCCCATTGATGCAGCGCAGGATGGTCGACTTGCCCGAGCCGGAGGGGCCGATCAGACAGACGACCTCGCCGCGCTGGACGCTGCCCGTAATGCCCTTCAGCACCTGATGGCTGCCGAAGCTCTTGGTGACACCGGAGAGCTCGATCATCGCCTGGCTCCCTTGCCGAAGCGGCGTTCGAGCCAGCCGACGAAGGCGATCAGCGGCAGGCTCATCGAGAGATAGAGCAGCGCCACCAGCGTGTAGACCGTCATGTTCTTGAAGGTCGAGGACGCAAGCAGCGAACCCTGCAAGGTCAGCTCCGCGACGGTGATGGTCGAGGCCTGCGAGGAATCCTTCAGCATCATGATCATGATGTTGCCATAGGGCGGCAGCACGACCTTGACCGCCTGCGGCAGGATCACCCGGCGCATCATCAGGAACCAGCCCATGCCGATCGACTGCGCCGCCTCGACCTGGCCATGGTCGATCGCCTCGATGCCGGCACGGAAGTTCTCGGCCTGATAGGCGGAATAGGCGATGCCGAGGCCCAGGATCGCCGCCTGCAGCGCGCTCAGCGCGAGGCCGAACTCCGGGAAGACGAAGTAGATGTAGAAGAGCTGCACCAGGATCGGGATGCCGCGCAGCGTGTTGACGACGAGCTTGGCGACCAGCACCAGCGGCACCACGCCCGAGACGCGCATCAGCGCCCACACCAGACCGAGCACGGTCGAGAGCGCCAGCGAGCCGAGCGTCACGAGGATCGTGAATTTCAGCCCCTGCAGCAGCAGCGGCAGGAACTGGGCGGCATCGCGTAGGAAGGATTGCATCACAAGGTCAGCTTCGACGGGGTGGTCGCGAAGACGCTGCAGGCTTCGCCCCGCCGCCTGGCGGCGGGGCGAAGCCAGAGCGCCGCGGGAAGGCTTATTCCAGGCCCCACTTCGCCAGGATCTTGTCGAGCGTGCCGTCCGCCTTGACCTTGGCGAGGCCGGCATTGACCTTCTTAAGCAGCTCGCCGTCGCTCTTGCGCACGCCGATGCCGACCGAGCCGGTGATGATCGGCTTGTAGGACTTGACGAGCCGGACGTTCGGGAACTGTCCCTGCTTCAGCGTGTAGGCCATGATCGGTGCGTCGGCGAAAGCGGCCTGGACGCGGCCGGCATTGACGTCGGCGAGGATGTCCGGCGAGGTCTTGTAGAGCTTCACCTCGGGGAACAGGCCGGTCTTCTGCAGCGCATCGACATAGGCCGTGCCGATCTGGGCGCCGACCGTGTAGCCCTTCATATCGGCGAGCTCGACATAGTCCTTCTTGTCCGAAGCCGGGACCAGCAGACCCTCGCCATACGTATAGATCGGGTCGGAGAAGTCGATCACCTCCTTGCGGGCCGGGGTGATGTACATCGCCGCCGAGATCAGATCGATCTTGTTCGCGGTGAGCGAGGCGACCAGCGTCGAGAACTGCATGCCCTCGACCTCGACCTTCAAGTCCGAAGCAGCGGCGATCGCCTTGACCAGGTCGACCATCACGCCTTCGATCGTGTTGGTCTTGGTGTCGAGAAAGGTGAACGGCATGCCGGTCGGCGTCGAGCCGACCTTGAGGACGGACTGGGCGGCGGCCGGCGAAACGGCCGCAGCGGCAGCGCCTCCAGCCAACAGGGTCAGGAAGGTCCGGCGTTCCATGGCAATGTCCCCTCATTTGTCCGTACGCCCAGGCAGGCGCCGGCTCATATTTTCATGAGTATGAAGATACGAGCATAGGACGATCTTGCCGGCAAGCGATTTTCATGCACATGAAATAAGCCGAGAAGGAATCGCGATGAGCCTGCCTGCCGCCGACCTGCCGCATTTGCATGTCGACCGTGAGATCGGGGCGCGGCTGCGCCAGCTCCGGCGTGCGCGCCGGCTTTCGCTGGAAGAGCTTGCGAGCCGCACCGGACTGTCGATCGGCTTCCTCAGCCAGATCGAGCGCGGCCTGTCCTCGCCGACGCTGCGCGTGCTCGCCGCCGTCGCCGACGCGCTCGGCACCGCTATCTCCGAGCTGTTCCCGGCCGATCAGCGGCAGGCCGACCCGACGGCCACCATCGTGCGCCAGCCGGATCGCGGCGAACTGCAGCTCTGGCGCTCCGGCATCCGCAAGCAGTTGCTGACCCCGCAGGCGGAAGGCGCCAAGCTCAACCTCTTCATCGTCGAGATGGAGCCCGGCGCCAGCACCGGCGACGAGCACTACATCCATCACGGCGAGGAAGCCGGCCTCGTGCTGAGCGGCGCCATGCTGCTGAATGTCGAGAACGAGAGCTGGGTCATGCGCGAGGGCGACAGCTTCCGCTTCCTCTCCTCCCGACCGCATCGCTTCGCCAACCAGCACGACGGCATCACCCGCGTGCTCTGGGTCAACTGCCTGTAGCCGCATCACCATGCATAAAACGCATAACAACGCTCTTTCCCGGTAGCCCGATCTGCGTCTAAGCCAATACTGCCATGAACAAAGGCAGCTGGACAACGCTGCCTCCTCGGCACGATCAATCGCATGGGGAAACGCAAGGGAGGTCGGCATGGCAGGGCAAGCCGCCAGCAGGACCGTCCTGTTCGGCACCGTATCCGGTCCGCAGCGGCTGACGACGTCCATGATCCAGATCAAGGCGCCGTTCGCATGCGCGCCGAATGATCCCGCGTTCATCCCTCGACAATCAGCCGGCCTTCCCGCGCAAGAGGACAGATTGCCATGACACCAGCGCGACGGCACCAGAACGACCCTTCCGATGTTGCCCCGACCAACGCAGCCGATGGGATCGCGGTCAACGGCGAATTCAAGGTGATGCTGCCCGATAACGCCGTGCTGCGGGCTGTTTCGCAGGGTCAGGGCCGCCCCGTGCTGCTCATCAGCGGGCTCGCCGGCAGCGCCGCCTTCTGGGACGACAATGCCGCGACGCTCGCCCGCTCCTTCCAGGTCCTGCGCTTCGACCAGCGCGGCATCGGTGCCAGCGATCGCGGCAGTGCGCCCTGCACGATCGACCAGCTGGCGAGAGATTGCCTCGCCGTGCTCGATGCGGCCGGCGTCGAACGCGCCACCGTGCTCGGACACTCGACCGGCGGCTGCATCGGTCTTGCGCTGGCACGCCAGGCGCCGGAGCGGCTCGACGGGCTGATCCTCAGCGGCAGCTGGCTGAAGCAGAACCGCTACATGACCGCGCTGTTCGAGACCCGCCTCGCCATTCTCGATCAGCACCCGCGCGCCTATGCGGCGACCGCCGCACTGATGGCCTATCCTCCGACCTGGCTCGAGGCGCATTGGAACGTCTACGAGACCGCCGTCGCAACCGCGCCCGACACCCCCGAAGCGAAGCAGGTGGTGCGCGAACGCATCGATGCGCTGCGTGCCTTCGACGCCTCGGCCTGGGCCGGGGAGCTTGCCCCGCCGACCCTGATCCTCGGCACGCGCGACGACATGATCGTGCCCGCCTTCCTGCAGGAAGAGCTCGCCGCCGCCATGCCCGGAGCGCGCAAGACGCTACTCGATACCGGCGGACACTTCTTCCCGATCTCCCGGCCCGACGCCTTCACCGCCAACGTCGCCGAGTGGATCGGGGCGCTGTAGCGCCACCGCGACGAACTGCCCCTGTATCCAAATGAGCGGGCTGCGCTATCTCAGAAGGAGTCTAAGCTGAGGAGAGACTGCCCTATGAGACTGATCGCCAGCGCTACCCTGCTCGCTCTTGCCGCGATGGCTGCCTCCCCCGCCCGGGCCCAGGACGTCTCGGCCGGCGAGCGTTCGTGGAACAAGTGCCGGGCCTGCCACCAGGTCGGCGAAGGCGCCAAGAACCTGGTCGGCCCCCAGCTCAACGGGCTGTTCGGGCGCCATACCGGCGCAGTCGAGGGCTACAGCTATTCGACAGCCAACAAGGGCGCCAACATCACCTGGGACGAGGCCGTCTTCGCCGAATACATCAAGGACCCGAAGGCCAAGATCCCCGGCACCAAGATGGTCTTCGCCGGCATCAAGAACGACAAGGAGATCGCTGATCTCACCGCCTTCCTCAAGCAGTTCGACAAAGACGGCAAGAAGCTCTGACGGGCCACTCGAGGCCCGGCCGCTCCGGTCTGCGACGGGCGGTGCCGGCTCGAGGCCACCGGCGCCGCCCGTTACGGCGCCGGCATCACCCCGTCCAGGACAGGAAAATACCGGCCTGGCAGAAGCCTCCGCAAAGCCTCGCCGACGGCGCGCTGAGCCTGAAAGCATTGCCGGCTACAAATTTGACTGGCAAGCGCCCCCCCGAATCACCATATGCTGCCGCCGGAGGGCGCATGGGGAAGTCGGCAAGGGCAGCAAAGGCGAGCGTCGGAAAGAAGGCGGGCGAGCCAAAAGTTCAGATCGGTGCGATCCCGTATCGTCACCGGCAGGACGGTGCTGTCGAGATCATGCTGGTGACGACCCGCGAGACGCAGCGCTGGATCGTGCCCAAGGGCTGGCCGATCCGTGGGCTGAAGGGCCATGAGGCGGCGGCGCGCGAAGCCATGGAAGAGGCCGGCCTCATCGGCGAGATCGGCAAGAAGCCCGTCGGCCGCTACACCTACTGGAAACGGCGCACCCGCGACTTCGTCTTGTGCAAGGTCAGGCTCTACCCGCTCGCGGTGAAGGATCAGCTCGCGAGTTGGCCCGAGCAGGACCAGCGGCGGAACCAGTGGTTCACCCAGGCCGATGCGGCCGATCTCGTCGACGAGCCGGCGCTCGGCGCGATCCTCCGGGGCCTAACATTCAAGGCGCCCTGACGGCCTGAATCAGCGCGCATCGTGGAAGATCAGCCCGGTGGTGTAGCGCTGGCCCGAGCGCACCCGGCTGACGCCATGGCGCAGATTGACGCGATAGGTTCCGCGCGTGCCCTGGACCGGCCGGTGCTGCACGGCAAAGATCGCCGCCTCGCCCTGCCTAAGCGGCACCACCTCGGGCCGCGACTGCATACGCGGGCGCTGCTCGACCAGAGTGAACTCGCCGCCGGTGAAATCCTGCCCCGGCTCGGAAAGCAGGATCACCATCTGGAAGGGAAAGAACAGGTCGCCATAAAGGTCCTAGTGCAGGCAGTTGTAGTCACCGGCGCCATATTTCAGCAGCAGCGGCGTCGGCCGCTCCTGGCCTTGCGCATGACAAAGCGCCAGGAAATCGTCGAGCGCGTCCGGATAGCGCTGGGCAATGCCGAGCGCCGCATTCCAGCGATTGGCGATCGGCGCGAGCCGGCCGTAGATCAACGGGCGCAACGCCGCGATCACCTCGGGCAATGGCTGGGCGAAGTACTGGTACTCGCCACGGCCGAAGCCGTGGCGGGCCATGACGATGCGGCTGCGGAAACGCTGGGGCTCGGCATAGAGTGCGCGTAGCGCAGCGCAGGCGCCGGCATCGAGCAGCGGCCCGGTCAGGCCGACACCGTGCTCGTCGAGCTCGTTCTCGATCCGCGGCCAGTCGAGGGCGGCGGCGACCTCATTCATCGCCTGCCCATCCGTCTTGCGGAGTGCCGCCATCGCCATGTTCCACGTCCTTCACCGGTTCTGCTGGCGATGATGGAACGCGTCGGCAGCGACTTGCGACACCCGGTTTCTGCCTGACAGGAAGCCGACCGAGCCATCGCGGCCATCAGAAAAGCAATCGCTTGACCTTCCCATGATGGGAAGGTGTAGCCATCTTCCAACGAGAGAAGGAAGGTGATGCGTCATGACGATGCATGCGAAGCATGAAGCGCCAGCAAGCGGGCTCAGCGTGATCGATATCCCGGTCGACGGCATGACCTGCGCCTCCTGCGTCGGGCGGGTGGAGAAGGCGATCACCGCGGTCCCCGGCGTGAACGGCGCCAAGGTCAACCTGGCGACCGGCAAGGCGCACGTGACGCTCGCCGGGGCCGACACCGGCGCGGTGGCCGATGCGATCCGCGGCGCCGGCTACGAGCCGGGCGCGACGACGATCGCGCTGGCGATTTCCGGCATGACCTGCGCCTCCTGCGTCGGCCGGGTCGAGAAGGCGCTGCGTGCCGTGCCGGGCGTCCTGAGCGCCGACGTCAATCTCGCGACCGAACAGGCGACTGTCCGGGCCGCAGACGGCGCCATCACGCCGGCGCTCGTCGCCGCCGTCGCGGCGGCCGGCTACGAGGCCAGGCCGCGCGGCGAGGGACGCAGCGACGAGAGCGATGCCGCCGCTACCCGCCGCGAGGCCGAGCAGACCGCCCTGTTCCGCGCCGTCGTCGTGGCGGCACTGGGGACGCTTCCACTGCTGGTGCTCGAGATGGGGCCGCATCTGAGCGAAGCCTTTCATCACGGGCTCTATGCCCGCATCGACGCCTTCGTGCTGAAGCTGATCGCCTTCGGCCTCACTACTATCGTGCTGTTCGGGCCGGGCCTGCGCTTCTTCCTGAAGGGCTGGCCGGCGCTGCTGCGGGCTGCGCCCGACATGAACGCGCTGGTTATGCTTGGCGCCGGCGCGGCCTATGCCTATTCGGTGGTCGCGACCTTCGCGCCGGACTGGCTGCCCGATGGCACCGACCACACCTATTTCGAGACAGGCGCAGTGATCGTCACCTTGATCCTGCTCGGACGCTGGTTCGAAGCCCGCGCCAGGGGTCGGACCAGCGAGGCGATCAAGCGGCTGGTGCAATTGCAGGCGCGTTCGGCCCGCGTGCTGCGCGACGGCGTCGAGAGCGAGGTCGCGATCGAGCATGTCCGGGTCGGCGATCTCGTGCTGGTGCGGCCGGGCGAGAAGATCCCGGTCGATGGCGAGGTCGTCGAAGGCGCCTCCTATGTCGACGAAGCCATGGTGACCGGCGAGCCGGCTCCCGCTCATAAGAGCGTCGGTTCGGCTGTGATCGGCGGCACGATCAACCGCAACGGCGCGTTGCGCTTTCGGGCGCAGAAGGTCGGCGCCGATACCTTGCTCGCCCAGATCCTGCGCATGGTCGAGCAGGCGCAGGGCGCCAAGCTGCCGATCCAGGCGCTGGTCGACCGCGTCACCAACTGGTTCGTGCCGGCGGTGATTGCCGTCGCCTTGCTGACATTCGCGGCCTGGCTCGCCTTCGGCCCCTCGCCTGCCTTGACCTATGCACTGGTCAACGGTGTGGCGGTGCTGATTGTCGCCTGCCCCTGCGCCATGGGCCTGGCGACCCCGACCTCGATCATGGTCGGCACCGGGCGCGCCGCCGAGCTCGGCATCCTGTTCCGTCAGGGCGCAGCACTGCAGGGTCTGAGCGAGGTTTCGACCATCGCCTTCGACAAGACGGGCACGCTGACCAAGGGCCGGCCCGAGGTGACGCGCTTCGCCCCGGCTGAAGGCTTCGTCGAGGACGAGGCGCTGCGCCTCGCAGCCTCCGCAGAGAGTGCTTCCGAGCATCCCTCCGCCGAGGCGATCGTCGCCGAGGCGAAACGGCGCGGCCTCGAGCTCGCCCCGGCGGTGGACTTCACGGCCGAGCCCGGTCTCGGCATCTCCGCCCGGGTCGACGGGCGCGAGGTTCTGGTCGGCTCGGCCCGGCTGATGGCGGAGCGCGGCGTCGCCACCAGGATTTTCGCCGAGAAGGCTGCAGCCTCGGCTCGCGACGGCGAAAGCCCGCTCTATGTCGCGGTCGACGGGAGCATCGCCGGCCTTGTCGCCGTGGCCGACCAGGTCAAGCCGGGGAGTTCGGCGGCGATCGCTGCCCTGAAGGCGCTCGGCCTGCGCATCGTCATGGTGACCGGAGACAACCGCGCCACCGCCGAGGCGATCGCAACCCGGCTCGGCATCGACGGGGTCGAGGCCGAGGTGCTGCCGACAGACAAAGCGGCGATCGTCGCGCGCCTGCAGGCAGGTGGCGGCAAGGTGGCCTTCGTCGGCGACGGCATCAACGATGCGCCGGCCCTGGCACAGGCCGATATCGGCATCGCCATGGGCGCCGGCACCGACATCGCCATCGAGAGCGCCGATATCGTGCTGATCTCCGGCGACCTGCGTCACGTACCGGAAGCGATCGGCCTGTCCAAGGCGACCATGACCAATATCCGCCAGAATCTCGGCTGGGCCTTCGGCTACAATGTGCTGCTGATCCCGGTCGCGGCCGGCGCGCTCTATCCGCTCTGGGGCGTGCTGATGTCGCCGGTCTTCGCCAGCTTCGCCATGGCGTTCTCCAGCGTGAGCGTGCTGGCCAACGCACTGAGGCTGCGCCGCTTTTCGGCGCGGCAGGACATCGCCGCAGCGCCGACCCCGGCCCCGGCTTCAGCTTACGGGAGGATGGGATGAACATCGGACAAGCAGCCGAAGCCTCCGGCGTCAGCGCCAAGATGATCCGCTATTACGAGCAGATCGGACTGATCGAGCCGCCGGCGCGCTCGCAATCTGGCTACCGCGTCTATGCCGAGCCGAACGTCCATACGCTGCGCTTCGTGCGCCGTGCCCGCAGCCTCGGCTTCTCGGTCGAGGAGACCGCGGCGCTGCTGGCGCTCTGGCGCGACCGCTCGCGGGCGAGCGCCGACGTCAAGACGCTGGCGCTGAAGCATGTCGCCGAGCTCGAGGAGAAGGCGGCCGCCCTGCAGGCGATGGCGGCGACGCTGCGTCATCTCGCCAGCCATTGCCATGGCGACAAGCGGCCGGACTGCCCGATCCTCGACACCATCGGCTCGCCGAACTGAGACGCCGCAAAGCAAAATGCCGGAAGCCTTTCCAGGCCCCCGGCATTCGCCGATACGGGAAGAACGTGTCGTCGGCAGCGCCGCTCAGCGCCGCATCGCCTCGGCGAGGCGCGGCGAGAAGGTGCGGGTCGGCCGGCGGACGACCACGACGGACCGGTTCGGCGTCATCACCGTGGTGCGGTGCGCGGCCTTGCGGATCAGCGGCACGACCTCGGCGACGGTAACGCCCATCAGCTGGGCGGCGAGCTCGGCCTGCTGCTCCGGCGAATCGCTCATGCACTGCGCCGCCGTCACCGCCTCTTCGAGGGTCGGCAGCTCTTTGCGCGGGCGCAGGATGCGCGGCGGGGGATTCTTGTATTCGGGCATCTCGATGGCTCCTTGGATGCCTAAAATAGCACTTATTGTGCACTGCACAAGATTACCTGGATTATTCTCTGCATTGCAACAATCGCAGATCGGACTGGCACGGGGCTTGCGCCTTCGGAAAGCCTGAAACCGGCAGGAGATTGTCCGCCCCAGAGCCGGTTCCGATCGGCCAGCTCGACTCGTCTGCATAAGGAGAGATCTCATGAGCGCAGCCGATGCGGCCATGCCGGCCGCGCAGACCCGTCGACGCCGGCCGCCCGCCCCCGTGCCGGAAGAGCGCGAGTTCGGCCGGCTAGAATTGCTGCTGCGCCTGCGCCGCAACCCGCTGACGATCTGGCGCACGCGCCATTTCCGCGAGCCGATCGTCGCCGGCGAAGGCCTCTTCGGCTATGGCGTCGTCATCTCCGATCCGGACGCCGTCCGGCATGTCCTGGTCGAGAACGCAGCGAACTACCGCAAGGACGACCTGCAGCGCGCCGTCCTCGCCCCTGGTCTCGGCGAAGGATTGCTGACGGCGGAGGGCGAGGCCTGGAAGCGGGCGCGGCGGACGCTGGCGCCGCTGTTCACGCCGCGCAGGGTCGCGGCGCTGGCCGAACGCATGACGGCGCCGACCGAGCGGACCGTCATGCGCATGGCGCGCCGGCGCAGCGGCCGCATCGTCGACATATCGGCCGATATGACCCGCGTCACCTACGACATCCTCGCCGAGACGATGTTCTCGAACGCGATCGCCGGCGGCGCCGATGCCTTCGGCAAGGCCCTGACCCGTTATTTCGAGACGCAGGGGCGGATCGACCCGCTCGACGTGCTCGGCGCACCCTCCTGGCTGCCGCGGATCGGCCGCTGGATGGCGCGCCCGGCGATCTCGTTCTTCGAGGCGCAGGTCAAGGCGATCATCGCCGAGCGGCAGGCGCTGCATGCCGGTGGGAGCTGGCATCCGGAGAAGCCGGACCTGCTCGACGCCCTCCTCGCCGCCCGCGATCCCGAGACCGGGACGGGCCTCAGCGACGCAGAGGTCGGCGCCAACATCGTCACCTTCATCGGCGCCGGCCATGAGACGACCGCCAACGCCCTGACCTGGTCGCTCTATCTCACATCGCTCGCACCGGATGTACGCGACGCACTGGAGGCAGAGATCGACGCCGCCGGCGAGGATCTCGCCGCTGCCGCCCTGACGGGGGAGCGGCTGGCGCTCACCCGCGCCGTGATCGAGGAGGCGATGCGGCTCTACCCGCCGGTGCCGTCGCTGTCGCGCACGGCGCTGGCCGACGACATGGCCAGCGCGTGCGTCATCCCGAAAGGTGCGCTGGTGGTGATCTCGCCCTATCTGCTGCACCGGCACGAGACGCTCTGGCACGCTCCGGAGCAGTTCCGACCCGAGCGCTTCCTGCCCGGCACCCGCGAAGGCATCCCGCGCTATGCCTATCTGCCCTTCGGCGCCGGCCCGCGGGTGTGCATCGGCCAGCAATTCGCCATGATCGAGGCGGTGATCGTCCTGGCCACGCTGCTGCGGCGGCTGCGCTTCGTGTATGCAGGAGCGGAGGCACCGATGCCGGTCCAGCGTATCACGCTGCGTCCGGGGCGAGGCATGCCGATGCGCATCACCGCGCGGCGGGGATAACAACGGCTGCAGCCGACCGCGGCGAATTAACCACAGGAGCCGGAAAAGCGTTAAAGATGAACCCAATGTTTTTAAAGATGTCGCGCCGGTGGCGTTGGGTGCGGCGCAACAGCCGCAATGCGAAGCACCGCGGAGCCCTGTCATTCTTGGCTCTTCGACCCATGACTGGACCGCGAACAATTTAAAACTTGGCAGAATCGTGACAAAGTGCGGCGGCTCTTGCCCAGAAAAGGCCAATATGGAAGAGATGCCAAGTGTGGTGCCGCGTGGTCCTGTCCGGTTCTGCGAAACCGGCTCTGCCGGGGGCAAGGGCTACCAGATTGCTGGCACCATCAATTTTGGACGCAACTTTTTACTGGGGTGACGTAATGCATGCCAAGACCTTGAAGGCTGGAACCATCCTCGTCGCGGGCGCGCTCGCGCTCGGCGGCTGCACGGGATCCCAGGAACGCGTCGCGGCCGGTGGCGCGCTCGGCGCCGGCGCTGGCGCCCTGATCGGCGGCGCGGCCGGTGGCTGGCGCGGCGCGGCGATCGGCGCCCTGATCGGCGGCGTCGCCGGTCTCGTCATCGCCGACGCGATCGAGAAGGAGCGCGCCCGCGAGGCCGCCTACATCGCGGCGCGCTCGGGCGGCTCGAACGTCCAGAGCTTCCGCAACTCGAGCGGCCAGGCCGTGACGGTCCGCGCCCGCACCGTGCGCACCTACAACAACAGCCAGGGCCAGCGCATCCGCGTCGTCGAGCGCAGCGTGACCCGCGAGGGCAAGGCCGCCGGCACCGACACGGTCGAGGTCAACCTGGCGACGAACGAAGCGTCCGGCATCTGAGCCGCGGCGAAACGAGAACCGGTCCTCCCTCGCCTGCGAGGGAGGACCCCATGAGTATCGAACCGAGATGACTGCGCGAGCGCTGAGAAAACGAGCCCTTTGCCTGACGGTTGCCTGCCTCGTGGCGGCGGCGCCGATGGGGGCTACGGCGCAGACGCAGATGATGGCGGGCTTCGATCCGTACAACCCGTTCGGCTCGGCCGCCCAGATCCTCTGGCAGCGCATCCAGCAGCAATGCCCGCAGCTCAAGCTGCCGGTCACCATCGGCATCGCCTCGCGGCCCGCGACACGCGACGCCTTCACGACCGACCAGGGCAACAACATCATGCAGCAGATCCGGGCTGCATTCTCGAACATCCCGGGAATCACGATGGCGCCCTGGCTCGACATCGACCCGATCAAGGGCATCGTCGACACTGGCGTCCTCGACAATCCACTGGCTGGCGACAACAAGGAACAGCTCAGCAAGATCCAGCTCGAGGTCCGGGCTTCCGGCTACAAGGCCGGCGCGGCGACGCGCTTCAACCTATCGGCGCATGGCTGGAACGGCTATGAGAGCTGCTCGCCGAGCCTCGACCCGTTCCCTGTCTCCCAGGACTTCATCGGCGAGGAATACAGCTCGACCGACGAGCTTTTCAACAAGGTGGCCGCCGGGGTCTGGGCGGCTTCGGTCGACACCGGCAATCCGATGACCTTGTCGGTCAGGATGCTGAGCGGGCTGCCGGTCAGCCCCGGCTGGCAGGAGTTCTTCTCCGACAAGCTGCGGCGTGCACTGAGCAAGCAGAACGCCGAGGAGAAGGAAACCAAGATCCGGGCGGAGCGCCACGTTTCCCTGGTCATCGCACACGACCCGGCAAGCGCCGAGGACAAGCGCTGGGAGGGCATGGTCACGGTCGATCCGCGCCCGCTCGGCTACCGCATCTCGGTCAGCGTCAATCGCCGGAACACGACGCCGGTCTCGGAGGATGGGCTGGTCGCGCTCGACGAATTGCCGACGATGCAGCAATGGGCAGCGCTCGGTCCGGAGACCCAGACGCCCCGGCTCGACCAGACGCCGATGCGGGTCAATGCCCGGATCGAGGGCGGCCGCGCCCTGCAGCAGTATCCGTTCCTGGTCGCGCAGGAATCCTATGTCGAGGTCGACATCCCGACCGCCAGCGTCCGCGGACCGCACCCCGCCGTGCCCGTCGACGTGCTCGGCCGCAACAACGCCGTGTTGAAGACCATCCACATCGTCAATCCGAGCCGGCCGAATCTGCGGCGCTACAAGCTAGGCCCTGGCGAATACACGATCCGGGTCGCCAGCGCCGGTCCGGTCGCGCAGGACTTCCAGCTGCGCGCGCGCGCCATCGACACCAGGGACATGCTGATGCCGGAGGCGCCTGGCCGGCTGCTGCGGCGGTTCCAGGACTGGTATGCCAGCGTCTCCGAGGACCCGCGCACCGGCCAGCGCACCTGCTATGCCTATACGGCAGCGCAGGAAGCGGGGCCGCGCTACTGGCGCGAGCAGGCCCCGTTCATCCTGCTGCAGGCGAGCAGCGCCGGAGTCGGCAACGGCGATCTCCAGCACCTGATCGAGGACAAGCGCTATTACAAGCCCAACACACCGTTCGAGGCGGTCATCCGGGAAGGTGGCGGCATGGTGCGCCGGCTCAACGCTGTCCCGACTGCCGCGGGCAACTTCATCCGCCCGACGAAGCAGGGCTCGAACGGCCAGCCTATCCTCGATATGGATGCCGTCGCCGGCTACAACAGGGGCACCACGCTCGAGATCCAGGGTACGGCGACCGATGGCCGGCCGGCGCATGTGATCTACTCGCTGCAGGGCTACCGCGCCGCCGTCAACGCCATGTCGCTGGAATGCGGCCGCCGCGACCTCGCCAACGCGCTCGTCTGGAAGTAGTCGCCAGCCTATGGATTCAGGCCAGCGCCAGCGCGGCCCGCGCCGGTCCCGTATCTTGCGCCGGCTCGAACCGGATCAAGCCACGACGGACATTGGCGGCCGCGTCGAGCACCGCGGGAAGCGAGCGCGCGGACCGCTCGAGCACGCCGAGCATGGCCGGCACGAGCCGGGGATCGTTCCAGACCTCCTGCGCCCGGCGACCGAAGGGCGCCAGGAAAGGCTCGACCCCGCTCCAGGCCAGAATAATCTCGCGCGGACGCACTGCCGCGGCCTCCAGCCCCGACAGAATGCGCTCGATGATCGGGGCCCAAACGCCGTCGTCATAACGCCCCACCGGCAGGAGGACGACCAGCCGCGCGGCATCCAGCAAGGCGGCCTGAGCCTGCGAAGCCACCTGGCCGGGATCGCGGAACAGGCGCGGCAGCAGACGCGGCGCCAGGAAGCTCGCATCGACCTCGCGCGCGTCCAAGCCAGACGCTTCGGAGAGCGCCAGGCGACGCTGCGTGACGTCCTCGCCGGCACTCGATTGAGCGAGCGCGGCCGGCAGCGCGGCCGGCAAGGCGGCGAAGCAAACCGATTCTGCCGTCATCACATCCCGCTCCGTCTCGGCCTGCGACCGACCTTCCCCGACAGCTCGAGGCGGCAGGTTTCCGCAAGTGCAGCCAGCTGGCCGCAAGATCAGGCCCGCACCGACAAGGTCGAACCGAGCGCATGTCTTGCAAGACGGCGGGCCATCGCGCAAGGTCCGCTCACGTTGCCCCGCCCAATTCGTCTTCCCCGGAGCCTGTTTCCGTGACTCTTTCCGTGGCGCCGGTCGCCATCATCTGGGACGGCTCGCGTCATGTCGCCGCGATCTGGCGGGACAGCGCACCGGCCCGTTTCCTGGCAGCCGAAGAGACAAGCGGCCGCATCAGCCTGATCGCCGCCGCCGACGCCGGGACGGCGCCGCTGTTCGCGACCCTGCCCCCCGGCAGCCATGCGCTCCATGCCGTGACGGTCGAGCCCGATGGCCGACTGACCACGATTCCGGTTCAGCTCGACGACAAGCTGACGTTGGCCGAGGCCGATCGCAACGCCGCCGGCCTGACAGTGGTGCAGACCTATCTCGACGATCAAGGCCGGCTGGCCCAGCAGACCGGCCCCGCCGGCTCGCTCCCATCGGCGCCGGCGGCAATGCTGGCCGCCGGGCTCAACCGGGCCAGCGGCTCGGACGCCGAAGGCTGGCGGCTCTTGGCTGGCCCCTTCCTGCATCCGGACGACGAACGGGCCGCGACGACCATGCTGACGGTGCGCCGCGGTGAGGCCGGCGGTGTGACGCTCGCCTTCGCCGCCGACGAGGCCGAAACCGCGGCAGAAGGATTGCTGGTGGCTCATCTGCCGGCAGCGATGCGCGAGGCACGGCAGAGCCTGGCGCAGATCGACCAGGACATGCGGCACGCCAT
This sequence comes from Allobosea sp. FBZP-16, assembly GCF_002831785.1. Classification (NCBI taxonomy): domain Bacteria; kingdom Pseudomonadati; phylum Pseudomonadota; class Alphaproteobacteria; order Hyphomicrobiales; family Alloboseaceae; genus Allobosea; species Allobosea sp. FBZP-16. The sequence continues at coordinate 7,462 of NZ_LNCQ01000041.1, read as the reverse complement.
CGAGGCTGAGCTCGACACGCTGGCAGCCTCTCCGGCAGACCAGCGCGACGTCGATGCGACCGGGCTTGGCCGCGTCGCTGCGCTGCGCCGCGGCTTTCGCCTGCTCCGGCCCCGCGTCGAGGCCGGAGGTGGCGTGCTCACGCTCCCCGACTGGGTCGAGGCGGACGAGATCATCGTCTTCGCCGAACCGCGGCGCCAGCTCGTCTGGGCGGGTGATGGCGAAGCCGTTGGCGGCAGCCCGTTGACGCTGCTGTGGCAGGAGGGCGCCTTCGCGGCGCTCTCGCATGGCGCGCGCTACGCGGCCTCGGCCGCAACCGGACTGACGCTCGGCCAAAGCGGCGGCAACGCGCTGGTTGTCGCGACCGCCGGGAGCACCGCGCCCTTCCATGACGACCTCGCCCTCGCGGCAAGGCGACTGGTCGAGGGACTCTGGCGAGCGACGAGCGCGGCCAGGCCGGCACGACTCGGCGCCATCCTCGGCGAAATCGGCCTGCGCACGGCCCAGGCGCCGACCGGCGCTCTTGCCGCTCTCGATGCGCGCAGCAAGGCCCCCGAGGCACCTGAAAGCCTGCTGGAAGCGCTGGCGACGACGACCGGAATCGACCCGGACCGGATCGCCGAGCTCGGCGAGCGCACGCTCACCGAACAGCTCGCCATGCTCCTGCGCGCCCTGGCTCAGCCGCAATTCGTGGCCCGTGCCTGCGCCGCGCGCCTCGTCCTGCCCTTGCCCGCATCGGCACAGGACGAGGCCGGGCTGGAACGGCTGCTCGCCTGGTACGAAGACCCCAATCTCCCGCAGACGCTCGCCCGCGAGGCCATGGCCCTGGCGGGACACGACCGGCGCGCGATGCGGCTGCTCCACGATGTCGCCGCCAGCGTCCATCAGAGCTGGATCGACGCCGGGCTTGCCGCCGAAGTCGAGCAGGCGATGGCAGCGGCCGCAACGCAACGCGGACAGCGCCGGCTCTCGCCGCTCGATGCCTTGCTTCTGGAGTTGCGCCGGCAGCCGCTGCGGCAGCCGACACCGGGCCTCGAGGCGATCGCTCGCATGCGCAGCGAGCTCGGCGATGCCGCACGGCAGGCGAATCAGCCCGCCGCGATCACCGACGAGCTCGGGCGGCGGCTAGGCGAGCTGACCCCGGGCGAGATCGTCCTGCTGCACGGCCATTTCGCGTCCCTGAAACGCGAGGTCGAGCAGGCTGCGGCCGCAGCCGAGCTCATCCGCGAGTGGGAAGACGCGGCCGGGTGTCCCGGCCTCGCGGCTCGCGCGCATCGGTCCGGCGATCCCGTGCGTGGCGCGCAGCGGCTCGCGGCGGCCAGCCGCAATTTCGCAGGCTCTCTCTCGCAGATCGAAAGCCTGACCCCGGCGCTGACCGAGCTCGGGAACGCGATCGACGGGCTGCTCGGCCCGGCCGGCGATGGTACGGCGCGCAACCGGGCCCTGCACGAGACGCTCGACGGCTATGGCCGCCTGCTCCTCGCGCAGCTGGTCCGGCATGAGGCCGATGCTGCCTTCGCCAGCGTGCCCTTCGCCGGGAAGGCGCTGGCCGATCCGCAGGACACCGGCTTCGGCGCGGCTTATCGCCGGCTCAGGGCCGGCTCCGGCGACATGCTGCCGCGCTATCTCGCCGCCGCCGCCGCGCTGACCGGGCTCGATCACCACTGGGGCAGCACGCTCGGCGGCAATTCCGGGTCCGCCGCTTCGAGGCAGGACTCATGACAACCCTGCCTTGCTACAATCTCGAGACCCGCCTCGGGAGCTTTTCCGCGACCATCGCGCTCGACCGCAGCGGCGAGCTGATCGACCTCATCGCCTTCGAGGCGCCCGAGGACATGGTCAAGGCCGTGACGGTCTCGCTGGTCTCGCATGCGCCGAGCCTCGCCAGCGGCATCGACATCGGCTGGCTGCAAGGCAATGCCCTCCTCGACAAGGCCGCAGTCCGGGCGGGCGAGCGGCTGGTGCTGGGGTTGAAGCGCGACGCCGTGATGCGCGCCGTGGCGAACCACCGCGCGCAGGCCGACATCGACAGTGACGCCAGCCTCGAGATCGCCTTCTCCACCATCGTCGAGACCGCGGCTGGCACGCGCGCCTCGCCGCGGCGCCTGCTCAAGATCGCCGCGCTAGCCGGCGCCTCGCAGCCGGAATGGCGGATCGAGCCAGTCGAGATCGACCTCGACTCGCTGCAGGCCGGCAAGCAGATCGCGATCGGCCAGATCGCGGTCGGCATTCCCAGGGACATCGTGCTCGAAGGCCGGCGTGGGTTGACCATCGAGGCCAGCTGCTTCGGCATCAAGGCCCAGCATCTTTCGCTCGGCGTCGCGGCTCCCATGGACCATTCGGTCTCGCTCAGGCGCTTTCCGGATGCCGGCACCGCGACCAGCCGGCACCTGATCTGGCTCGCCGACGCGCCCGCGCTCGCCGGCCAGGAGGTGCGCCTCGACGTGACGCTGACGCGCGACGCCGTGCTCGACTTCGTCGACGAGACGATCCAGGCCAATCCGAAGGCGCCGCTGCAGGTCAGGCTCACCGCCAAGCTCGGCGGCTGGGTCGGCCAGGACGGCGCCGGCCATGATCCCGACGGCCCGGCCAAGCCCTGGTCGAGCGCGCTCGAATCCCGCTCGGTGCCGATCCTCAGCCAGAACCGCGGCGAGGTGGCGCTCACCATCGCCGGACAGCACTTCGCCTGCCCGCTGGGCGGCAGCGCGCAGTTCGAGATCACAGGCGGACTCAACGCCGAGGTCGATCCGGACGACGAGACCTCGATCGTGCGCTGCGACGGGCTGGTGATCGACCTGCGCCGCTGGCCGCTGACCCGGACCGCGCCATTGACGGTCGAGGTCACCAGCAAGATGGGCGAGAGCGAGATCGCCGAGCCGCCGACGCCCTTCCCGCTCGAGATCGTGCGCGAGGGTGATTTCGGCCGGCGCGGCCGCGCCGTCGTGCCGATGCAGAACCTGACGACGACCTTGTCGCGCGCCGTTCGCACCAGCGGTGCCAATGTGTTGCGCGGCGAGATCACCGTCTCGCTGGCGATCAAGGCCGCCGACGAGGGCGGCCGTGCCTTCGCGCAGGCGAGCCTGCCGCTGCGCTATAGCCGCCGCGTCCACCGCCTGCCGATCTGCATCGACCTCGGGGCGTCCGCGACCTCGATATGGTCGGGCGCACCGCGTGCTGCCGGCCGGGCGACCGAGATCAAGCCGCTGGCGCTCGGCACCTGGCTTTCCGCCCATGTCGACCCGCGCCATGGCGAGGCAGCCCTGCAGGACGCCGGCGCCGCGCCGCTGATCCCGAGCCATGTCGGCCTCGATTCCAGCAATAATCTGCGCGCCGATCATGCACCGCACAGCCTGCCCGACCTCGCCTTGATCGGCTCCGACCGCACCAGCGTGGCGCGCCGGCTCAAGGCCTTCGCGCGCCGCTATGACGTCTCGGCACCGGCCCCGCCGCCGCAATCCGGCCTGCCCGAAAGCGGCAAGCGGATCGACTCGCTCAAGCACGCGCTGACCTCCGGCGCGGTCTCGCTGACGCTCAACGAGCAGGTCCATCGCTACGACGCCGCCACCGACCGCGTCGTCGCCACCAACACGGTCGAGATCGCGCCTCTGGTCGCCGATGTGCTCGACGAGCTGGTCGATCTCTACGTGCTGCGCCTTGGCGAAGACCGCCTGCGCGTCGAGGACCATGCGCCGCCGCCGGTGGTGCCGCGCATCCTGGTATCCTGCCCGAGCGGCATCGGCGACGAGATCGCCTCGCGCTACCGTGCCGCGCTCGAACTCTTCGCCCAGCGCCTGGAGCGGCTCTTTCCGGGCGCGACCAGCTTCCCGGATGCCGCGGTCACCGTGCCCGAGGCGGTCGCCGCGGCGCGCTATGTCTCCAGCCTGCCGGAGGTGCGCGCCGCTGTCCCGGATCAAAGCGAGGCGCTGCTGGTCACGCTCGACATCGGCGGCGGCACCAGCGACGTCGCCCTCGCCACTTTGCGCCGAGACGGCGACCGGCTGAGCCATCAGACGCTCGTGACCTTCGGCCTGCCCGTCGGCGGCGATCTGATCGACGAGGAGTTGACCGGTATCGCTGCCACCCTGATCGACCGCGCGATGGACGGGCAGGACGCTCATTGGCAGCCGGCCTTCGCCGAAGCGTCTCTCGCCCGCGCCATCCAGCGCGAGGACGCTGGCGCGCTGGCGGCGCGCAGCTGGCTCCGCAATGCGGTGAAGCGGGCCAAGACAGGCCTCGCCACCCGCCTGAGCGAGAAGGCGCAAGGTGCCGGCACGCGTTACCGCTGGGATGTCGAAGCGGCCGACGAGACCTTCGACATCGTCCTTGCCGAGCTGAAGCCGGACGGCGATCCGGCGGGCCTCTATGTCGCCCAGAACGAACCGGCACTGGCTGATGTCACGCAGCGGCCGGGCCTGCAACTCGCAATCGACGGGCCCGACAGGGCCGGGACGCGCCGGCTGGTGCTGAAGCTCTCGCGCAGCGCCCTGGAGAAGGGCGCGGGCGAGGCCTCGCAACACCTTGCCGAGATCGGCGCCGTGCTCGGCGGCCTGCTGCCGCGCCTCGCCCGCGCCGCCGGCCCGAACCCAGCGCGCCGGCCGACCGTGATCATGGTGCCGACCGGGCGCGCCGCGCTCTGGCCGCCGATCTTCGAGGCGATCGCCACGGAAGCCGACGCCAGCCGCGCCGCGTTCCCATTCGAGCGGCCATTCTCGCCAGCTGCGATGAAGAAGGCGGTGATCGCGGGCGCCGCCATCCTCGGCATCGAGGGCGACATGGCCGGCAGCGCCGTACAGTACAAGAACCCGCTCGGCATCGCCGCCATGGCGGTGCAGATGCGCGATCTCGGCGCCACCGGCCTGCGCACCGAATTCGCGGCCGAGCGCATCCATTATCTCGGCTACGACATCGGCTCGGGCGCACGCGTCCATGCCGAGCATGACGAGGCGGCGCCGAGCCTGGGCGGGCGTGCCAATCTCGGCCGCCGCTTCCAGTTCGTGCGTACGATTCCGGGCCTAGACCCGCAGGGCAAGGCGCTGGCGCGCCTGCGTCCGCTGCTGGATGGCCAGGACCCGATGGTGCTGCTCGAAGGCGATTCGATCGTGGAGGCCCATCGCGAAGGGCTCGACGGCTTCGGCGTCTGTGAGATCATAAGCGAGGTGCTGTCGCCGGTGAGCCGCAAGGTCACGGTGGTCGCCGCCAACGAAGGCTGGGAAGCCTGCTGGCGGATCGAGCACGACCGCGTCTCGCGGATCTATTGAGAATCGAGATGTGCCCCGCTCGCCATTCGAGGTCATTCCGGACAAGCCGCGAAGCGGCGCCGATCCGGAATCCATTCCGGAGCCAATCAGATAAAGGTTCCGGGATGCGTCCCGGGTCTCCCTCCGGTCGCCCGGGACGACTCGCGTATTTGATGACGTCCGGTTCCGAAAATTGCCCCGGAGCGCACAAGAGCGATTGCGCCCTGCAAACCCTTCTCCCCGCCCGAGTGAGCTGACGCCATGGCCCTGCCCGATCTCATGGACCTGGTGATGCACGACCCGCGGCGGCTGACCTCCCTGCGCGCCGTCGCCGGCGAGCCGGGCGAGGCCATGCCCGGCATCGAGAACCTCTGGCGCAAGCCCGTCTTCAGCCTGACCGCCGGCGGCCAGCCGACCAAGGACGGCAAGGCCTCGCTGGAGGACCTGATCGACCGCAATCGCAGCATCGCGCTCACCGATGGCGGTAGCGGCCCGCAGCCGATCGACGTGCCCTTCACCTCGCTGGTGGTGTTGACCGCCGAAGCGCTGCCGGGCGCGCAGGAACTCGGCCGCTTCCTCGCCGACCGGATCGAGCAGCGCTTCCGCGACGTGATCGACCCCGATATCGGCGTCACCGTCCATGTCGAGCAGAGCCTGCATGCGACCGCGCCGGTTGCGGTCTATCTCGGCCATGGCGTCTACGCTCCGCCCGCCGACAACCGGCTGCCGCATGGCGAGGTGGTGATCCGGCAGGATGCGAACACCCCGATCGGCCAGCCGATCATCGGCGTCAACACGCCGGGCGGGCTCTATTCCGGCCAGGCACGCTTCGCCTTCTCGCGCAGCGAGATGCTGACGCCGGCGGTGCATCCCGACCTGCCGGGCGGCACGATCTTCTTCCTCGGCCGCTATCCGGTCGACGCCTCCGCCCGCGATGCCGGCGGCCTGCCGCTGCTCACCGCCCTGCCGCAAACGCCCGAGGCGCGGGCCCAGGCGATCCAGGTCGAGACCCTCGCGCTGCCCGGCGGCAACGTCGATGCCCGCTTCGAGATTCTCGGCGTGCGCCCGCAGGTCGGCCGCGTCTCGCTGGGGCTCGTCGACGTCACCCTCGACCGCAGGCCCTCCCGCCTGCAAGCACAACCGCCCAAGGGTCCGCATCTCGCCGTGGTGGGCCTCGCCATTCCCGAGAATTTCGGCGGGCGGCGCATGGCGCGCTACTGGGTCGAGCGCAGCCATGGCGGGCGCTTGATGTCGTCGGCCATGCTGGCCCAGCGCGACAGCATCGTCGTACAGGGCCGCGACGCCCGCCGCTATGACCGGCGCGAGCTGCGCTATAGCCGCGTCGGCGGCGAGGTCCGCGCCGAGAGCATGAGCTTCGACGGGCGGCGCCGCTCGCTGCTGATGCTGGAGGATGGCGAATTCGGCTATATCGGCCTGCCGCGCGAGCAGACCGCGATCGCCTTCGGCCCGGACCAGTCCTCGCGCGGCTACGGTACTTTCGACTGGCTCGGCGAAGCCGTGCGCATCCAGTTCGGCTCCGGCGTGGTCGAGCGTCTCGACGATCTCTATGATCACAACCCGGTCGGCTTCATCGCGGCAGCGCCCGGTGGCGTCGCCGTGCAATCGGCCGGCGACATCTGGCTCCTCGGCGGGCGCAGGCCGCAGGCAGCCGGGACCAGCATCATCCCGCCGAACGGCCCCTTCGTGCTCGGGCCGCTGGTGGTCGAGCTCCGGGAGGCGACGCCATGAGCCATCCGCTCTTCCGCGGCCTGAAGCGCAGCGTCACCGCCGTCGCGATCGGCACCGTCACCATCGTCGGCTTCCTCTGGCTTTCGGGCGGGCTGATCGGCGAGCTCGCCGCCAGCCGCGCCTGGATCAAGCAGCCGGATTTCACCGAGACCAGCCGCTCCAACGAGGACCTGTTCCAGCAGGGCGTCGCGACCGGGCTCATCTGGCTGGACCCGGCCGGCCCCGTCATCCGCTCGCAGCCCTGCGAGGCGCTCTACGACGCCTCGCTGACCATGCCGACGCCGCAGGGAACCAAGGAATTCTCGCGGACGCTGCTCGACCGGCTCTGCAATCTGCCGGCCGGCGCGCAGATCCGCTCGGAGATGCTGGCTTGGAACAACTCCTTCCTGATCGCCGGCGCCCGTGACGACCGTGCGCCGGACCGGCGCTGCGCCGACGGCACGCCGCTGGCGCTGCCGGTGGTGCCGGCCGGCTGCCG
>NZ_LNCQ01000042.1:0-29065 GCF_002831785.1 Allobosea sp. FBZP-16 | reverse complement strand
CGCGGCAGGCGCGTCTCGGCGACGAAGCGCTCGGCCATCGGGGCAGTGGGAGCCACCGCCCGGATCTCGTCGGCCGCAGCGGGCGTGCGCACGCGTGGCGTGGCTGCGCCACCGCGCCTGTCCTCGCCCAGCTCGGCTTCGAGATCGCCGAGGCGACCGATGATGGTCTCCAGCGTCCGGTGCACGGCGCCGATCGCATCCTGGGTCTCGCGTCCGGTCGAGACATGGGTCTCGCGCAGGCCGCTCATCAGGTCGCTGAGTTCCGACAGGCTGGCGCCGCGAGACGGCGGCAGGTCGGCCATGGCGGCGCGCTCGGCCGCCGCCGTGGTGTCCTCGCGCATGCCCTGGAGATGGACGACGAGGTCCTGCAGCGTCCGTTCGATGCCGTTTTCGGCAGAGCGGGTCGCGGCCTGTTGGTCCAGCCGCTGGGTCAGGCCGGCGATCTGGCGCTCGAGCGCATCGAAGGAATCGGAGCCGGCGCCGGGTCGGCCAGCCTCGTCGATCTTGGCGGCGAGGCCGCGCAGCATGTCCTCGACCGGGCGCATGTCGACCCGGGCGACAGGTGTGCCGCCGTCATCCGTCATCTGGGCGAGCCTGCTCGAGGCGGCGAGCTGCTCGATGCGATCGGTCAGCGTCTCGATCCGGTCCTCGAGCCGGCTCGGCGGCCGGTCGGCCAGCTCTTCGAGCTTGATCACCAGCGATTCGATGCGCTCGGCGAGCTGGTTGGAGGCCGGCCGGCCGATGGCGTCGAGTTCGCCGAGGCGGGCGACGAGCTGGTCGACCTGCCCGTCGATCACCGAGGTCGTCATCGTCGGTAGCGTGTCGAGCTTCTGGGCGAGCGATTCGACCTGGCGCGACAGGGCCAGCAGCGGGGCGCTGTCACCGGTGCGCTCGCGCAGGCGATCAGCGTGCAGGCTCTCGCGCACATCCTCGATCGCCAGCGACAGGCTGCGCAGGTCGCGGGTGTCGTCGCGCAGGCGCCCGACATCCGAGGTCAGGGCGTTGAGCTGCAGCGACAGGTCGTCGAAGCGCCGGCCGTCCGGCGTGGAGACGATCTCTCGCAACTCGGCGAGTTCGTTCAGGATCGGAGCGATCAGCTGGCGGTCGCCGCCGCGTGCGGCGAGCGCATCGACCTTGGCGGCCAGATGGGCGACTTCGAGCTCGAAGCGGTTGTAGCTTTCCTGCGAGCGCCCGTCGGACAGGCGGCCGATCTCGGCCTCGATCCGCGCCAGCGGCTTCAGGATGGGGTCGAGCCGCTCACGCCCATCGAGGCGGTCGAGCCTGGCTCCGAGCTCGCTGATCGCCCGTTCGAGCGGCTTGTAGGCGGCGCGCTGCTCCTCGACCCGCATCGCCGGCTGGGCCGGCGCGATGCGATCGTTCAGCTGGCGCAGATCCTCGCGCAGGCTCGCGAGCGTCGGCGCGGCGGTGGCAGGGCGCTCAAAAGCTGTGGCGGCAGGGCGCTCGAAGACTGCGGCGCGCGAATCGCCGTCGAGGGCGCGCTGGCGCGAGCGGATGTCGGACACGGCGGCGGCGAGACCGTCGCGGCTGAGCACGACCGGGCGCGTGGCTTGCGGCTGGGGCGCCGGGGGGGCAGCCGGCCTGCGGCTGGCTTCTTCGGCCCGGCGTTCGATGTCGGCGAGCCGGGTACCCATCGTCTTGATCGCGTCGGCGATTACGGCGGTGGCACGCTCCTGGCGCTCGACCGTGGCGCGCTCGCCATCCGACAGGCGGCCCTCGGTGCGCTCGATCCATTGCGCGATCGAGTCGAGCGCGCTTGCGGTGCGCGCATTGCTGTCGCGCGTCAGGCGCTCGGCCATGGCGGCCTGGGTTATGAACGCGTCCATGCGGTCGCGCGAGAATTCGGGTCTGGCTGGGGCGGCCTGCGGGGCCGCAGCCGTCTGCATGCCGCCTTGGGAGAGGCGGGCAAGGCGCTCTGAGAGCGCGGCGATGTCCTGCTCCTCGGCGTGCTGTGCGACGGTCTCCGGTCCCCCGGCCTCTTCGCGAATCTTGTTGTCGAGCCACTCGCCGAGCGTCATCCCGGCGCGGCGCGCGGCCGCCTTCGCCGCGTCACGTGTGCGCGGATCGACGCCCTTGACGCTCCAGGGCAGGCTGGTCGCCATGTCACGCTCGCCTCGAGGGGCAATCTCGACCAAAGGCGCTTGCAGCCCCCTCAGGCGGCGGCGCCCTTGCGATCCCGGCAATCATGAACATCGGGTTGATGCGAATGATACTGCAGACCGCGGCACCGACTTTTCGCCGTCACGGTAAATAGAGCGTTAAGATCGAGGCGCCGGACGTTAATTTTCCGGAAACGCCTGCCGAGGCAGGTTGCCCAGGCCGGGCATAACGGTAACTTACCCCCGGTTGGCGGCTAACGACGTGACGTAAGGGAGCCGCCTCGCCTACATTGCCGGCAACGCAGGGACGCCTTCCGGTGGGTCGCCGTCCTGCTTCGCAACCTTAAGGAACAGATATGCCGCGCCAAAGCTCAGCTCTGGCGGCCACCTCAAGTCACGACGGCCGCTCCGCCTCCCCGCAGACCCCGAATCCCGCCGAAGCCGATGGCTTCACCATCAGCGACCTCGCCCGCGAATTCGGGGTCACCCTGCGCACGTTGCGCTTTTACGAATCGCGCGGCCTGCTCGCGCCGGCACGTTCCGGCCTGACCCGGATCTATTCCGGCCGCGACCGCGCCCGGCTCGCCCTCATCCTCAAGGGCAAGCAGCTCGGTTTCACCCTGGTCGAGATCCGCGCCATGCTCGCCAACGAGGAAGGCAAGGAGCTCAAGGGCAAGGAACCGTCCGCCTCGGTCGGCGGCCTGCAGCTCAGCCGCAGCCAGATCGCCGAGCAGCTCGAATTGCTGCGCAGCCAGCGCACCGAGATCGAGACCGCTATCGCCGAGCTCGAAACGACGCTCGCGCGCCTCGACGCCTGAAGCGGCCCGGTCGCCTGACCGGCTCACCTCGCTGAGATAATGATGCCCCGAACCTCGCAGGTTCGGGGCATTTTTCGTTTGCGCGTACTGCGTGCGCGGCGCCAATCTCTCCCGACTGCGCTGTCCGGAAGAAAAAGTGGGCTGGCCCCTTGGCAAGCTGCGGCTAGATAGTTTATATGTGAACTATCTCGAAGCGCCGCTGTCCTATCGAGCTGGCAAGCTTCGTCACCAAAGCTGTACGAAACGCCAGGGAGGGATGCGATGCCGGTCTACAAGGCGCCTGTCGAGGACACGCTGTTCCTGCTCAACGACGTCTTCCAGTTCGAGCGTTACAACAACCTCCCGGGTTTTGCCGAGGCGACGCCGGACCTGGTCGAGGCCGTGCTCGGCGAGGGCGCCAAGCTCTGTGAGGAAGTCCTCCAGCCGATCAATCATTCAGGCGACCAGGAAGGCTGCAAGCGCAATGCCGACGGCACGGTGACGACGCCGAAGGGGTTCAAGCAGGCCTATGAAACCTACGCCGCAGGCGGCTGGATCGGCCTCGCCATGGATCCCGAGTACGGTGGCCAGGGCCTGCCCTACACGCTCGGCGCCATCATGAACGAGTTTTCTTCCTCGGCGAACATGGCCTTCTCGATGTACCCGGGCCTGACCATGGGCGCGATGGCCGCGCTCTATGTCCACGGCACGGACGAGCAGAAGCGCACCTATCTGCCGAAGATGGCCGAGGGCACCTGGTCGGGCACGATGAACCTGACCGAACCGCATTGCGGCACCGATCTCGGCCTGATCAAGACCAAGGCCGTGCCGAACGGCGACGGCTCATATGCCATCACGGGCACCAAGATCTTCATCTCGGCCGGCGAGCAGGACATCACCGAGAACATCATCCACCTCGTGCTCGCCCGCATCGAGGGCGCGCCGCAGGGCGTCAAGGGCATCTCGCTCTTCGTCGTGCCGCGCAACGAGGTCGGAGCCGACGGCTCGGTCGGCGCGAACAACAAGGTGTCCTGCGGCTCGATCGAGCACAAGATGGGTATCCACGCCAACTCGACCTGCGTCATGAACTATGACGGGGCGAAGGGCTGGCTGGTCGGGGCCGAGAACAAGGGCCTCAACGCCATGTTCGTGATGATGAACGAGGCCCGCCTCGGCGTCGCGATCCAGGGTCTGGCCCAGTCCGAGGTCGCCTATCAGAACGCTGTCGCCTACGCCAAGGACCGTCTGCAGGGCCGGGCCCTGACCGGCGCCAAGAACCCCGACAAGCCGGCCGATCCGCTCTTCGTCCATCCGGACGTGCGCCGCACGCTGATGTCGATCAAGGCGTTCAACGAGGCGGCCCGCGCCTTCGTCATCTGGAACGCGATCAAGTCGGACATCGCCCATCGCTCCGGCGATGACGCCGAGCGCCAGGCCGCCGACGACCAACTCGGCCTGATGACGCCCGTGCTCAAGGGCGTGCTCACCGATGTCGGCTTCGACAATGCGGTGAAGGCCCAGCAGATGTATGGTGGCCATGGCTACATCGCCGAATGGGGCATGGAGCAGTTCGTCCGCGATGCCCGCATCGCCATGATCTACGAGGGCGCCAACGGCGTGCAGGCGATGGACCTGGTCGGCCGCAAGCTCGGCCGCGACGGAGGCCGCGCCATCATGGCTTTCTTCAACGAGGTCGGCGCCTTCGTGAAAGACAACGAGGGCGATGAGGCGCTGAAGCCGCTGCTGGCCTCTCTGCAGCTCTCGTTGAACCATCTGCAACAGGCGACGATGTGGTTCATGCAGAACGCGCTCGCCAAGCCGGACAATGCCGGCGCCGGTGCGCATGACTACATGCACCTGCTCGGCCTGGTTAGCCTCGGCTATATGTGGGCGAAGATGGCCAAGGTCGCGCAGGAGAAGCTCAAGGCCGGCGCCAATGGCCAGGCCGAGCGCCTAAACGCCAAGCTCGTCACCGCGCGCTTCTTCATGGAGCGCTCGCTGCCCGAGACCGCTGCGCATCTGGCGCGGATCACCTCCGGCTCCGACGCCACGATGGCGCTGAGCGCCGAGCAGTTCTGAACAGCGTCGTTGCGAGGAGACGAAGCCGACGAAGCAATCCAGGAGCGGCAGAGCTCTACGGTCTGGATTGCTTCGCTTCGCTCGCAATGACGGCTAGGTTGCCCGCAAAACGTCCGATGGGAGGCCCTTGATGGCTGATGCTTTCATCTATGACCATGTCCGCACTCCGCGCGGCAAGGGCAAGGCCGACGGCTCCTTGCACGAGGTCACCGCGATCGAACTGGGCACGCAGACCCTGCGCGCCATCAAGGAGCGCAACAATCTCGATACCAAGCTGGTCGAGGACGTGGTCTATGGCTGCGTCGATCCGGTCGGCGAGGCTGGCGCCGACATCGCCCGCACCGTCGCTCTGAAAGCCGGCTACGGCAAGGAAGTGCCGGGCGTGCAGATCAACCGCTTCTGCGCCTCGGGCCTCGATGCGGTCAACCTCGCCGCGGCGCAGGTCATGTCCGGCCAGAAGGAGATGACGATCGGCGGCGGCGTCGAGAGCATGTCCCGCATCGGCATGGGCGCCTCGGGCTTCGGCATCGCGGTCGATCCCAGCGTCGCGATCGACACCTACTTCATGCCGCAGGGCGTCTCGGCCGATCTGATTGCGACCAAGTACGGCTTCTCGCGCGACGATGTCGACGCCTATGCCGTGCGCTCTCACAAGCGCGCCGCCAAGGCCTGGGAAGAGGGCCGCTTCAAGAACTCGGTGATCCCGGTCACCGACGTCAACGGCCTTATCATCCTCGATCGCGACGAGACCATCCGCCCGGCGACCGACATGCAGGCGCTTGCCGCGCTCAAGGCCTCCTTCGTCCAGATGGGCGAGATGGGCGGCTTCGACGCGGTCGCGACCGCGGCGCATCCGGACGTCGAGTTCGTCAACCACGTCCACCACGCCGGCAACTCGTCGGGCATCGTCGACGGCGCTGCCGCCGTGCTGGTGGGTTCGAAGAAGGCCGGCAAGGCCGCGGGCCTGAAGCCTCGCGCCCGCATCAAGGCTTTCGCCACCACCGGCTCCGATCTCGCGCTGATGCTGACCGGCCCGGTCGACGTCACCGAGCTCGTGCTCAAGAAGGCCGGGATGAGCGTCAAGGACATCGACCTGTTCGAGCTGAACGAGGCCTTCTCCTCGGTCGTGCTGCGCTATCAGCAGGCCTTCGACATCGACGACGCCGTGCTCAACGTCAATGGCGGCGCCATCGCGATGGGTCACCCGCTCGGCGCCACCGGTGCGATGATCCTCGGCACCGTCCTCGACGAGCTCGAGCGCACCAACAAGCAGACCGCTCTGGTCACGCTGTGCGTCGCTGTCGGTATGGGCGTCGCCACCATCATCGAACGGGTTTGAGGAGAGAGCCGATGAACCTCGTCAATTTCCGCTTCGACACCGACGCCGACGGCATCGCCACCCTGACCTGGGACATGCCCGAGCGCTCGATGAACGTCATCACCCCGCAGGTGATGGAAGAACTTAACCAAGTCGTCGACAAGGTCGCCTCGGACGAGGCGATCAAGGGCTGCGTCATCGTCTCCGGCAAGGAAGCCTTCTCCGGCGGCGCCGACCTCACCATGCTGCAAGGCCTGCGCGACCTCTATGTCAAGCTCGCCAAGGAGCAGGGCGAGCAGATCGCGATGCAGCGCTTCTTCGACGAGAGCCGCAAGCTCAGCCAACTCTATCGCAAGCTCGAAACCTGCGGGAAGCCGTTCGCGGCGGCGATCCATGGCGTCTGCCTCGGCGGCGCCTTCGAACTCGCGCTCTCCTGCCAGCTCCGCGTCGTCTCGGACGATGCCTCGACCCGCGTCGGCCTGCCCGAGATCAAGGTCGGCCTGTTCCCCGGCGCCGGCGGCACCCAGCGCGTCTCGCGCCTGATGCAGACCGGCGACGCGCTGCAGATGATGTTCAAGGGCGACCAGATCAAGGCGCTGCCGGCCCGCAATATGGGCCTCGTCCATGCCGTCCTGCCGCGCGACCAGATCGTCGCCGCGGCCAAGGAATGGCTGAAGGCCAACCCGCAGGCGAAGCAGCCCTGGGAAGACCCGAAGTTCAAGCTGCCCTCGAACAAGGTCCATTCGCCGGCCGGGATGCAGATCTGGCCGCCGGCCAATGCGATCTATCGCCGCGAGACAAACGACAACTACCCGGCCGCCCGCGCCATCCTCAGCGCGGTCTATGAGGGCCTGCAGCTGCCGATGGACCTCGCCCTCAAGGTCGAGAGCCGCTACTTCGCCAAGATCCTGCGGACGAAGGAGGCGGCCTCGATGATCCGCTCGCTCTTCGTTTCGATGCAGGAGCTGAACAAGGGCGCCCGCCGCCCGGCCGACGTGCCCGCTTCGAAGCTGAAGAAGGTCGGCGTCGTCGGCGCCGGCTTCATGGGCGCCGGCATCGCCTATGTCACCGCCAATGCCGGCATCGAGGTGGTGCTGGTCGACCGCGACATCGAGGCGGCCGAGAAGGGCAAGGCCTATTCGCACAAACTGGTCACCGACCAGATCACCAAGGGCAGAGCCAAGACCGCCGATCGCGACGCGCTGCTCGCGCGCATCAAGGCCTCGGCCGACTACGCCGACCTCAAGGGCTGCGACCTGATCGTCGAGGCCGTGTTCGAGGACCCGAAGGTCAAGGCCGAGGTCATCGCCAAGGTCGAGGCCGTGGTCGGCCCCAAGACGATCTTCGGCTCCAACACCTCGACGCTGCCGATCACCGGCCTTGCCGAGCACAGCGAGCGGCCGAAGAATTTCATCGGCATCCATTTCTTCTCGCCGGTCGAGAAGATGCTGCTGGTCGAGATCATCATGGCCAAGAAGACCGGCAAGAAGGCGCTCGCCATGGCGCTCGACTTCGTCCGCGCCATCAGGAAGACGCCGATCGTCGTCAACGATGTCAGAGGCTTCTACGCCAATCGCTGCGTCGGCAACTACATCCGCGAGGGTCACCTCATGCTGATGGAAGGCGTGCCGCCGGCGATGATCGAGGCCGCCGGCAAGCAGGCCGGCATGCCGGTCGGCCCGCTCTCGCTCAATGACGAGGTCGCGGTCGATCTCGCCTACAAGGTGCTGAAGGCGACCAAGGCGCAGCTCGGCGAGGGCGCCGTCGACCCCGCGCAGGAGAAGCTTCTCAACGAGATGGTCGAGAAGCATGGCCGCCTCGGCCGCAAGAACCGGAAGGGCTTCTACGACTATCCGGAAGCCGGCCCGAAGCGGCTCTGGCCCGGTCTCGCCGATCTCGTCTCCAACCATATCCACCCCGAAAAGGTGGATATGGAGGAGCTGAAGCATCGCCTGCTGGTCACCCAGGCGCTCGAAGCGGCCAAGACCTATGAGGAAGGCGTCGTCACCGATCCGCGCGAGGCCGATGTCGGCTCGATCATCGGCTTCGGCTTCGCGCCCTACTCGGGTGGAACGCTGTCCTATATCGACAATATGGGCGCCGCCGCCTTCGTGAAGCTCTGCGAGAGCCTCGCCAAGAAGCATGGCGAGCGCTTCAAGCCGAACCGGCTGCTGAAGCGCATGGCCAAGACCGGCGAGAGCTTCTACGGCAGCGCCGAGAAGAAGGCTGCGGCCTGATCAGGCGAAGAGCTTCTCCTTGAGGAGCGGCTCCAGCCAGTCGGCGAATACCTTCAGGCGGCGCGACAAATGCTGCCGGTGCGGATAGAGCAGGGCGACCGGCATCGGCTCCGCCCTGCGCTCCGCATCACGTCGAACAGCTCGCTAGCTGCCGGATGTGTGGTGGCAACCTGAGGGATGTGGAGCGCATCCATCCGGATCGCTACGCTGTATTGGCGATGACGCTCCAACCGGGGAGCGCATGACAAGACTGCGATGCCTGTCCGACCGATCCTGAGCTTTCCCGATCCGCGCCTGCGGCTACCTGCTCCACCGGTCACGCGGTTCGATGCGGATTTGCGTGCTCTTGCGGAAGACCTGCTCGATACGATGCGGTCGGCGCCCGGCATCGGCATCACCGCGCCGCATATCGGTGTCCCGTCCCGGCTCGTCGTGCTGGAGCTGACGCCCGGCGACGTCCGCATCTATGCCAATCCCAAGCTCGACCAGGTCTCTCGGGAGACCATTCGCCATACCGAGGGCAGCGTCTCGATGCCGGGTGTCACCGACGAGCTCGAGCGCCATGCCCATGTCCGCGTGCGTTATCAGGATCTGGAAGGCAAGGAACAGAGCGAGGATGCCGACGGCTTGCTCGCCGTCTGCCATCAGCATGAGATCGACCAGCTCGACGGCATCTTCTGGATCGACCGCCTGTCGCGACTGAAGCGCGACAGGTTGATCACCCGCTACAACAAGCTGCGGCGGGGGTGAGCCGTCTGTCGGCGCGTTAGGTCAACCGTAGGCTCGCTGCAGAATCGCCAAAAGCTCTCGACCTGTAGTCTTGTCCAACTGGATTGTCTGACTCAGCTTCCCGGGGATTTCTCGGTCAGCCGAGCCGAAGGTATCGATTTGGACAATAGGGCCGTCCGGGCCGCCACCAAAGACTTTGACACGAGCGTGCACCTTGCTGGGGTGCACGCTTCCATCGCTCGGCCCGATCTCAAGCTTTTCGATACGTGCCATGACGACTGGTTTCAGTTCGCCACCGCTCTGATCACCCGCTTGAGCTTGCCGATCAGCTCCTCGACCTGGCTCTCCGTGATGATCAGCGGCGGCGAGAAGGCGATCGTGTCGGCGGCGGTGCGGATCATCAGCCCTTCCTCGTGGAAGGCGCGCTCGATCACCTCGTAGCCGCGCTTGCCGGGGCCCTCGGCCCGCGGCGCGAGATCGACGGCGCCGACCAGGCCGAGCGTGCGGATATCGACCACGTTCGGCTCGCCCTTCAGGCTCATCACCGCATCGGCCCAAGCGTCCTCCATCGCCCGCGCCCGCTCGAACAGGCCCTCCTCGCGATAGATGTCGAGCGCTGCCAGCGAGGCCGCCGCCGCCAGCGGGTGGCCGGAATAGGTGTAGCCGTGGAACAGCTCGATGACGTTGTCGGGCCCGTTCATGAAGGCGTCGTAGACGTGCTTGCGCACGATCACGCCGCCCATCGGCACCGTGCCCGAGGTGACGCCCTTGGCGAAGGTGATCATATCGGGGATCACGCCATAGCGCTCGGCGGCGAAGGCGAAGCCGAGGCGGCCGAAGCCGGTGATGACCTCGTCGAAGATCAGGAGGATGCCGTGCTTGTCGCAGATCTCCCGTAGGCGCTTGAGGTAGCCCTTCGGCGGCGGCAGCGCCCCGGTCGAGCCCGCCATCGGCTCGACGATCACCGCGGCGATTGTCGAGGCGTCGTGCAGGGCGACGACGCGCTCGAGATCATCGGCGAAATGCGCGCCGTAGTCCGGCTCGCCCTTGCTGAAGGCCTGCTTCTCGCGGTCATAGGTGTGGGAGATGTGGTCGGTGCCGGTCAAAAGCCCGCCGAAGAACTTGCGGTTGTTGACCATGCCGCCAACGGAGATGCCGCCGAAGCCGACGCCGTGATAGCCGCGCTCGCGGCCGATCAGCCGGGTTTTCGAGCCCTTGCCTGAGACGTTCCAGTAGGCGAGGGCGATCTTCAGCGCCGAATCCGCCGCTTCCGAGCCCGAGCCGGCAAAGAAGACGTGGTCGAGATCGCCCGGCGCCAGCGCCGCGATTCGGGCTGCCGCCGCGAAGACCTTGGGATGGCCGTACTGGAAGGACGGGGCGTAATCGAGTTCGCGCGCCTGGGCCTGGATCGCCTGGATGATCGGCTCGCGGGCATGGCCGGCATTGCAGCACCAGAGCCCGGCGGTGCCGTCCATCACCGGCTTGCCCTCTGGGGTGTAGTAGAACATGCCCTCTGCCCGGGCGACCATGCGCGGATTCTGCTTGAACGACCGGTTCGCCGTGAACGGCATCCAGTAGGCTTCGAGATCGTTCGGCGAGCTGATGGCGCGCGGCGCAGAGGTCATGGTCCGGTCCCATTTAGTTTTTTAAAGCTTCCTCAACCTAGCAGCGCGGTCGGGGCTGTAAATCCACGTCGGCTCGGGGCATGCCTGCGTCCGGCGAGCGGCGGCCCGCCGCTCGGGGCAGGTGACGTTACGTCGTTTCTGGCGTAGTCTGAACAAGGGGGTAACACTGGACTACGCCCCAATGACTGAAGGCGTTGCCGGTCGGGACGGAAGCGGCACGATCGCGCCGGAGGACATCCGCGCGCAGCTCGACCGCGTCCTTGCATCTGACATCTTTCGCAGCGCGCCACAGCTCACTGCCTTCTTGAGCTATGTCGTCGAGCAGGCCCTGGCCGGGCGCGCCGCCGAGCTCAAGGGTTATACCATTGCGGTCGAGGCATTCGGACGCCCGCCCGAGTTCGATCCGCAATCTGACCCGATCGTGCGCGTCGAGGCGGGGCGCCTGCGCAAGGCGCTCAATCTCTACTTCGCGGCCGAGGGCGTGCGCGATCCCGTGCGGATCGCGATTCCCGTCGGTGCCTATGTGCCCAGCTTCACGCGGCAGGGCTTCGCGGAACCGGAGGCAGCGACCGCAAGCTTGGAGCCTGCGCAGCCCGCAGCCGCCGCCGGCAGGCGATGGCGAGCATGGGCCTATGCGGTTGCAGCGCTGGTTCTGACCGGCGCGATCGCGTTCGTCGCCTGGCGCCAGGCCGGGACCGGGCCGGAGCTGAGCGTCGCCGTCGCGAGCGGGGACATGCAGGCGCCGCGGCCGGCAACCCCCAATGCGCCCGACCAGTCTGCTTCGGCACAGCCTCCCGAGCCGGTCGCTGCGCCTGCGAGCCTGCCCGTGATTGCCGTCGTGATCGCCGGCGACATCGTCGATCCCGCGGTCGAGGATGCGGCGCGGCTGTTCATGCGTCATCTCGTCGACACCATGGCCCGCTTCGACGACCTGCTCGTGGTCAAGTCGCCAGGTACGGCGCTGCGGCCGGAGGAGGGGGCCGATTATATCCTGACCCTCAACACGTCGCGGGCCGGCGACAAGATCGAGGGGTTCGTGCGGCTGAGCGCAGCGAGGGACGGGCGGGTCGTCTGGACCACCTCCGGCGCGCGCAGCCTGGCGGCCGTGAGCGACGGCACGGAACTGCGCGAGCTGGCGCAGGGCGTGGCGATCCGGCTGGCTCAGCCCTTCGGCGTCCTGCATGCCGATTTCAGGCTCGCCACGCTGCCGCCGGGGGTCGGCTGCATTTACATGGCGCTCAATTTCCGCCGGCACATGAAGGCGGACGATCATCTGGCCGCGCGCAACTGCCTCGATGCGCTGGTCGCGCGCGATCCAGACTTCCATCCGGCCTGGTCGCATCTGGCGTTGCTCACCGCGGATGAATACGCCGCCGGTCTGAACGCGCGCTCCGGCTCGCCGCTCGACCGGGCGCTTGCCGCCGCGGTCACGGCCGTGAGGCTCGCGCCGGCGAGCGCGCGCGCTCATCAGGCCCTGATGGAGGCGCAGTTCCTGCGCGGCATGACCGAGGAAGCGCTCAAATCCGGCCGGGAGGCGATGGCGCGCAACCCCTACGATCCCGACATCATGGCCGATCTCGGCGCGCGCTACGTCCAGCTCGACCGGGCGGCCGAGGGCCTGCCCTTGCTCGAGCGCGCCGCTGCGCTGAGCAATGGCCGGCCTTCCTGGTATGACGTCTTCCTCTACTTCGCGGCGTACCTGACCGGCGCGAACAAGCTCGCGGAGAGTCAGGCGTCCCTGATCAAGGCGGAGGAGACGCCGCTCGCTTTGGTCGCACGTGCGGTGGCGAGCGCCGCCGCGGGTGATCGGGACGGGTTGGAGGAGGCCATGCGCATGCTGGGCCAGGCCGAGCCGCTCTTTGCTCTCGATGCGCGGCTCTTCTTGGCCCGCAAAGGGTTCTCGCCGCCGGTCATCGACCGCATCCTGGCTGCGATCGGCCAGGTCGGGCTGCAGTTGCGGTAGACCGGGAACAGGGGGCTTCGGCAAGGTTCGGTCGCACAATCCGTCGATGGACCTCGCAGTTGCTGAATCCGGCCGCTATTCTGCGGTTGTCGCAGCTGATTCGTAGCGTTGCGTTGCCCCTCAACCCCTTGCGCGATTTCGGCCCTTGGCTCGCACCCGCCTCAGCGCTCTCTCTCCGGCCGCCAGCGGCGTCGTCGGCTTTTCGCTGGGCGCAGCGGCGATCCTGCTCCTGCCGGGCAATCTCGCCAACGCATTGGGATTGCTGAGCGCCGGGCTCGGTTTGGCCGGAGCGGCAGCCTTGGCGCGCCGCAACACGGCGCGCGAGCGCGAGCAGCTGCTCGCGGCGATCGGCGAGGTCAAGGTCCGCCTCGCGACCAATGCCATTCGCGTCGACTCGATGGCCAAGCGCCTCGACCAGATGCCGATGGGCGAGGCCGATGCTGCGCCGGCCAAAGCGATGCTCCACGAATTGACGGCGGAGGTCGGTCTGCTCGGCGATCTCCTGCAGCAGGTCGCGACGACCTTGGGCGAGCATGACGACCAGCTCAGTCGTATTGAAGGCCGGCTCGCCAATCCACCGTCGCCGCAACCGGCGCGGATTGCGGCGCTGGTCCCAGAACGTCCCGATTTCCGCGCTCCCGAGCCTCTGGTCGCGACACGGCAGGACCCGGCCGAGGCGGCGCAGCACCGCGCGGCCGAGGAACGCGCCGCCCTGATCAGCGAGGCTCTGGCGAAGGGCCAGGTCGAGGTTCATCTCCAGCCGATCGTCAGCCTGCCGCAGCGCCGGACGCGGGGTTACGAGGCGCTCGTCCGGCTGCGTCTGGACGAGAAGACGCTGCTGCTCCCCTCCGAATTTCTGACCACGGTCGAGGACCGCGGCTTCGGCCCGACGCTCGATGCGCTCGTGCTGACGCGGGCGCTGGCCATCGCCCGCCATCTCGGCAGCAAGCCTGGCGAGCTCTTCGTCTCCTGCAATTTCAGCGCGGCGACCTGGGGCTCGTCGCGCGCCTTGGCGGCGTTGTCGCGCATCTTGGAAAAATACCACGACCACATCGGCAATCTCGTCATCGAGGTGCCGCAGCGCGTCTTCCGGGCGCTGGAGCCGGCGAGCCTCGGCCTGCTCGGCGCCATGTCGGCCAATGGCGTGCGCTTTGCGCTCGACCATGTCGCCGATCTACGCTTCGACCCGGTCTCGCTGCATGATCGCGGCGTGCGCTTCGTCAAGGTCTCGGCGGCGCTGCTGCTGGCCGAGGCGCGCGGTGGCAAGCTCGCCGACATAGCGGCGGGCGACATCGCGATTCAGCTCGCGCGCGGTTCGATCCAGCTCGTCGCCGAGGAGGTCGAGGACGATCCGATGGTCGCCGACATGCTCGATCTCGGCATCGGCTTCGGCCAGGGCATCGTTTTCTCGCCGCCGAGGCCGGTCAGGCCCGAGGTCTTCGCCGAGCCGCAACCGGCTGAGACTGCTCCGATTCCGAAGCCCGCTGCCGCCATGGCGGCGCCCGCTTCCGCCGAGGTGGTCGAGCATCCAGCCATGGCATCGCCGCCTGAGGTCAAGCGCGTGCCCTTCCGCGACATCCTGCGCCGCGCCACCGCCTGACTCGCTCCTCGGGGATTGAAGCGCTGGCCTGTGCTGGCGAAGCCGCGTAGACAGGCGGCGCCAGTCCGATTGGAGTTTGCCCGTGCCGTCATCAACCCGCCTTCTGTCCGGGGTTGCGCCCGTCATCGGCCAGTACGAGCTCTGCCTCTGCGACATCTGGGGCGTGGTCCATAATGGCGTCGCGCCGTTCGCCGCCGCCTGCGATGCCCTGGCCCGGATGCGTGCGGGCGGCGTCACCGTCGTACTGGTCTCGAACGCGCCGCGCCCGCGCTCGGAGATCGCCGTCCAGCTCGGCAAGCTCGGCGTGCCCGGCGACGCCTTCGACGCGATCGTCACCTCCGGCGACGTCGCGCGCGACCTGATCGCCCATCGAGCCGGCGAGCCGCTCTATCACCTCGGCCCGTCCCGCGACCTGCCGCTGATGGCAGGGCTCGACGCGCCGCGCGTCGGCCCCGCTGAGGCGCACTACGTCCTCTGCACCGGCCTGTTCGACGACGAGACCGAGACGGCCGAGAGCTATGCCGAACAGCTTGCGGATTTTGCCCGGCGGAAGCTGACGCTGATCTGCGCCAATCCGGATCTCGTCGTCGATCGTGGCGGACGCATCGTGCCCTGCGCCGGCTCGCTCGCCGTCGCCTATGAGCAGCTCGGCGGCGAGGCGATCTATGCCGGCAAGCCGCATGCGCCGATCTACGACCTCGCCATCCGCATCGGCCAGGAGCTGCGCGGCGAGACGGTCGAGAAGGCGCGCATCCTGGCGATCGGCGATGCGATCCGCACCGACATCGCCGGCGCGGTGCAATATGGCCTGGCTTCGCTGATGTGCGTCGCCGGCATCCATGCCGGCGAGATGGCAGGCTTGTCGGATGGGGCGCTGCAGGGCTGGTTCGGCCGCCAGAGCCACCGACCCGACTACGCCATGCCGCATCTGGCCTGGTGAGAGTACCTCATAGGCCTCTCACTCCGGCCAGCGGCCAAGCGCAGCTCCAGAAACCATTGTGCATCGTCGACCGTCTGTTAGAAATTCCCGGTGCCCTCAGCCTTCGAGACGGCCCTGCCGCGCCCTCAGCATGAAGCTGCGAGTTTCCAAGCAGGTCTAGGCAAGTGCCCTCATGGGGCCGCCAGATGTCGCATGAGGGCACGATGCTTCCGGCAGCTCGTCCAGCAGGTCACACAAGTCATGCTTCCCAGGCGAGCAACCACGGCTTGCCGTTGAAGCTGGCGACATTCGCCCATCGATAGGATCCATACCATGGATCCATGAAGCTGATCTGTGCGACGCCATTTGCGTGGCTGACGCCATAGATGACGATCGTATGTGAATTGAGGACGCTCGACTTGTATATGAGCACGACGAGTCCGTTGCGCAGATGCGAATCGATTAGGCTCTCAGTGAGGCTTTCACGTCGCCAATCCGTGAAATCCATGCTGAAATCGCTCAATAGAGTCAGAATACTTTTCTCGGATGCTCCGCCACTCGGGGGTGGATTGTCGTCATAGCTTGCGGCGATCGAACTCTGCGTGTGGCCAGCATATCCAATCGTGGCTCTCGTCCATGACTCGAAGGCTGCTGCGTAGCAGTGCATAGGTGTGTCTTGTTTAACCTTGGGAGAAACACGCCTGTACATCGATCGCACCCCTTAATCTAAATATTCAATGGCACATGCGATATGAGGCTCTCGCGATGGCACGCTTTCAGAAAACCTCTTTCCAGTCAAAAGAAGATGACAGCCTGCGCGAGGGTGCGGCCGGCCTTGGATGCCGTTTGGAAACTCACAGCCCTCATCGTGGGAAGCGCGTCGAAGGATCTCCAGAGACGCCATTCCTCGCAGGATGGCTCCTCAGGATGAGGGCTCGGTGAACTTCCGAATAGGCTGTGAGCCCTTTGACAGCGTCCGGCCCCCGCTCGCTCCGGCCGCAGTAACGGCGGGAAAGCTATCAAGCGATGGAGTGCGCGACGCTGCCTCAGGCGGCGCAGGCCGCCTCGATCTTCGATTTCAGCGTCTGCGCGTTGAACGGCTTGACGATATAGTTGTTCACGCCGGCCTTCTTGGCGGCGATGACGTTCTCGGTCTTCGATTCCGCCGTCACCATGATGAACGGCGTCTCGGCAATGGCGTCCTCGTTGCGGACCTGGCGCAGCAGCTCGTAGCCGGTCATCGGCTCCATGTTCCAGTCCGAGATCACCAGCCCGTATTTCTTGTCGCGCATCTTGGCGATCGCGGCATTGCCGTCGGAGGCGTCGTCGACATTCTCGAAGCCGAGCTGCTTCAGGAGGCTGCGGATGATCCGGACCATCGTCTGATAGTCGTCCACCACCAGGATCGGCATTGACGGGTCGACAGCCATGACGGCGCTCCAAGCAAGTAGTCAGCAGGGCCCAACGGCGCCGGCGCGGGGTCGCTCTCGCAGAGCGGCGACCTTGGGTCAATTGTCATAGGCGCTCGGCGTTTCAAAGCCGTTAACCCGGTCGCTGAGTGACCCAGCGGCATACGACCTTTGGCGGACGGAGGAACAAGACAACAGGCACCAAAGTTCAATGGTGCGGTGCAGCGAGGTGTGAGAGGCTGCTTGCCCGATTCCGGATTCAGGCGGCCTTTTGGCCGTGCTGCAGTTGCGAGAGCCGACCGATGATGGCGAGCACGCTCTATCAAGTCCATGCCTTCGAGGATCTGGTCGTCGGCCAGCGCGAAAGCCTGATGCGCACGGTGATGGAGCGCGACATCTCGCTTTTCGCCGACCTGTCGGGCGACGCCAATCCGATCCATCTCTGCGACCGCTACGCCGCCTCGACCAAGTTCGGCCAGCGCATCGCACATGGCATGCTGACGGCAAGTCTGGTCTCGGCCCTGCTCGGCACGCGCCTGCCGGGACCGGGCGCTGTCTACCTCTCGCAGACCCTCAATTTCCTTGCGCCGGTGAAGATCGGCGACGTCGTCACCGCCCGCGTCGAGGTGGTTGAACTCGTGCCGGAGCGACGCCGCGCCCGGCTCTTCTGCGAATGCCTGGTCGACGGCAAGGCTGTGCTGGAAGGCGAGGCCTGGGTGGCGCTGCCGCGTGCCACGCACGCCTGAACCGGCCTTGACGCTTCCCGCCGCTTGGGGCCAAACACGGCGGTAGCCGGGGCTTCCCGGCGTCGACCCTGCGTTCCATGAGCTCATTCCCCGAGGCCGCGCGACCTGATGCGCTGCCCGCCTTCACCCTTGAACCCGGCAAGCCGATGCCGGCCGATCTGCGCGGCCGCGTGCTGGCGCTCGGCAATTTCGACGGCGTCCATCGCGGCCATGCCGAGCTCGCCCGCGTCGCCGGCGAGATGGCGGCGCGGCAGGGGACCAGCGCCGCGGCGCTGACCTTCGAGCCGCATCCGCGGACGGTTTTCAGGCCGCAGCAGCCGGTGTTCCGGCTGACGCCGGAGCCGGTCAAGGTCGCGCTCCTCGCCAGCCTCGGGCTCACGCCCAGCTTCGTCGTCCCGTTCGATCGCGCGGTCGCCGCCATTCCGGCCGAGGCCTTCGTCGACGATCTGCTGCTCGGCCAGCTCGGCGCCGCCGGCCTCGTCTGCGGCTATGATTTCCATTTCGGCCAGGGGCGCACAGGCTCGCCCGAGATGCTGCAGGCGCGCGCCGGCCATGTAGGCATTCCGGTCGCTGTCGTGCCGCCCTTCGCGTTCCAGGGCGAGCCGGTCTCCTCGACGCTGGTGCGCACGGCGCTCGAAGCCGGCGATGTCGGTCATGCCGCGGCGCTGCTCGGCCGGCCCTGGTTCGTGCGTGGCGAAGTCGCCCATGGCGACAAGCGCGGCCGGGATCTCGGCTATCCCACCGCCAACATGCATCTCAGCCATGATTGCCGCCTGCGCTTCGGCATCTATGCGGTTCGCATGAAGATCGACGGAGCCTGGCATAACGGTGTCGCCAGCTTCGGCAGCAGGCCGACCTTCGACGACGGCGCGCCCAGGCTCGAGACCTTCGTCTTCGACTTCTCCGGCGATCTCTACGGCAAGACCGTCGACGTCGCCTTCGTCGCCTTCCTGCGCGGCGAGGCGAAATTCGATACGCGCGAGGCGTTGATCGTCCAGATGGATGCCGACAGCGCAAGCGCACGTGGCATCCTGGCGGCGACGCCGGCCTTCCTTCCATGACCGCGCTTTGCTAGAAGCCGCTGATGTCCGCTCTGCACCTCGTTTCGCCCCTGCGAATTACCGGCCCGGCTGCCGCCCTGCGCTGATGGCGCGGGCGCTTGCGCAGGCCGGGACGACGATCGCTTCCCCGTGACATCTCCAGGATGGGCGCCGCACCGCATGCCGAGCCGCCATCCGCACCGCCGAGCCGGATCATGACCGACAAGACCGCCGAGAAGCCCGAGACCACCGACTATTCGCAGACCCTGTTCCTGCCGCAGACGGAATTCCCGATGCGCGCCGGCCTGCCGCAGCGCGAGCCCGAATTGCTCGCCCGCTGGGCCAGGATGGACCTTTACCGCAAGCTGCGCGAGGCCGGGCAGGGCCGCGACCGCTTCGTCCTGCATGACGGCCCACCCTATGCCAACGGCAACATCCATATCGGCCATGCGCTCAACAAGGTGCTGAAGGACCTGGTGACGCGCTCGCAGCAGATGCTCGGCTACGATTCGAACTATGTTCCGGGCTGGGACTGCCACGGCTTGCCGATCGAGTGGAAGATCGAGGAGCAGTACCGCGCCAAGGGCCTGAACAAGGACGACGTCGATGTCGTCGAATTCCGCAAGGAATGCCGCGTCTTCGCCGAGAAATGGGTCGACATCCAGCGCAACGAGTTCAAGCGGCTCGGCGTCGAGGGCGACTGGGACGATCCGTACCTGACCATGGCTTATGGCGCCGAGGCGCAGATCGCCCGCGAGATCATGAAGTTCGCTGAGAACGGCATGCTCTATCGCGGCTCCAAGCCGGTGATGTGGTCTGTCGTCGAGAAGACCGCCCTGGCCGAGGCCGAGGTCGAGTACGAGGAGCACACCAGCGATATGATCTTCGCGGCGTTCCCGGTGCTTGGCTCGGGGCCGCTCGCGGGAGCGTCGGTGCTGATCTGGACGACGACCCCCTGGACCATCCCCGGCAACCGCGCGATCTCGTTCCACCACAAGATCGCTTATGGCCTCTACCGCGTCACGGCCGCCCCGGAAGGCAACTGGGCCAAGGTCGGCGCGCGCTATGTGCTGGCCAAGAACCTCGCCGAAGCGCTGTTCAAGGCCGCCAAGGTCGAGGCTTACGAGCTGGAGCGCGACGTCAGCGCCGCTGATCTCGACGGTCTCGCGACCGCTCATCCGCTGCGCGGCCAGGGCTACGACTTCGACGTGCCGCTGCTCGACGGCGATCATGTCACAGATGATGCCGGTACCGGCTTCGTCCATACCGCGCCCGGCCATGGCCGCGAGGACTTCGACGTCTGGATGGCCAATGGCCGCACGCTCGCCGAGCGCGGCATCGAGACGCGCATTCCCTACACCGTCGACGCCGATGGCCGCTTCACCAAGGAGGCGCCGGGATTCGAGGGCGCGCAGGTCATCACCGACAAGGGCGAGAAGGGCAACGCCAACGAGGTGGTGATCAAGGCGCTCGCGGCGACCGGCAACCTCGTCTCGCGCGGCCGGCTCAAGCACCAGTATCCGCACAGCTGGCGCTCGAAGAAGCCGGTGATCTTCCGCAACACGCCGCAATGGTTCATCGCCATGGACAAGCCATACGGCGATGCCGGCGCTCCCGATCCGGCGGCGCCGGCCCCGACCGCCGGCGGCAATGCCGACACGCTGCGTAACCGTGCGCTCAGGGCGATCAGGGAGACGCAATGGGTCCCCGCCGCCGGCGAGAACCGAATCAACGGCATGATCGCCAACCGACCCGACTGGGTGGTGTCGCGCCAGCGTGCCTGGGGCGTGCCGATCACCGTCTTCGTCGACAAGGAGAGCAAGGAGATCCTGGTCGACGACAAGGTCAACGCCGCGATCGCCGAGGCCTTCGAGCAGGAGGGCGCCGACGCCTGGTTCACCGACACCGACGGTGCGCGCTTCCTGAAGCCCTATGGCTACGATCCGGCGAAGTACGAGCGCGTCGTCGACGTGCTCGATGTCTGGTTCGATTCAGGCTCGACCCATGCCTTCACTTTGGAGAAGCGCGCCGATCTCAAGACCCATCGCGTCGTCGATGGCGGCCGCGACAAGGTGATGTATCTCGAAGGCTCGGACCAGCATCGCGGCTGGTTCCATTCGAGCCTGCTCGAAAGCTGCGGCACGCGCGGCCGGGCCCCCTACGACGTGGTCCTGACCCACGGCTTCTGTCTCGACGAGAAGGGCGAGAAGATGTCGAAGTCGAAGGGCAACGTCACCGCCCCGCAGGACGTGATCAAGGACAGCGGCGCCGACATCCTGCGCCTCTGGGTCGCGGCGGCCGACTATTCCGACGATCTGCGCATCGGCAAGGAGATCCTGAAGACCTTCGTCGAGACCTATCGCAAGCTGCGCAACACCATGCGCTGGATGCTCGGCACGCTGGCGCATTTCGACGAGGCGATCCGCGTCTCCGATTCGGCCTCGATGCCGGAGCTCGAGCGGCTGATGCTGCACCGTCTCGCCGAGCTCGGGCCGCAGGTCGAGGAGGCCTACCGGACCTACGATTACAAGAAGGTCGTGACGCTGCTCTCGCAGTTCATGAACACCGAGCTCTCGGCCTTCTACTTCGACGTCCGCAAGGACGCGCTCTATTGCGACCCGCGCTCCAGCCATGTCCGCAAGAGCGCGCTCACCGTCGTCGACCAGCTCTTCCGCTGCCTGACGACCTGGCTCGCGCCGATCCTGGTCTTCACCGCGGAGGAAGCCTGGCTCGACCGCTATCCGCAGGTGAGGGACGGCGATGGCTCGGTGCATCTCGAGCTCTTCGCCAGGGCCGACGAGGCCTGGCTCGATCCGGAGCTGGCCGAGCGCTGGGCCAAGGTTCGCCGCGTGCGCCGCGTCGTCACCGGTGCGCTGGAACTGGAGCGCGCCGGCAAGCGTATCGGTTCCTCGCTGGAGGCCGCTCCTGTCGTCCACATCGCCGATCCCGATCTGCGCGTGGCCCTGAGCGGGCTCGATCTCGCCGAGATCTGCATCACCTCCGGTGCGACGATCGCCGACGGGGAGGGGCCGGCCGAGGCTTTCCGCCTGCCGGACGTCCCCGGCGTCTCGGTGGTGCCGTCGCGCGCTTCGGGCATCAAATGCGCCCGCTCCTGGAAGTATTTCGATCCGGCGACGGCCGAGCCCGGCTTCCCCGAGGTGACGCCGCGCGACGCCCAGGCGCTGCGCGAGCTCGGGCGCGCCGCGTGACGGCTGCGATGACGCCGCTGCGCCGTCTCGGCGCCCTGATCGTCGGGCTCACCTTCGTGCTCGACCAGGCGCTGAAGCTCTGGCTGCTCTTCGGCCTCCGCTTGGCCGAGGAGGGGCCGTTCCAGCTCGCCTCCTTCCTGGAGATCGTGCTCGCCTGGAACCGCGGCATCTCCTACGGCCTGTTCCAGCAATCGACCGATATCGGCCGCTGGGCGCTGGTGGTGCTCTCCATCGTCGCGGCGATCTGGCTCTGGCGCTGGATGTGGCGCAGCGACGACAGGCTGACGGTGGTGAGCCTTGCGCTGATCATCGGCGGGGCGCTCGGCAATGGGCTCGACCGCATGGTCTACGGCGCCGTCGTCGACTTCGTGCATGTCCATGTCGGCAGCTTCAGCTGGTACATCTTCAACATCGCCGACGCGGCGATCGTCTTCGGCGTGCTCGGCCTCCTGTGGGAATCGCTGAGGCCGGGGGCGGGGCGTTCCAAGGCGGCTTGAGGCGTCCTAGTGGCGCTGGCAAACAGGCCGGCCACAGCTCATTTACGGCAATCTGGCAAAAGGGCTCCCGATTTTGCGGGATATGGGTTAAAAGGCCCGCCATGCTTTCGCCGTGTCGCTCAGGCAAGACGCGGCAGGTATCGGTATGGAGAGGTGAGATGGCTTATCGGATCCGCGCTTCGCGCATGCTGCTTGCCGGCGGCCTGCTGCTGGCGACGACCCCTGCTTTCGCCCAGGAGGGCATGCTCTTCAAGAACCTGGTCGATGGCATGGGCCTGTTCGGCCGCGACAAGGCGGATATCGAGTACAAGCAGCGCGCTCCGCTGGTTGTGCCGCCGTCCTCCACCTTGCCGAAGCCGCAGGAGGCCGGCGCCAACCGTAGCGCCGCCTGGCCGGACGATCCGGACGTCGCCCGCCGCAAGGCCGAGCGCGACAGCTCCAACATCCTGTTCTCGACCACCGAGGCCTACCGCGCCAACACCAGGCCGCTGATGTCGCAGGAGGAACTGCGCCGCGGCCGCGTCGCCGGTCGTGCCAACGGGCCCGAAGGTATCGTTCCCGACCACAACACCGGCAACAATCAGATCGAGCCGATCCGTATCGGCCGCGAAATGGCGGCACGTCAGGCGCAGACCGATACCTCGAACCTCGCCTACGGCACCGAGCCGGCTCGGCGCTTCCTGCACGAGCCGCCGACCGGCTATCGCCGCCCGGCCGCGACGGCCGCGCTCGGCCCCGGTCAGTCCGGTCCGCGCGAGGACAAGCAGGCTGTCGGCCAGCGCGAGTTCCTCGTCGGCCAGAAGGTCTACGAGAACCAATAGGCTGCATGCCATTGTCTTGCGCTGCGTTGGTTTTCTGCCGCAGCCGGACTATCTGGAGCACGAGCCCCCGTTCCGGCTCGGGTCCATGCGGGCCCGAGCCGCGTCGTTTCTGGACCTCGCGATCTGCAGGAGCTTTTCAAGGTCATGACGGTGCACACCGCTCCCGCCAACACAGCCAGCCAGATCGACTCCTACAGGCTCGCCAACGGGCTCCAGATCGTGGTCGCGCCCGACCACCGCGCCCCTGTCGTCACCCACATGGTCTGGTACCGCAACGGTTCCGGCGACGATCCGGCCGCCAAGTCGGGCATCGCCCATTTCCTCGAACACCTGATGTTCAAGGGTACGGCGAAATGGCCGGCCGGCGAGTTCTCGAAGATCGTCGCGAGCTATGGCGGCCAGGAGAACGCCTTCACCTCCTATGACTACACCGCCTATTTCCAGCGCGTGCCGAAGGAGCACCTGCGCGCGATGATGGACTACGAGGCCGACCGGATGACCGGCCTCGCCTTCGACGAGAGCGTGGTTGCGCCGGAGCGCGATGTGGTGCTGGAAGAGCGGCGCATGCGCGTCGACGCCGACCCCGCCGCCCAGCTCGGCGAGGAGTTCTCCAGCGCGCTCTATGTCCACCACCCCTACGGAACGCCGATCATCGGCTGGGAGCACGAGATCGAGGGGCTCTCGCGCGACGACGCCTTCGCCTATTACCAGCGCTTCTATACCCCGGAGAACGCCATCCTGGTCGTCGCCGGCGATGTCGAGCCTGCCGAGGTCCTGCGTCTCGCCCAGGAGACCTATGGCGTGATCCCGGCCCGCGGTGAGGCGCCTGCCCGCAAGCGTCCGGCCGAGCCCGAACCGCGCGCCGCCCGCCGGGTCGCCCTCAACGATCCGCGCGTGCAGCAGCCCTCGCTGCGCCGCGCCTGGCTGGCTCCGACCTATGTCTCGCCGCAGCGTGACGAAGCCTTCGCGCTCGAACTCGCAGCCGAGATTCTCGGCGGGGGTACGACCTCGCGGCTCTATCGCAAGCTCTGCGTCGAGCAGGAACTCGCTGCCGGTGCCGGCGCTTATTTCATGGGCTCGATGGTCGACCGCTCTGCCTTCCAGCTCTCGGTCAGCCCGCGTCCGGGTGTCGAGATGGCGGCGCTCGAAGCCGGGCTCGATGCGGCGCTCGCCGCTTTCATCGCGGCAGGGCCGACCGAGCTCGAGCTCGCCCGCGCCCGCACCCGCCTCGTCGCCGAAACCGTCTTCGCACGCGACAGCCAGTCCTCGCTCGCACGCATCTTCGGCTCGGCGCTCGCCGTGGGCGAGAGCGTCGAGGACGTGCTGCTCTGGCCGCAGCGCATCGAGGCCGTGACGCGCGAGCAGGTGATGGAGGCGGTTCGGCGCTATCTTCGCCCCGATCGCTCGGTCACCGGCCTGCTCCTGCCGGCCGCCGCCTGATATCGCGCTCAAAGCCATTATGGGCGGGCTACGGTCCGCCGCCGAGGATTGCCGATGACCGTTTCGCTCGCTCCCGCCACTGCCACTCCCGGTCCCTCGCTCGCCGTCCAGCGCGTCACCGCCGCTTGCGGTGTCGAGGCCTGGCTGGTCGAGGAGCACAGCCTGCCGCTGCTAGCCCTCGATTTCGCCTTCGACGGCGGCGCCAACCGCGATCCGGCCAATGCCGCCGGCAGTGCCAACCTCATTTCCGGCCTGCTCGACGAGGGTGCCGGCGATCTCGATGCCGAGGCCTTCCAGGGCCGGCTGGCCGACCACGCCATCAACCTCTCCTTCGATGCCCGCCGCGACGACTTCCACGGCCAGCTTCAGACGTTGTCGCAGCATCGCGAGACCGCCTTCGAATTGCTCGGTCTTGCGCTCAATGCGCCGCGCTTCGACGCCAATGCGGTCGCGCGGGTCAAGGCGCAGGTGATCGCCGGCCTGCAGCGCCAGGCGCAGAACCCGGATGTGATGTGCCGCAACGCTCTCTTCGCCGCCGCCTTTCCCGGCCATCCCTATGGTCGGCCGGAGCGCGGTGACGTCGCCAGCGTCGGGGGCATCGAGCCCGCGGCGCTGAAGGCGCTGACGCAGGGCCTCTTCACCCGCGGCGGTCTCAAGGTCGTCGCGGTCGGCGACATCACCGCGAGCGAGCTGGCTTCGCGGCTCGACGTTCTCTTCGGCTCGCTGCCGGCCGGGGCGCCGCGTGTCGAGCCGGCAGCCCCCTTGCCTGTCGCAGGGCTCGGCCAGACCCGTGTCGTCGATCTCGACGTGCCGCAGACCGTGCTGCGCTTCGTCGGCCCCGGCCTGATGTGGGATGATCCGGATTTCATCGCTGCGACCGTGCTGAACCATATCCTCGGCGGCTCGGCCTTCACCTCGCGCCTGTTCATGGAAGTCCGCGAGAAGCGCGGCCTCGCCTATGGCGTCTCCTCCAGCCTGATGCCGCTGCGCCAGACCGGCTTCCTCGTCGGCGGCACCTCGACCCGCAACGACCGCGTCGCCGAATCGATGAGCGTGATCCGCGAGGAGATCGCCAAGCTCGTGACCGAAGGGCCGAGCGAGCACGAGGTCGAGGAGGCCAAGCGCTATCTGATCGGCTCCTACTCGCTGCGCTTCGACACCTCGCCGAAGATCGCCGGCGAACTGCTCGGCCTTGCGATCCGCGGCGAGCAGCCCGATTTCGTCGAGACCCGCAACCAGCGTTTCGCCGCGGTGACGCTGGCCGATGTCCGGCGCGTTGCCCAGCGCCTGTTCGGCGAGGGCAAGCTGCTCGTCCAGGCCGTCGGCCGG
The DNA here is from genome assembly GCF_002831785.1 of Allobosea sp. FBZP-16. NCBI lineage: Bacteria > Pseudomonadati > Pseudomonadota > Alphaproteobacteria > Hyphomicrobiales > Alloboseaceae > Allobosea > Allobosea sp. FBZP-16. The sequence goes on along the minus strand of NZ_LNCQ01000042.1, from coordinate 3,190 downwards.
CCGGTGGGGCTGGTCTGACGCTCCCGGCCGAGGAGCTCTCATGAGCATTCGCCGTCTCGATCCCGTCCTGGTCGATCGCATCGCCGCCGGCGAGGTGATCGAGCGGCCGGCCGCGGCGGTGAAGGAGCTGGTCGAGAACGCGATCGATGCCGGTGCTGCCAGCATCGCCGTCACCATCCGGGCCGGCGGGCGCGAGCTGATCCGCGTCGTCGACGACGGCATCGGCATGAGCCCGGAGGACCTTGCCCTCTGCGTCGAGCGCCACGCCACCTCCAAGCTTCCGGACGGCGATCTCTTCGCCATCCGCTCGCTCGGCTTCCGCGGCGAGGCGCTGCCCTCGATCGGCTCGGTGGCGCGGCTGTCGATCACCACGCGCCAGCGCGATGCGACGCAGGGCTGCGCCCTCGTGGTCGAGGCCGGCGCCAAGGGGGCGGTCAGGCCGGCGGCGGCAGCGCCCGGCACCCGGATCGAGGTCAGCGACCTCTTCATCTTCACCCCGGCCCGCCTGAAATTCCTGAAGAGCGACCGCGCCGAGGCACAGGCCGTCTCCGACATGCTGCGGCGGCTCGCCATCGCCCATCCGGAGGTGCGCTTCTCGCTCGAGGGCGAGCATGCCGGCGCCTTCGACTGGCCAGCCGAGCCGATCGGTTCGGATGGCCATCTGCGCCGCCTCGGCCGCGCGCTGGGCCGCGATTTCCCGGAGAACGCGCTGCCGGTCGAGACCGAGCGCGAGGGTGTCAGGCTCTCCGGTTTCGCCGGTCTGCCGACCTTCCATCGCGGCACCTCGGCCGGCGTCCACATGGCGGTGAATGGCCGCCCGGTGCGCGACAAGCTGCTGCTCTCGGCGGTGCGCGGCGCCTATGCCGACTTCGTACCCTCCGACCGCCACCCGGTGCTTTATCTCGATGTGCTCTGCGACCCCGCCGTCGTCGACGTCAACGTCCACCCGGCCAAGAGCGAGGTTCGCTTCCGCGATCCGGCGCTGGTGCGCGGCCTCGTCGTGTCGAGCCTCAAGGCGGCTTTGGCAGGCGCCGGCCACCGCGCCACCACCACCGGCGGCGCCCGCACGCTCGACGCCTTCCGCGCGGTCTTCTCGGGCGGCGGCTTCGGCAATGCCGGGCCGGCCGCGATCCAGCGCCCGAACTTCGGCAGCGTCGCCGATTGGCGCATGCCAGAGCCGGCCGCACCCACCCAGCCGATGCAGGCCGGCTTTTCCGATCTCGCCATGCCCTCGGCCGATGCGAGAGCCCATCTCGCCGAACCGCCGCAGGACGCGCTCGACCGGCCGCTTGGCGCTGCCCGCGCTCAGGTCCACGGCACCTATATCGTCGCGCAGACCCGCGACGGCATGGTCATCGTCGACCAGCACGCCGCCCATGAGCGCTTGGTCTATGAGCGGCTCAAGGCCGAACGGGCGAGGACTGGCATTGCCCGTCAGCCCATGCTCTTGCCCGAGGTGGTCGAGCTCGACCCCGTCGATGCGGACCGGCTGAATGCCGCGGCTTCGGACCTCGCCTCGCTCGGCCTGGTCATCGAGAGCTTCGGCCCCGGCGCCGTGCTTGTGCGCGAGGCGCCGGCCGCGGTCGCCGGCGGCGATCTCCAGGGCATCGTCCGCGACGTCGCCGACGCGCTCGCCGAGCATGGCGATGCCGGCTCGCTGGAACGGCGGCTCGACCATGTGCTGGCGACCATGGCGTGCCACAACTCGGTCCGCGCCGGCCGCCGCCTGCGGCCCGAGGAGATGGACGCGCTCTTGCGCGAGATGGAGGCGACGCCGAATTCCGGCCAGTGCAATCACGGCCGGCCGACCTATGTCGAACTGAAGCTCAGCGATATCGAGAAGCTGTTCGGGAGACGGTAATGGAAAGCGCTCCCGTCGTTGCGAGGAGCATCGGCGACGAAGCAATCCAGGACGACATGGAGCGCTGCCGCCCCTGGATTGCTTCGCTACGTTCGCAATGACGGCTATTGATGCTTTGAATTGTCGAAGCCGAAGGTCGAGCATGCGCGAACCCGCTGTCTACATCATGGCGAGCCAGCGCAACGGTACGCTCTATGTCGGTGTAACTGCGAACCTTAATGAACGCGTCTGGCCGCATAGAGAGGCATTATTGGCAGGCTTCACCAAACGATACGGCTACAAGCTCCTCGTCTGGTATGAACGGCACGAGCGAATGGAAGATGCCATCGGCCGCGAGAAGCAGGTCAAGGGCGGTTCGCGCGCCAGAAAGCTTGCGCTGATCGAGACGATGAATCCGAGTTGGCGCGATCTGTATGAGGATTTGGCGGGCTGACGCCCCCCGTCATTGCGAGCGAAGCGAAGCAATCCAGGGGGGCTTGCCGCAGTACCTTGCCGTCCCTGGATTGCTTCGTCGCTGCGCTCCTCGCAATGACGAAGAGGCTCAGCTTGCCCTCAAAAACCGCACCTGCGTCTCGCCATAGTCGCGCCGGTCGAGCTCCTCGAACCCGTCCGGCAGCGTGATCTGCGCGTCCGCCGCTTCCTCCAGCAGGATGAGCGCATCCTTTGCCAGCCAGCCGCCCTCGCGCGCCGAGGCGAGCGCCTTTTCGCCCAGGCCCTTGCGATAGGGCGGGTCGCAGAAGACGAGATCGAACGGCGCCATGCCGGTGATCGGGCCGAGCCTGGTCGCGTCGCGCCGGAAGATGCGGCTATAGCCGGCGAGGCCGAGTGCCATCTGGTTCTCGCGGATCAGCCCGCGCGCCTCGGCCCCGTCATCGACCAGAAGCGCGAAGGCGGCGCCGCGCGACAGCGCCTCGAACGCCATCGCGCCGGTGCCGGCGAAGAGGTCGAGCACGCGCGCCCCGTCTGCCGCATCGCCATGGCCATGCGCCAGCACGTTGAACAGCGATTCCCGCAGCCGGTCCGAGGTCGGCCGGATCGCGCCGATGCCCGGCTTCGGGCCGGCGAGAGACCGGCCGCCGAAGCGGCCCCCGACGATGCGCATCAAGCGGTCTCTTGCATTGTGGGCATGATGTACCCCGAAACCCGGGTCCCCCTTTTCGGCATCATGCCCGCCTCAGCCGCGACGGTCACGTCCGCCGCCCGAACGCGGCGGACCGGAGCGCGGCGGACCGGACCGTGGTGGGCGCTTGTCGCCGCCAGGGCGCGGGCCGCGTCCGCCCGGACGATCGCCGCTTGGCCGCTCGCCGGTCGGCTTGCCGCGGAACGGGC